>DATLTA010000138.1:0-9409 GCA_035533775.1 Candidatus Dormiibacterota bacterium | reverse complement strand
TATTCTTGACATTGTTAGCCGATCATCGAAAGCCAAGAACCCCTAGGTTGCACCTCCCACAGCCCGATACGAGAGGCATTTCTGGCAAATTAGCGACTTTGCTACTTCGCGCAAGGCGTAAATCGCATGTGCCCTATTTTGTGCCCCATCTCGATAAGGAATCATCGCAGATGGTAACAAACGGGCGACATTGAAAATCACCGCTACTGGCGCGGAGAATCAACATGATAGCGAAGGATCGCAATCAGTAGTAAGGTTAGGCGCCGCAACTGTTAACCGAAGGGTTGCAAGTTCGAATCTTGCCCGGGGAGCCAAACTTTTCAATCAGTTAGGAAGTTGGCGCAGGCGCCGCTTTTGACGAGATCTTCTTGCCCCGGACCGACCAAGAGGCAGCAAAACTCCAATCCAGCGGCCCGCCCTTGTAAAGCATCAAGAGCGTAGAGGGAAGCGAAAGGCCGCGCCCGTAGCGGCGAATGATTTTACCGGCCCTGGAACGAAGGAGAAATCAAAAGCCCGGGGCTTTCTTTAAAACCCGAAGGGGTCTGCCTTCCGAAAAAGCAAAACTGGTTCCTCAGCGATGACGTACTGCAGTGGTATCATCCAGCCGTGAGCACACGTCAAGAGGGAAAACGATGAAAGGATGGGTCACCCGTCCGGCAAAAGTTTCGTCCCATCAGAAAAGCTTCGTCAGCAAAACTATCAGCGACTGAATCGTCATGTGCCAAGGCGAAATGGTAAGAATCACGCCCGTTACGATTAACCATTTCTTGTTTTTAATCAGCCTAAATCGTTGGATGACATATAGCGGTCTCTGGATGAAAGGCCAGAACAGCCGGTGAAAGAAGAGAATTAGAGCCACAAGCAGGCCAGAGAAAGCTACGAGGATATCGATGGAATCGAAACTCACCGAAAGGATGGTGAACCCGCCTACTCGCAGCGAATACTTAGCAGCGAGCAAGCCTATATCAGGGAGTCCCACCAAGATAATTGCCAAGATCAGGAAATACTCTGTAAGCATAAGCACAATCTCAGATACGCGGTCGATTCCCCGAATTCGGCGAAGAATCCAGCGCGTGAGCACTATATAGGCAAGGTCTACAACGAAGCTGATAGCGAAGGGAAGCAAAGCAAGACCGATCCCTCGGAAAGTGGATGCAGCTCCGAAACGCTTGTAGACGAATACAAGAAAGCCCGATATTGAAAGGGCAAATACAGGAATTACTGCCCACCAAATCCCGCGGAACAGTCTATCCCCAAATGTTCTGCCTTCCCCCAAAAGGGCCGGAAATGATGCCAGGGTAAGAAACGAGAGGAAGCTTAGGAATAATCCATGACGCGTGAGGCTCCCTGGATTGCGTATCATCGAGAATGTGAGGAGTCCGAACAGGAAAAAGGATGCGATGGAAAGGTAGACGGAAACGACGATAAAGCGTAACGACAACAATCTTTTGCCGAACAGGCTGTCAAAACCTTGCGCGGTGAGCCTCGCTACCTCTTGCATGAATGCCGCGACCCGAGAGCGCGATGCGGATTGCTTATCGTCCAGTTTGATCCACCACTCTTGAACTCTGCTCTGGATTTTTCCTTCCTCATCCTCATAGAGAAAGGATGCGCACATTAGAACGACACCCAATAAGTGCAGGAAGTAAGAGAAGCAGTAGATAGCTATTCGCATCGGGGAGCATGGCCTTCCCTGCCGGGCTAGTACCCGAGTTTAACAAGATCACGGCGGTCGAGGATGCAATTCTGATTCGGACTTGGGGATGGCCAATCCCTCGCGGGTTTCGAAGGTCGGAGAGTGTGGTTTTGTTTCTTGAGTGATGATCTGGATTCATTCTCTGCATCGCGCTACTCGCCCGCATCGCGCCACAGGGCCGGAAGCAGTACCCCACACAGGCTGAAGCCTGTGCTACCTAAACCCACCCAGTGGCACAGGCTTCAGCCTGTGTGCCTTTGCTTTTTGCCTTTGCGCTGGGTGCCCTGTGCTTCGTTTTATGAATGGCGGGGCTTTTGACGTGATCTTTCTGGCCTGGAACATCCGCGAGACAGTAAAACTCCAACCAGGAATCCCCGCCCGTTAAAAGGCGTCAAGGACGGGGCGCCCCGCCTTTGTTCCCGTTTCAAAAATCAGCTCGCGGACGGGCCGGAAAGGCTGGATATTCCGTGCGCGCGGATAAAGACACGCGCCATCATCAATGAAAATGAGCGGCAGGGAACGGCGCGGCGGGGTGTAAGATGCTCGCGCTCGGGAATTTATAATGAATTTCCGGCTCAGGATCGTGGTAACCACCGCATCTGCGCGGCGTCAAAATGGGGGAGACCATTCGATTTTTTCCGTTTTCCGGGAGCGGACGATGAAGGCGTTGCTGAAATTTGTTCTGGGGATAGTGGCTTGTCTGGTTTTGGCGCTGGTCGTGCTGCGCATTACCGGTCTGAACCCTCATGGCAGGACGCCCGGACTGTGGCTGACAGGAAATCTCGTCACCACTCCGGTCACCGACTGGTCGTTCACCAACAAGATTCTCACCGACGAAGTACAGACCCGGACCTGGTATCTGATTCCTCACTCGGTAACCACGTATTGCGTCGCCTACAACGGTCAACTGTACCTGGACTCCATTTATCGCGGGAATATCGAATATCCTCACGGCAGGAGTTGGAACGAGAATGTGGCCCGCGACCCACACGTGCGCATAAAACTTGGAAATCAATTGTACGATCGCACGCTGGTCTATGTCACCGACCCCGCGGAGAGGGCGGCCGTTCTGCAGGCGAAGACGAAAAAGTATCCTCTGCTGAAAATTCCGGCGGGCGCCACGGTTCAGATTTTCCGCGTAATTGGTTGATAGGGGAGCGCCTTCGATGCGGGGACTGAAAACTTGCGAGCTTCGCGTCTCGCGTTATCATGGAACGAATGCTCAATAACGGGCGCGGGGAACGACCCATGAAGACGCTGCTGAAGATTGTCCTTGGGATACTGGCTTGTCTGGTTTTGACGCTGGTCGTGCTGCGCATTACTGGGCTTAACCCTCATAACCAGACACCCGGCCTGTGGCTGACGGGAAATCTCGTCACCACTCCGGTCGCGGACTGGTCGTTCACGAATAATGTTCCGCATGTCGAGGTGCAGACGCGGACCTGGTATTTGCTCCCTCACTCGGTAACCATTAATTGCATCGCCTATAATGGCCGGCTATACCTTTCCTCCGTGTTCCCCGAGGGAGCGTCGAGAAGCTGGAACGAAAATGTAATGCGTGACCCGCACGTGCGTATCAAGATCGGGAATAACCTGTATGATCGGTCGCTGATGCTGGTTACCGATCCAGCCGAGAAGGAAGCCGTGTTGCAGGCGAGGGCCAAAAAATACCCTCAGTTAAAAATTCCACCGAATGCGACGATTCACGTGTTTCGCGTCGTCGGGTGATAGGATCCCGGATGAAGGTAGTCATCACCGGCGCCAATAGCGCCGTCGGTCAGGCCATCCTGCGATGCGGACCGGAACACGGCGGCGCGGCGACCACGTTTGTCGCTGCCGTGCGCTCCGCCCGAGCCGCGGAGCAGATCCGCTCGCAGCTCGGCGATGCCAACAGCGTGGTTCAGATCTCTTACGAGGACCCCGGGAGTCTGGACGCGGCGCTTCAAGGAGCCTCCTCGGTCATCCAGCTCGCGGGAATTCTGGTCGAAAGGCCGGATTCGACGTACGAGCAGGCAAACGTGGCGCCGGCGCGCGCCGTCGTGGAAGCCGCGAAGCGAGCCGCGGTCCAGAAATTCGTTCTGGTCAGCGCCACAGGAGCCGACGAAACATCCGCCAATCGCTACTACCGTACCAAAGGCCAGGCGGAGTCCCTGGTCCGCGATTCGGGATTGTGTTATACGGTGTTGCGCGCTCCACTCCTGCTGGGTCCCGGCACGGCGGGTGGGGCAGCCCTGAAGGGCCACGCCAGCCATGGCCGGGCAAGGCTGATCGGCGGGGGCCGCAATCTTCAGCAGCCCCTGTATGTGGATGATCTGGCGCGGGCCGCGGTGAATGCCACACAGCCGCCGGTAGCGAAGAACCTGGTTTTGGATCTCGTGGGCCCGGTTTCCCTGCCGGACCGGGAACTGGTCGAGCGAGCCGCCCGCCTGCTGGGGAGCGAAATCCGCATCGGATCGATTCCGAAGGGTTGGATTTCCTTGATGCTGGCCATCCGCCAGTTGGCGGGCAAGCCCGGATTTTCACGGGACGCTCTGGAGGTCATCACGGCGGACACGAAAATCGATCCGCAGCCTGCCGCGCGCGCTCTGGGGATCGAACTTACCGGAATCGAAGAAATGATTAAAAACAGCCTGGGTCAACCTGGGTCAAGGATAACGAAATGAATGAAACCGCCCCATCCACAAGCACGCCCCCTGGCGTTGCCCGCAAGAAAGCCAAACTATGGCAGCGAATTTTGCCGTTTCTGATTACCGTGGCGTGCTTCACCTATCTCTACACGCGTCTCAGAAGCGCCGCCGCCGCGGAACACAGCACCCTCGTTTCCTATCTCATAAAAAGTTTTGAGAATGTCAATTGGCTTCATTGGCTGGCCCTGATGATTCCGTACTGTTTCCTGTACCTGCTGATCGACAGCCTGGTGGTGTGGAGCGTCATCAACTGGTTCAACACAAAAATCCGCTATGCGGATATCCTGCCCATTCGCGCCTCCGCCTACATTCTCTCCATGGTGAACGAGCAGGTCAGCAAAGGCGCCATCGCGGTCTACCTGAACCGCAGGGACGGCGTGCCCGGGTGGGAGATCGGCTCCAGCATGCTTTTCCTGATGTTTTGCGAATTTTACAGCCTGATTCTATGGGCGTCGCTCGGCGTAATGCTGCAGTGGAGGAATTTTCAGGAAGTCTTTCACATCATTCCCTGGATTGCCCTGGGCGCCGGAATCTTCTTCGTGTTTTTTCATCTTTTCTTCAGCGGAAAAATCGGCGCGGGGATCGCTTTGCGCGACCGCCCGATCTTCCGCGCATTTCGCCTGGCGAAAATCTGGCAATACGGTGCGGTGATCCTGATGCGCGCGCCGCTGGTGATCGTCGGCGTGATTGTCTATACCCTGGCGTTGAGAATGTTTGGCGGTACGGTGGGTTTCGGCGAAATGCTCGGATACCTGCCGGTGATTTTCTTTGGAGCCGCCATGCCCGGACCGATGCACTCGGTCGCCATCCTGTTCTGGGTCCTGCTTTTCCCGGCCAGGCCCGGCCAAATGACCGCGTTCGGCTTCGTCATGCACAATTTCTTCATTATTTTCAACGCCGGCGTCGGTCTGCTATTTCTCCGGCGAGCGAGCCGCGAGATGTTCGGGTAGCCTGCTTAACCAAAGCCGCTGGCCCATGGAGACCAGCGTGCTCACAACCAGCGCCCACACCAGAATCGTAAGCAGCGGCTGCAGAAACCGCGCGCCCAGGCGAACGAGAATCTCCACGCAGGGCGGCGCGAAGTACAGCATGCCGTTATAGCGGCCCAGCTTGCTTCCGCGCAGTTTCCTGTGCCGGTGAATCCAATAGGAATCGATGAAGTATTGCGCGAATGCCGCGACAATCAACGCCGGCAGGATCCACGGAAAAACTCCGCGATAGGCCCCGCCAAACAGCCCGCCGGTCACAAAAAGAAAATCGGTGGTGTGATCGAACGTTCCGCCGAACGGTGTCGTCGTGCCTGTGCGGCGGGCAACCGGCCCATCCATAAAATCCGTGGCCAGCGCCACCACCCAGACGACCAAAGCGAGAACCGCCGAACGCGCGTCTCCCCGGGCCATAAAGTACACGAATGGGGCCACAAGAAGCAGGCGAACAGCCGTCAGGGCGTTAGCCATCAGTGGTCCGATGCGTGGGAAGTTGGATCATGGATTCGCGACTCGCGACGCCAGTTTCATGCGCCCACATTCTACTCAGTTCGCGGCGATTCTCGCACCGTTCTTTCCGCGTTGATCCCGTCCCCCTTTTGTTGACACCAACCGGTGGTACGCATATTCTAATCATGGAGTTGATTTTAAGCGGAAAAGTTCTGTCAAAGGCACCCCGATGTCGAATGTCGCTGTTCCCTACCATGTGGATGCCGCTTTAGAGCGTGGATTGGAAGGCCGGGGTGTATCGCGCGAGGACGCTCTTTCGTTAATGGCAGAGGCCCCCCTGGGGCCGTTGCTGCGGACCGCAGCAGCCGTCCGCGACCGCTTCAAAAGCGATTCCGTCAGCTATTCCAAAAAAGTTTTCATTCCACTCACCCATCTGTGCCGTGACTATTGCGGCTATTGCACTTTCCGCGCGGATCCCCAATCCGGTGTGCAGCCCTACATGACTCCCGACGATGTGCTGGCCGTCGCCGAGGCGGGCCGCCTTGCCGGATGTAAAGAGGCATTGTTCAGCCTCGGCGACCAGCCTGAGCGAATTTTTCCCGAAGCGAAAGAGTTTCTGAAAAGCCTGGGCTTCGAGCGCACGCTGGAATACGTCGCGGCCATGAGCGAGATGGTGCTGGAGAAGACCGGTCTTCTCCCTCATTCCAATCCGGGCTTGATGGGCGCGGAGGATCTTCGTCGCCTGCGCGAAACCAACGTCAGCGTGGGCCTGATGCTGGAAAGCACCGGCCCTCGCCTGGGCCGCCCCGGCGGGCCGCACAACAGGGCGCCGGACAAAGTTCCCTCGCTTCGCCTGCGGACCATCGAGAATGCGGGGCAATTGTCCATGGCCTTCACGACCGGCATCCTGATCGGGATTGGAGAGACGCCCGAGGACCGCGTGGACGCGCTGCTGGCGATCCGCGCCGCGCATCAAAAGCATGGCCACGTGCAAGAGGTGATTGTGCAGCCGTTTCGCGTGAAGCCGGATATTCCCATGGCTCTCGCGCCGGAGCCCTCCAACGACGATTTGCTGCGCACCATCGGGGTCGCGCGCCTGATTCTGGGAGGCGAAATGAATCTGCAATCCCCGCCGAATCTGCTCTCGAAGGATTATCCGGATCTGCTGAAAGCCGGCATCAACGACTGGGGCGGAATTTCTCCGGTGACAAAAGATTTCATCAACCCGGAAGCCGCCTGGCCGCAAATTTCTTCGCTCGCGGCGCGAACCGCGTCGGCGGGATTCGTCCTGCGCGAACGCCTGGCGCTCTATCCGGAATATGTCTCGCGGCCGGAATTCGTAAATGCGCGCCTCCGGCCGTACGTGCAAAAGCTCGGCGGCGCAGACGGTTATGCTCGAAGGGAGGTTGGCCCGTGTTGAATACCTTAAACCCTAAGTGGAAGGAAATTTCCTGGGAGCAAGCGCTCTCTGCGGCAACCCCCGGTGTCGCCGGCACTCTGGAAAAAGTCCTCGCAGGCAAGGATTTGGATTTCGAAGAGGGGATGACGCTGGCCACGGCTGAAGGAAACGACCTTGTGGCTCTGCTCAAAGTCGCGGACGAGCTTCGCCGTCGCGTGTCCGGGGAACATGTTACCTACGTGGTGAACCGGAATCTGAATTTCACGAACGTCTGCATCATCGGCTGCGCTTTTTGCGGTTTCGGCCGGAACGCGGATTCGCCGGACGCTTATTTCCACTCCACCGACTCGCTCATTGCCAAGTCGCTCGAAGCGGTGCAGGTCGGGGCCACCGAAGTGTGCATTCAGGGCGGCCTGCCGAAAGATCTCGACGGCTATTACTACGTGGAGCTACTGCGCGCCATCAAGGCGCGCCTCCCCGAGCTTCATGTCCATGCCTTCTCGCCGATGGAAATCGTATACGGCGTCGAAAAAACGCGCCTGCCCCTGCGCGAGTATCTGGTCATGATGAAAGAAGCGGGTTTGGGGAGCATTCCGGGAACGGCCGCGGAAATTCTCGACGACAATGTGCGCCGGTCGCTCAGTCCCAATAAATTGAAGGTTCGGCAGTGGATCGAAGTGATTCGCACGGCGCACAGCCTCGGCATTCCCACGACTTCCACGATGATGTACGGCCACACCGAACTTCCCGAACATTGGGTCAGGCACATGCTGCTGCTGCGCGATATTCAGAAGGAAACCCGCGGATTCACCGAATTCGTTCCCCTCGGATTCATCCATTCCAAAACCAGGCTGTTTCAGAGCGGAGGCGCCCGCGCGGGGCGTTCGGTCCACGAGGATCTGATCGTTCATGCCCTTGCCCGCGTGCTTCTGCACGGCTACATCCCCAACGTGCAAGTCTCCTGGGTCAAGCTTGGCTACAAGGACTCCCTGTCATGTCTCGATGCCGGGGCAAACGATTTTGGCGGAACCTTGATGGAGGAAAGCATCTCGAAAGCGGCGGGAGCGAATTTCGGCGAGTATGTCTCTCCCGGCGAATTCCGCGCCCTGATCCGGTCCATTGGGCGCATCCCTGCCGAGCGGTCCACGACGTACCGAATTCGGAAAGTTTTCGAGCAACCGGACGCGGACGAGCGCCTTCCGCTGGAACCAATGCCTTTGCTCACGTCCCCCTCCAATCCCGCTCCGACGAGCGCAACGGGCTACTGATCACGGACAATTCCGAAACGCGCGGGAACCAAATTGTGCGCCAGGCGTGAATTACGGTATTAGCAGAGCGTCTTAACGGCTTGATTCCGGTACATTCGGCCCGTAGCTCAGTTGGTTAGAGTGGGCCGACTTGGTCGGCTAGGTCTGCGGTTAGAGTTCGCACGGGCCTGCCATATCATTTCGGGTTAGTCCGGCTGAAAAAGAAATGATTTCGGTCGATTCGCTTCCCATCAGACCAAGCTCTACTTCCCATCGAGTTACTCCAAAATTGGCACTCGCCAGATACAAGAGGACTTCAATCCGAGTTTTTCACCCGTGTTTAGGTTGCTGACCGACAAAGGTTGCCACTCGCGGCGGAAGTCAGAGTCACACATAGAGTTTTTTCATTGAACCGTGAAGGCATCATCGTATTTGTAGGAACCGCCATCCGGGTTGGTGACTAAAACTTGAATCGGCCCAGTTAAACCGGCCGGAATTGTTGCGCGAAGAGTATTCGCATCCACATAGGTGGTCTGTACCGGTATGGAGTTGAGGAGTATCTGGGCTCCGTTCTGAAAGCCGCTGCCGCGGATCGAGATCGCTGTTCCGGCTGACGCCTCCGAGGGGCTGACAGAAGCAATACTGAGCGGGACGAAAGCGAGTTGCGCGATCGTGATGCCCGATTGTGAAAGAGCAAAAATCTTCGAGCCGGTATCGTCCAAACACATGGCGTTTAGCCCTGTAACGAGTGGTTCTGGGAGAGCAATCTGCAATGCAAGCCGCTGGCGGTGGACATCGAATACGTCGATGGACTTCGCAAGAGGTACGCCATTAATGGGCGCTTCAGGGATGAAAAACAGACTGCCGGAAGGGCTGAATTTTGCGCCCGCAATGTTGTAGGGGCTGAGAAAACCGGCGTCTAAAAAATCCACATCCTGTAGCGC
>DATLTA010000137.1:0-7836 GCA_035533775.1 Candidatus Dormiibacterota bacterium | reverse complement strand
ATCCCGCGCCGATACAGACACGGGGTCCTCCGCCAAACGGAAAATAGGCGAATCGCGGCAGCGATGCGGCGCGCGGGTCCTGGGGATACCAGCGATCCGGATCAAATCGCTCGGGGTCGGGGAAATATCGCGCGTCATGGTGCATCAGCAGTTGCGACATCATGACATTGGTATCCGCGGGCAGTTCATAGTCACCCAGACGGAACGGCGCCAGGGCGCGCCTGCCAATGATCCAGACGGGCGGGTACAGCCGCATCGACTCGCGCAGCACCCTGTCGGTGTAAACGAGTTTCGGCAAATCGGCCAGGGTGGGCGGCTTGCCGCCCAGCACCCGGCGCAACTCTTCGGCCAGCTTTTCCTCCACGCCGGGGTTCTGTCCCAGCAGGAGCCATGTCCAGGAAAGCGCGTTGGCCGTGGTTTCGTGCCCGGCAAGAAACAGCGTCATGATTTCATCGTGGAGCTGGCGGTCGGTCATGCCCACGCCTTCGTCGTCCTGAGCCTGCAATAACACGCTGAGCAGGTCGCCGGACATCTGGCCGCTCGAGCGCCGCGTGTGGATAATTCCGTAGATCACTTTATCGAGCTGCTTCACGGCGCGCTGCAGCCGGCTGGTGGTGGGGATGGGAATCGAGGAAGGCAGGAGAAAGGCAAATCCAGCTTGACGCATGAATTTGCCCATCAAGACATCCAGCGCGGCGCCCACGTCTTCGGCCTCGTGCGACACGTCGGTGTCGAACAAGGTTTTGGCCACGATGTCGAGCGTCAAACGCATCATGGCCGCATGGATGTCGAGCGATTGCCCGTCCGACCAGGACGCGAGCATGCGCTCGGTGTACCCGGCCATGACTTCGGCGTAGGCCGCGATGCGCTCCTGGTGAAACGCGGGCTGGACCAGCTTGCGCTGCCGCCTCCAGAATTCGCCTTCACTGGTCAGCAGCCCGTTGCCGAGCACGCGGCGCAGAGCCCGGTAGTCCTTCGACTTTTCGAAATTGCCGCTCTGCGTGACCAGCACGGATTCGATATATTCGGGCCGGTTCACAAAACACATCGGCACGCCCAGGAAACGCAAAAATACGATGTCCCCGTATTCCCGCACGCACCGTGTGAAATAGCCGATGGCGTCTCCGCGCGGTTCGAACATGTTGCCGAACAGCGGGAGACCTTTTGGACCTGGCGGCAGATTCAAATTAGACGGACTTCCCTTTCACCTTCGACACTTCCGAGGTCTTGGATTCGCCCCAGACCTCGCGCGCCGTCTCCGCCACGAGCCGCAGCTTTGCTTCCTGGTCCGCTTCGGTAAGCGCGTTCCCCTCCAGCGTGGACGCAAATCCGCACTGGGGGCTCAAGGCAAGCCGTTCGAGTGGAATGAACTTCTCCGCGGCATGGATTCGGCTCTTGATTTCGTTCTTATCTTCCAAAGCGGCCTTTTTCGAACTGACCAGGCCCAACACGACGGTTCGGTCGGAGGGAACCTGAGCGAGCGGTTCGAAGCCGCCGGAACGTTCGTCGTCGAATTCGAGCAAAAATCGCTGGAATTTGGTGCCGCGGAAGACTTTGGTGATGGGGGCGTAGTCGCCTGAAGCATAGAACTTGCTCTGATTGTTGCCCCGGCACAGATGCAATCCAAAAACCACGTTGGGGTGGCCGCCGATCACCGCGTTATCCATTTCGATGGAAAGGTCGAGCAGGCGATCCGGGTCGTTCCCCCGCTGGCGGTAGCCCTCACGAATGCCAGGGTCGATCAGCGCAGCATACTGCGGCGAGTCAATCTGGATGTAGGTGCAGCCCAGACGAATCAACTCCGCCACTTCGTCGCGAAGCAGGTCCACCAGATCGGCCAGGAAAGCATCCACGGTGGCATAGGCGGCGCTGGATTTTTTCGCATCGTAGTAGGCAGCCGCCTGCTGCGCGCTCACCAGGGTCGTCTTGGCCGGATGACCGGTGCGCGCCCTCAGATAGGTGAATTCCTCGGCGCACATATGGCGTTTCCGGCGCATCCGGGAAACGATGAGCGGCCTGGGATGGGCGACTTCCTCCCCTTTTTCGTTTCGAAACGGGATAGACCATCCACCAAACTTGTCAAACCCTTCCACCGCATCGATCAAGTGACCGTAGAAGGCGTAACGCCGCATTTCGCCATCGGTCAGGATGTCCAGGCCGGTCCGTAACTGGAGCGCTACAGCCTCATCCACAGCGCGGTCTTCAATTCGCTTAAATTCGGCATCGGTGAGACGGCCGGCCGAGAACTCCTCGCGTGCCTGCTTGAGATAGGGAGGGCGCAAAAGACTGCCTACAACATCACTTCGATACATGGAGGGCTCCTTTCCGCTCACATTCCATGATTCCGACGTGGCGGATGTGCCGCAGTATATCATCGGCGCGCGGTTTGCCAAATCCCCTACAAAGCAATGAGGTTCGCTGCCCTGAAGGACGCCAGGAAAACATTCTGGCGCTGATCCCCCCTTTCTGACCCTTGTCTGGCCCCTGGCTGGGGCCATTTGCGAGCCAAACCGGCAAACTGGCGTTCGATAAACTTTCAAATGCTCTTAACAAAAACTATGAATTGGCTTCCGATAATGTCTTGCCCTATTATGGCGCCAACTATTGGCAGGCCGGAAACGTAAGCCGGGGTGAACGGTCCATGCGGATAGTAAAAATCAGCAAGCTGAGAAAAGTGGAAGAAAGAGGGGTGTGGAAGACATGAGTAATTTAAGCAGCCGCTTTAAGCGCATAGGAATTGCAGGACTCGGGGTCCTGATTCTGCTGTGCGGACTATCGTCTTCGGCATTCGCCCAAGGTGGCACTGGAACGATCACAGGCACCGTAACCGATCCGAGAGGATTGACCGTGCCGCAAGCCGCAGTCGAAATCATGAATTCGGATACGGGGATTGCGCGCCCGCTGACAACAACCGACACCGGGAACTACACGGCGACGTTCCTTCAGCCCGGCCACTATCAAGTGACCATCAGCAAGGATGGCTTTCAAACGTACGTGCGCAAGAATCTGCTTCTGCAAGTAGGGCAGACGCTCACCATTAACACCAAATTGGTGGTTGGAACCACGGTATCGCAGATCGTCGTCACCGGCGAAGCCCCGTTGATCGATACGGAGCGCACCGATTCCTCCCAGACCGTGAGCCAGACCCAGGTAGAAGGCTTGCCGATCGCGGCACGCCGGTGGCAGAGCTTTGCGCTGCTCACTCCGGCCGTGACCACCGACGGCAGCAGCGGGCTGACCAGCTATCGCGGGATTTCGTCTCTTTACAATAACAATTCGGTGGACGGGGCGAACAACACGCAGGCCTTCTTCTCCGAAGCGCGTGGGCGCGCGATTATCGTGGCATATGTGTATAGCCCCGATTCGATCAAGGAGTTCCAGGTCAGCGCCAGCAATTACAGCGCCGAATTCGGCCAAGCGGCCGGCGGCGTGGTCAACGCGATCACCAAGTCCGGAACCAATACTTTGCACGGCGACCTGTTCTGGAATTTCCGCTACCCCACGCTGAACGCGTTGGACCCGCAAACCAAGGCCAACACGGTGAACCAGCAAAACCAATTTGGCGGCAGCATCGGAACGCCCATCATCAAGGATAAACTTTTCTTCTTCGGCACCTACGACGGATTCCGGAAGGTCAATCCGATTACCTATGCGTCCACGGAACTCGGCGGCAGCCTCTCAGATATCACATCAACCCTGAATGGATACACGTGTCCTGCGACTCTAGCGAGTCCCACCATTTGCACGGCCGCCAAAAACTTCATCACCACCGACGTTCTGGGATCGTTCCCCCGCAGCCTCAAGCAGGACGTTTTTTTCGGCAAGCTGGACTATCAATTCACTCCGACCAACCACGTGAGCGCCGTCTTCAACTGGCAGAACTGGGGAGAGCCCAACGGGTATGACACCCGCCCCACCGTGTTCAACGGCGGATTGAGCCAGAACGGCTCCGGCGGAACACATGAAAGATTCTTCATCGTAAACTGGAATTCCACGATCTCCAGCAACAAGGTGAATGAATTCCGGTTTCAATGGGGGCGAGACTTCGAGTTTGACAGCACGAACTCGCCGGGCCCGTCCGTTTCCCTTTCCAACATGTTTTCCTACGGTGAGTTCATCGCTCTTCCGCGGGGCGCCTTTCCGGATGAGCACCGGTTGCAATTCTCCGACAATTACTCCATCGTAAAGGGCTCGCACCTCATCAAGATGGGCGTGGATGTGAATTTCATCCATGAGTTGCTCGTCAACCTGTTCCAGGGCGACGGAAATTATTCCTACTCGAACAGTGGGATCGCATTCGATGGCTGCCCATCCGGAGGGAATTCACTGTTTTGCCAGTGGGTGGATGACGCGGTGGGCGTGAATGTGGGCGACAGTTTGACCGGGCAGCACTGGTCAAGTTTCACGCAGGTCAACGATCCCATCACGAATGTCGGCAAAGACGATTTTTATGACAATGACTTTGCCGCCTACTTGCAGGACACCTGGAAGATACGGCCCAACGTCACGCTGAACCTGGGCGTTCGGTACGACCTGCAGCACGTTCCCCCTCCAGGCCAGGCCAATACCGGCTCCCCGTTGCTCACTCTGTACACGTCGACGCTGAACGTGGATAAAAACAATTTTGCTCCTCGGCTCGGCATCGCCTGGCAGATCAACAACAAGACGGTTGTACATGCTGGCTACGGCATGTTCTACGGAAAAACCTCCAACAGCACGTACTATGCCCTGCGCGTGGAAAATGGCGTCTACCAGCAAACGTTCAGCGGGTGCAACCCAACTTCAAGCAATCCTACGTTGCAAGCCTGCGCCCCGACTTTCCCCAACGTTTTCTTCACGCCGCCCGGCCCCGCTGTGGCGGCTCCGTTCACCGGCGCGCTCACGCCCACGGTTGGCATTCCCGGAGGCACGCTGCCTGGCAACTCGTCTGCGGCCCACGGAATGGTTCCGGATTTCGTCAACCCTGTGGCCCACGAAGCCGAACTCACCATCGAGCGGGAATTGCCCTGGGGCATGTCCGCTTCCGCCGCTTACCTGATGACGCGCGGGTTGCATCTGCCCGCGAGCTACGATTCCAACGTCGATCCCGCGAGCAAAGTCAACGTAACGTATGACGTGCTCGATTCCAGCGGGAATACGGTCACCACGTCCACGGTTCCCTTTTACACAAGTCGGCTGGATTCGGGAACGGGAGCGATCCTCACCCAGGCCAGCATCATCAATTCCTGGTACAACGGGCTGGTGCTGACGCTGCGCAAGCCGATGCGGCACGACGTCGAGTTCGTGGTCAACTACACCTTCAGCAAGGCTCTGGACAACGGACAAACGGCCGGCTCCAACGGCACCTTCTTCGGCACCGATGCCGTGCTGGATCCCTATAACTTCAAACAGGACTACGCACTTTCCGACCTCGATCAACGCCACCGTGTCGTTGGCAGCTTCGTCTGGCAGCCGCACTACGGGCAGAACTTCTCGAATGCCGTGGCTCGCCAATTGGCCGAAGGGTGGACAGCGTCCGCGATTGTCACCTACGCTACAGGCCATCCGTATCCGGCGAACATCAGCACGTCGTACATCACGCCGACCGACCCAACTAATTCCAGCGCGGTTTTGAGGCCGCTGGGAGGCGATGGCGGAATGACCGGCGCCGAGCTCAGCACCTATGCCGGCCCCACAGGCGGCAGGGCCGCCTGGCTGGTTCGCAACCCTTCCACGTTGCCGAGCATCACGACGGTGGACTTCCGCATGGGACGCGCGATCACATTCCACGAAAAGTACTCGCTCATTTTCACGGCGGATGCTTTCAACCTGTTCAACAGCACGCTGGTGAGTTCGGTCAGCACCAACGCGTTCTCCTATACCGCAGCAGGCTCGGGAGTTTGCACGGGCCACACAAACGGCTGCTTCTCACCGACTGCTTCCTACGGCGGCAGCCCGACAACCTCCGGCACACTGTACGGCGCCCGGCAGTTGCAGTTCGGGGCGCGGTTCGAATTCTAACGTTCGAGCCAAACCCAATAACAACCAGCGGCGTCCCGAGCAATCGGGACGCCGCTTTTATTTGGCCTGGGGCGGAGTTCGCCTATTTTGAAGTCGAAGTTGCGGCACAATTGTCTGGGGGGGCAGAAGCGGATGGTTCAGCGCGTTTCTTTTTCCAAACGTTCCAGGAACTGGCGCACCTCTTTCGGATTCTTGAGCCGGAACTGAGCGATCGTCGGGCCGTGGCCTCCCACGCGAACCGAGATTCCTCGCCGCACCGCATGAAACGCGGGTTCATCGGTCAGATCGTCGCCCATGTAAATGGGCAGAAAGCCGGGCCGCAAACTCTTCATGAAATCGCGCAGCGCAGCTCCTTTTCCCTTCACCTCGCGGGGAACGATTTCCCAAGTGCTGTGGCTGTGGAGGATGCGGAACTCCGGCCGGGCAAAGCCCAGGCGCCTTCGCATCCAGAGCTTGGCCCTGCGGATGGCATCGTCGGAAGCGCCGCGGAAATGAACCGCAAAGCTCACTCCCTTTTCCTCGAGCCGAATGCCAGGAATATCTCCGGGCAGTTCGCGGAGAACCCTTCGAAGGCGCGACAGCGTTTTTCTGGTCCTGGGCAGCAAGGCCGCGCGGCCATTTCTTTCCCAGCCGTAAAGTCCGAGCAGCTGAATACGCGGGACGCGAACAAATTTGCGCAGGACGGCATTGCGGCGTCCGCTCAACAGCGCCACGGTGAACCGGGGATGGCGGCTCAATTTCGTAAGAATTTCCCGCGTTTCCGGCGTCATCCTCACTTCATCCGGAGTGGGACAAATATCCACCAGCGTGCCGTCAAAATCCAGGAACAGGCGAACGTGTTTTGCGCCGCCAATGCGCGCGGAAGCG
Source organism: Candidatus Dormiibacterota bacterium (assembly GCA_035533775.1). Taxonomy (GTDB): domain Bacteria; phylum Acidobacteriota; class Terriglobia; order Acidiferrales; family UBA7541; genus Palsa-360. The sequence goes on along the minus strand of DATLTA010000137.1, from coordinate 969 downwards.
TCCTTCCAGCGCTTAAAAATATGCGGGGCTTGTTTTTTTGTCTGGGGCATAGGCATTTAACAAGAATAATACAAATGAACGGCAATCCGCCGGTGCGGAAACTTTTTTTCGAATTGAAAACTTATTTGTTCAGCTGCGTGTCCGCCGACGCCGATTTCGGCGCGGGTGAGGGCGCTGACACCCGCGGTTCCAGGCGGACTTCGGACAGGTCCAGGATCAGTTCAGCGGCCCAGCGGTAGATATTATGCTCGCGAACGACGCGGCGCATGCGTTTCATGCGCGAATGGCGCTCATCGGAAGGCATCTCCAGGGACTCGTGTATGGCGTCGGCCACTTGTTCGATGTCGTATGGATTGACCTGCAACGCATCGCGCAGCTCGCGGCTGGCGCCGGTAAAGCGGCTCAGGATCAGGACGCCGTCCTGATCGTTCCGCATGGCCACAAATTCCTTGGCCACCAGGTTCATGCCATCGTGCAGCGAGGTGACCAGGCAGAAGTCCGCGGCCTTGTAATACGGCTCGATTTCCACGTGACTGTGATACTCATTGAACAGAAGAATCGGCTTCCAGCCTTCGGTCTGAAACCGCCGGTTGATCCGATTCGCTTCGGCCTCCACCTCAACGAAAAAGTCCTGATAGCGCTTGAGGGCGGTCCGGCTGGGAGCGCCAAACTGCACGAAAGCGAACTGCTCGCAATAGTGCGGATATTTTTCCAGGAAACGTTCGATGGCCAGAAACCGCTCCAGCAGCCCCTTGGTGTAATCCACGCGGTCCACGCCCACCCCGAAGAACAGGACGTTCGGGCCAAGGCGCGCCAGGATTTCCGAGCGGTTCTGCTCCGAAAAGGCTTCCCCTTCCAATTCCCGGCCGCGATCCGGCGGCGGCACGCTGATGGGATGGGGCCGGACGATGGTCAGATGGTCATTTCGATTGATGCTGAAACGGTCCCATTCAATGCGCGTCTGCAGGG
>DATLTA010000136.1:0-9125 GCA_035533775.1 Candidatus Dormiibacterota bacterium | reverse complement strand
GCTTCAGCTGCCCGATTAAGTTTTTCAGCCTTGCCCTGCGGAGTGCCCTGGTCGAGTGAGCAGGCGCTATTTCAAACAAAACAGGCTGGTTATATGAAACAAAAATGCCTGCGATGCTCGTGGTACGTCAATATCTGGACTGGGATGACGCTGCCAAGCGGTAGGTGGGATCTGAGGCCACAGCAAGCTGAGGCTCCAGAGGCTATGTGTCCAGGATCCTGGATCCTGGCGGGTGCCGATTACGGCCGGAAAGCTATTATCCACGCACTGAAAATGAAATGATGGGGTAACTCTTGCGGAGCGAGTAACTACCGTACTATTTAAGTCGATAGGTAATTTACCCCACAATTAACAGATTCATCTGCACGGCCTGCTGCTGCCGTGCATGATCAAGAAGTAGGAAACTGCCGTTTGGGACGCTAATGCCTCTCGCAGCCTGTCCCGGCCATCTGCCCAATTCTTAAGGGAAAGGAATTGCCAACCATGAGAAACGGCTCCACCGGAGTCAAGCTGGGGATTGCGTTTGGATTCCTCATTGCCCTTTTGATTGGAGTCGGATGGCTGGGTTTGAGTGAAATGGGGCTTATGAATGCCGGTCTTACCAGGCTTTACCGACAGCAACAGGGAAGGCTGCAGGAAACTCGCCAGGGCGGTTCGTATTTCACTTCCAACTATCGAACCGTCATGCACGTTTTCTTCATGGAGCCCAGGAGCAAAGGCGAGATTTCCAGGGATCTGGCCCAAATGTCTGAAAATGACAAAAGGGAAATTCGTTCCCTTAAACTCATCGAATCCGGATCCGAATCCAATGCGGAAAAAGAGCTACTAGAAAAAATTACCCAGATAAAACCGCAATTCAGCAAGAGCTTTCAGAAAATGTTGCATTTGATGACTGACCAGGGCAAGCCCGGCGAAGCCAGCAAGATGATGGCGAACCAGACGCTTCCCCTGTTGAATCGGTATCGCGCTTACTGGAATGCGCTGGTCGTATTTGAAGAAGGCCGGTTAAATCAGGAAAAGGCGCAAAGCGACGCGAGTTATGAGACAGCCCGGCAGATCTCGTCCCTGCTGGTCCTGCTGGCGATTGGATTGGCGGTGTGCATTGCGATATTCGCAACGCGCAGTCTGATGAGGGAAGTCAAGGGGCGCGAACGCGCGCAGATCGCGCTTCGCCGTCTCAATGCGCATCTGGAGAAGAAAGTGGCGGCGCGCACCGTGGAACTGGCCCGTACGGTCGAAACGTTGAAGGAAGAAGTGAGCAATCGGAGGTCCCGGGAAACGGACTTGGGCAGGCTGGTGGCCATCGTCGAATCTTCCGATGACGCCATTGTCGCGATTACCCCCGATGGGACAGTTACAGCCTGGAATCCGGGGGCCGTGCGAATGTTCGGGTATCGGGAAGATGAAATCATCGGGAAATCCATTAATTCGATCATTCCGAACGAATACCGCGCCGAACTTGTCAAAAACGTATTGCGGCTGCTGGATGGAGACACCGTGACTCACCACGAGTCGGTGCGCGTAAGAAAAGATGGAAACCTCATTCACGTCGGCCTGACCGTCTCTCCCTTAAAGGGTCCCGACGGCAAAATCGTGGGAACTTCCGCTATTCTCAGGGATATTACCGAACGCAAGTCCATTGAAGACGCCTTGCGTCATTCCGAAGCCGCTTTTCGATCCATTATTGAAAATGCTCCTTATGGCGTCGTGCGGACAACGCTGGGTGGTGAAATCGTGATGGCCAATCCGGCCGTTGTTCGCATGCTCGGATACGACACCGAGGCGGAAGTCCTGTCCCTGAATATGAAAACCGATGTGTACCGCGACCCCGATGAGCGGCAGGCCGCAACGTCCTGGATTAACAATCAGGATTGTGTGCACGGAATTGAGATCGATTGGAAGCGGAAGGGAGGAGATACCTTCCCGGTCCGCTGCAGTGCGCATCTGGTTCGAAATGCGGAAGCCAATGTCGATATTATCGAAGGGTTTATCGAAGACATCACGGAAACGCGGGCCTTGGAATTGCAGTTGCGGCAAGGACAAAAGATGGAAGCCATTGGCCGCCTCGCGGGCGGAATCGCCCACGATTTTAACAATTTGCTGGGCGTGATTGTTGGCTATGCCGAACTTGTTTCCGAGCAGGCCGGCCAGAACCGTGCCCTGCTGAACCCCGTGGATCAAATCCAGAAAGCGGCCAGCAAGGCATCGGCGCTGACGCGCCAGCTTCTGGCCTTCAGCCGCCAGCAGGTGCTGGAAATGGAATTGCTGAACCTGAATACGGTGGTTTCTGAAATGGCAAAAATGCTGCCTCGGCTGCTCGGCGACGATATTGAACTGGAAACTTCGCTGGATCCCGGATTGGGGCAAGTGAAGGCCGACCAGGGGCAGATCGAACAGGTCATTATGAATATGGCCGTCAATGCGCGGGATGCCATGCCAAGTGGCGGGAGGTTGCAGATCAAGACCGGCAATTTCCAGTGCGACTATGAAAGTAAGCTGCAGCACGCGACGATGGCACCGGGGCAATATGTCACCCTGTCGGTAACCGATACGGGCGTGGGCATGGATGAGAGGACGCAAGCCCATATTTTCGAGCCGTTTTTCACGACCAAGGAACAAGGGCGGGGAACCGGCCTGGGTCTGGCAACCACCTATGGTTTCGTGAAGCAAAGCGGCGGATGCATTCTGGTGCACAGCGAGCCTGACCTCGGTTCGACGTTCACCGTTTACCTGCCTTTGGTTCACGGGCATGTCATACCGCGTGCCCCGAACGACGACGTGACTGTCACCGGCGGGGGCGCGGAGACCATCCTGCTGGTGGAAGATGAAGAGTCTCTCCGCACTCTGGCCCGGAATCTGCTCCTGGACAATGGTTACACGGTGCTGGAGGCAAGCAACGGATTGGAAGCGATCGAAACCGCCCGAAAACACATCGGCCCGATCCACCTCCTTTTGACGGACATGGTAATGCCGGGAATGAGCGGGGAGTCCGTCGCGAAAAAACTGACCGTAGTGCGCCCGGAGATTCGAACCGTCTACATGTCCGGGTACATGGGAGGCAGCGCAAATGGCCGCGATGATTTCGACGCAATCGTCATTCCCAAGCCCTTCACGCGCGACTTTCTGCTCGGCAAATTGCGCACTGTTCTGGATTTCGAAGATAAAATCGAGAGTGTTTAGCCCAACCCACCGATTCTGGCCCTCGCGGGTAAGCCGGCAATTCTCCCGTCACGCCGGCCTTGCCCCGCGCGAAACGCCAACCGCAAAAGTGGAATCGGCACAAAAAAGGAGCAGCCCGGAAATTTTCTCCGGGCTGCCCCTCCTGCTTGCTTACCAGTCCACCATCATTTACCAATCCACGAAAACGGGAAGTGGCCGAAACAACGAATTGTTTCGGATCGCTCGCGCGGCTACTTCATTTTTTTCTGCGCCGTGGGCGGCAGCAGGCCATTGAGGCGGAGATAGACAGCGAGGGAAGCGTAGTGGTCCGCCAAATCATGCGTGACTTCCAGGGCCGCGCCAAGCCGCGTCACCTGCCGGCCTCCAAAAAACGGGACCTTGTCTCCCAGCCTCGCGTCGGTCAATTTCGAAAAGGCCTCCGTGCAATAATTCAACGACGCCTTAAGTCCTTCGATGAGTTTTTCTTTGGAGTCCTTATCGGTGGTTTTCGGGCCGGGCGCCGGGGGGCCTTCAATGAGTTTTCCGCACGAAAAATTGTTCACCGTGGCGATGTGTGCCATGGCCTGCGCGAAGGTCATTTCTTCCGGGGTGGGGTGGTAGCCGTACTTGCTGGCCGGCATAATTTCCGCTGTGCCGATCAGATTCTTGGAATACCGGCTCAGGATGCCGCTCAAGGTAGCCGAAAGCGGATTCGTCGCGGCGTCTTGCGCCAGCGCGCCCATCGGTGCGATCAAACAGAGTACCGCCAAGCAGATCAATCGTTTCATTCCCGTTTTCTCCTTTTAAGACCTCTCGTACCTGTGAGGATACGACGGATGGAACGGAGGTTCAAGATGTTGTACGCGGCGAACAGGGGCATTGTACGCCAGGGAACTGAAATTGCCGCCGGATCCCGAGCCGGGTGTACGTGCTTCACCCTGGCCACGAATCCGAAATCCGATGCAGCGCCCTTTTCGCGTCATTCGGAGCATAGCCGTCCGTCCGGTATGGAGCGGCGACGGAGTTGTGAGGATTCGAATGGCCGTAATCCATACGGCTGACAAACAGTGTCAGGCAAGAACCACGTGAAGTCCGTGGTTTCCCATCTTCAGCGTGCCGGCGCGAACGACTCTGGTACAATCAACGTTTTTCAAAGGGCACGCATGGATTCACCGGCACCGAAAATGCATTTGCCGAAATGGCTCATGGCCGTCGTCGCGTCCGCCGGCGGGCTGGGCCTATTTCTGATCGCGTTTCTGGATTCTTCGGTCCTTACCTTCCCAGTCATCAACGATTTGCTCTTGATCGATTTGTCGATTCGCCATCCCGCGCGCATGCCCTATTACGCGGCTATGGCTACGCTGGGTTCGGTGACAGGTTGTTTGCTGCTGTACTACATCGCGCGGAAGGGCGGCGAAGCGATGTTTCGCAAGCATGCCGGGCCTCGCGCCCAGCATATCCATCGGTGGATCAACCGGAACGGATTTGTGAGCATCCTAGTCACGGCGCTTCTTCCGCCGCCGAACCCATTTAAGGTGTTTGTCGTGGCAGCAGGAGCACTGGAAATGCCTCTGCGCCCATTCATCCTGGGACTTTTATTTGCGCGAGGGCTGCGGTTTTTCGGCGAGGGTTATCTGGCCATCAGGTACGGCAATCAGGCCAGCCAGTTTCTTCTCACGCATAAGCTTGAGGTCGCGGGAATCACGCTGGCCATCGTGGTTTGCCTGTATCTCGCCACGCGCATCGCGTTTCGTCCACCCACGGCGGCATAACCGCCGAAATATGAAAGGCACGCGCCCCCAAAGCCAACACCCCGACGCATCCGGCCTCTTGGATCAAGGCCTCTCGACAAGTCATCCCATAAATGGTCTTTGTGGGTCGTGTCCCCGACAAGGCCGAGGCCTTTCACTCCCCCGCGATATACAAAAGTTCGAACACCTGCGCAGAAGCACGAACATTGCGACTTGAGATCTTGTGCGAGAATCCGGAAATGTTTGTGGGTCGTGGCTTCAGCCACAACATACGCCCTGCATAATGCGTCCGGCTTTAGCCGCTGAGGTTCTGAGCTTATAGTTCTCCTGGAGACTCTTTGGCCTCGGAGGGGCAGTTCTGCTGGTTTCTCGGCCCATTTTTAAGATAGTACCTACGGGGAAGGATCAAATTCCAGATGCTCGTGAACGACCAGGCTCTGCGCGTTCAGGTCAATGACGGCGATAATGCCGCGCTGCCCGGGAAGTTCGGAGGCGAATCGCATGTCGCGCAGGCGAACCTGATAGCCGTCGCCCTCGGGCGCGATGCTGGCAAGAGGGAACCGCGCGTAGTTCAAGAATGCCGCGGCTGTCGCGCTACGGACGGCGTTGGTCAGCGCCAGCGAGGGTTCCGGCTTGAAGTGCACGTCGGCCGACTCGGGATCGAAGGCGAGGCCCGGCCCCAGCGGCACCTCCACGTTCACCAGCGCATTATCCGTCTCCACCACGCCCGACCACGCCAGCGGGTTCAACGGCTTCGGGAACGCACCCACGACCAGCGGAACCTGGCTGCGGTATTCGCGGCCATTCAGAAGGGCAACCGCGCGCTGATGCGCAAAGGCGCGCCCCGCGATAAACAACGCGACCAGGGCCAGCCCCACGATGGCCCCGCGCTGCCGACTGTGCTGCTTCGGCTTCGTTCCGATTTCTTCCAGAACGAGCCGAAACAATTCCGGCAGCAGCAATCCAGCCAGCAGGAAAAATAGAATCCACGCGTCCACCGAATTCGCAATGTCCCACGCAAACCATCTCTGGCTGAAAGGCCAGAGCAGTTTTACCCCGTAGCCGTTCATCAGGTCGAGCAGCAGGTGCATTCCCGCACCGATCGCGCATAGCAAGAGGGCGGGCATCATCCGGACGGACAGTTTCGGGTATTTTCTGCCGGCAAGCCAGAAACCTGCCGCGACGCCGGCAATCATCACGACCGTGCCAACCAGGGAGTGCGTCGCGGTGCGATGCCCGCGCAGGAACGCGTTTGCGCCGCCCAATCGCGTGACCCAATCGACGTCGGCGATCAACCCCGATACCAGGAGCATGGGCGTGGCCATGCGCGTCATCTTGTTCAATCCGGCGCGTCCGAGTGCGATCGACGTGAGCGCGTGGGTTACAGGTTCCATGGCAGTGCGACGATCCTTTTCCGCATGAGAAAATGCGGCGCCCTTCGACGGCCAGCGCCGTGGGCATACTATACCGAATCGGGTATGGCCAGGGTGAGCGCGTCGGGCACGACCCGAAATTCGACTGGCAGCTTTCCGGCGGGTTCTCCATCCACCTGAAACAGGACGGGCGAGGAATCGATGGGCGCGCAGTGCAGGGAACTCGCCTTAAAAAAGCGCGCGTAGCGCGCACCTCGCAGTTTCCCGGCCCAGAGCAGCGGCAGATACGCGAGATAGCGCCAGGGGCTGCGCGTGGTCACGAAGGCAAGTTCGAATTCGGGTTGAAGCAAGCCTGCTTCCGTCGTGATCTTAAATGGGCCGCCATAGTGTTTTGTCCGGCCCACAATCACCAGCGAGGCGTCGATCCCGTCTCCGTTGCCGGCTCCGTCGATCCTCGTGTGAAAGAGCGGAAAATCGTAACGCCAAAGCTGGAAAAATCCTACTTGCCAGTACGCCAGGATGCCCGCCTTGCGCTTGCTCTGCGGCTGCACGGCAGAGACCAGCGCGGCGTCGGCCCCCGCGCCGGCCACGCTTAAAAAGTAACGCGGTTCCACGTTCGATTTTTCCGGGATTGCCAGGCCCAGCGCGATCCGGCGATACGGCGCGCGGGCGATGATTGCCGCGGCGCGCGGCAGATTCCAGGGCAGGGAAAGCTCTTTCGCCAGGACGTTGGCGGTTCCCGACGGCAGGACGGCCATGGGCACCTGGGTTCGCGCCAGGCCGTTCACCGCTTCATTCACCGTGCCATCGCCGCCGCAGACGATCACGAGTTGGCGGGATTGCTCAGCGGCGCGGCGGGCTAGCGCGACACCTTCGCCGGGAGCGGCGGTCAACTGGAGTTCGGTTTCGATTCCGGCTTCACGGAAAATGCGGCGCGCCTCATCCAGTTGCGGCATGCGCCGGCCGCCGCCCGCCGCGGGATTCACAATGAGAACAGCATCGCGAGATTTCGAAGACACCCCGTTCGCTCCGTCCGGGTGAAAGGTCCAGACATCCTATGCAAGCGCCAACGTACACGCAGTTTCGAGGCGGATGCACACATTGTATACTAAACGGCGATTCCATCCGGTTCCCGAGGCCTATGGCGAAAAACACATCAGCGGCGAAACAGATCGAAAAACTGCGCGAGCAGATTCGCCGGCACGAATATCTGTACTACGTGCTGGATGAGCCGGAAATCTCCGATGCTAGGTTCGATCGCCTGATGGCGGACCTTCAGAAGCTGGAGTCGGATCATCCGGAGCTGGTTACCGCGGATTCGCCGACGCAGCGCGTAGGCGGGGCGCCGCGCAAGGGGTTTGAGACGCGCCGGCATTCCCCGGCGATGATGAGCCTCGACAATACCTACTCGATTGAGGAACTGGAGGATTTTGACCGCCGCGTGCGCGAATTGGCCGCGCGCGATCAGATCGATTACGTCGCCGAACACAAATTCGACGGCCTGAGTATTTCGCTGGTTTATGAAAATGGAATCCTGGCGCGCGGCGTCACGCGCGGCGACGGCATCACGGGAGAGGACGTCACCGCGAACGTGCGCACCATCCGCTCGATTCCGCTTCGCGTGGACGCCGGAGAACTCAAGAAACTCCGACTGCCGCCGGATTTTGAAGTGCGCGGAGAAATCGTCATGCCGCTGCGCGCCTTCGAAGCCTTGAACGAGAAGCAGCAGGAGCAGGGCGGAAAACGGTACGCGAACCCTCGCAACGTCGCCGCGGGGGCCGTGCGCGTGCTCGATCCGGAAATCACGCGCTCGCGGCGGCTCGATTTTTACGCCTACTACCTGCTGGCGGGAGGGCGCGAGCCCATGCCTCTGCATTCTCAGGCGCTGGAAGCGCTGCGCAAGCTGCACTTTAAAGCTTCGCCCGATTGGCGCGTATACGACTCTCTGGACGGCATTAAAAAGTACATCGCTGCGTGGGACGTGAAGCGCGAAAAGTTGCCGTACGAAATAGACGGCATCGTGATCAAGGTCAATGAAATCGCTCTGCAGCAGGAGCTGGGCTTTACGGCGAAAGCCCCGCGCTGGGCCGTCGCTTACAAATATCCGGCGCGGCGGGAAACTACCGTCGTGAACGACGTCATTTTTCAGGTGGGACGCACGGGCGTGCTTACGCCCGTCGCCGTGCTCGAACCAGTGGAAGTCGGCGGCGTTACCGTCAGCCGCTCCACTCTGCATAATATGGACGAAATCGAGCGGCTCGGATTGCACGTGGGCGACACCGTGATCGTCGAACGCGCGGGCGAAGTCATCCCGCACGTGATCCAGGTTCTCAGGGAAGGGAAGTCTCGCCGCGCCATCGTCGTGCCGGAGCGCTGCCCGGAATGCCACAGCAGAATCCACAAGGATCCCGAAGAGGTGGCCTACCGCTGCGTTAATGCCAGTTGCCCGGCTAAGCGCAAGGAATCGCTGCTGCACTTCGCGGGGCGCCACGCCATGAATATTGACGGCCTGGGCGAGAAAATCGTCGATCAACTCGTGGACAAAGGCCTCGTAAAGGATTTTGCGGATTTGTATAAATTGAAGCTCGATGATGTGGCCTCACTCGAGCGTATGGCGGAAAAATCAGCGCGAAATTTGCTGGATGAAATTTCCGCCAGCAAGAACAACAGCCTCGCCCGCCTGATCTACGCGCTGGGCATTCGCTTTGTCGGAGAGCGTACCGGCCAGCTTCTTGCCGATCATTTTGCTTCCTTGCCCAAACTCGCCGAAGCCGCCGTGGACGAGCTGGAGGAGGTCACCGAAGTCGGGCCGATCGTCGCGCAAAGCATCGCCGATTTCTTC
>DATLTA010000135.1:0-38561 GCA_035533775.1 Candidatus Dormiibacterota bacterium | reverse complement strand
ACAGGCTTCAGCCTGTGTGGGGTTTGGGTTTGTTTTTTGTTTTGAGGGGAAAGAAAAGACCAGCCGGAAGTGCAAAGGCTGGTCCACCCGCCCGAATAAGTTTTTTCACCCTACATTTTCATTTTGCCGGACCGCGGCGATTGCCCATACTTCGCCCCATCACAGGGCCTACTCCAGTGGGCGGCTGATGACCGTTCAGGCGCAGATAGATCGCTTCCTGCGCGTAGTGGTCGGCCAGGTCGGTGGCCAGAGAAAGCATCGCAGCTGCCTTTGAAACCTTGCGGCCCCCGAAGAACGGTACCTGTTCCGACAATTCGCTATCGTTGACCTTCGCCAGGGCTTCGTCGCAATAGTTGAACGATGCATTCATAGCCGCGATCAACTGGCTCTTCGGACTATGTTCGGTCAATTGGCCGGTGGATGGCGCCTCACTGCCCGAAATCCGCGAACACAGGAAGTTGTCTGACTGCGCGATATGCAAAACCATCCGCCCAAAGGTCATCTGATGCGCAGTTGGCGCATAGTTGTACTTGCCGGCGGGCATCTCTTGTGCGCCAGCGAGCAGATTTTTTGCGTGCTGGCTTACTTCCGCGCGCACAGCTGAAATCATGGGGCTCTGCTGCGCACTCAGAGCTAACGGAAAAAGACCAAACGAAATGGCTGCAGCTAACGATATGAACGTTTTCTTCATGATAAAATTCCCTCCGCCGGGAGCATAATCCTAGGACCCAGCCTGACGCAAGCACGAGATGCGCGGCCCGCGCGAGTGGGCAGAGGGGCAGTTTTGGATCGCTCTGTCTGCTACTCCCATCCCCAGTTGTTCGCCGCCAACGCGTCCCCTATACTCGGCTTCTAACTCTTTGAGGCACTGGTAGCAATGCGCAATAGCGAAGCTCAGCGGTACGCGCGGTGGTCGGCGGCGGTAGCGGCTCTGCTGGCGCTGATCCTGGCGGGAGTGTATCTGCGCAATGTTTGGCTGGTGCGCCAGGCGGAGAAGAAAGCGCCGCCGGCCGTGCCGGCGTCGGTCGAGCAGCGTTCGAACGAGTTTTCGTATTCGAAAGTCGACGGCAAGCAAACGATTTTTACCGTGCGGGCATCGCGTGCCACCGAATTCAAGAAAGACAGCCGGGATCTGCTGGAAGACGTGGCCATCAGTGTCTACGGGAAAAAGGGCGAGCGCAACGATACGCTGCGCACCAGCGCGTGCGATTTCATTACGAGCACGGGAAAAATCAGTTGCGCTGGGGCGGTGCAGATTCGCCTGGAGGCTTCCGGCGTCCCGCCGGCCAGCGCGAACTCCATTCAAGTCGCGACTTCCGGTGTGACATTTGATCGCAATTCCGGAGAAGCGCGCACCGGCCAGGCGGTGACATTTCATTGGCCGGACGGGCAGGGCCGCGCCGTCGGCGTGCGATACGATTCCAGCAGCGGAACGCTGTATCTAGAACACGATGTCGAACTGAACATCACCGCGTCCCCATCCGGACCTGCGGAAAAATCGAAAGCGAAAAATAACCTGGCTAAAAATGACCGGGCGACAAAAACCCAGGCGATCCCGGAAAACGCTCCGGACAAGACACTGAGGTTGACGAGCGACACCATGGCCTTTCAGCGCGAGGCGCGCACGGTGCAAATGCAGGGAAATGTCCAGGCGCGGCAGGCGACGCACGATCTTTTTGCCGACAATTTGCTGCTGGAACTGGACCCGGCATTGCATGCGCGGCGCTTGACGGCCAGCGGGCACCCGCGAGTGCTGGAAGAGGACCCTTACGGGCCGATCGCGCTGTCCGCCGACGAAATGGACGCGGAGTTGAAGCCGGACGGTTCGATTGAATCCATCGTGGCAACCGGAAGCGTGCACGGCACGCGAACCACGCCCGCGGGCCAGGACGTCATCGACGCGGGCCGCATTCAGATGCTGCTGGCAACGGGCCGGAACGCGCCCCAATTGCTTACCGCCGGCAACGGCGTCACGCTGACCTCGACCAGCGCCGCGGCAAACGGCGGCACGCGCCGCGTGGAGAGCGACGTCCTGGAAATCCATTTTTCCCAAGCTTCGCGGCAGGGGCAAACCCTGGTGACAAGCGTGAACACGCTGGCGCCCGCGCGGGCCGAGTGGCAGGACGTCGCCATGGTGAACGGCAAGGGCGTTCCGCAAACCATGCGCATGAGCGGCAATCGGATGAATCTGAGATTTGACGGGCAGAACCGGCTGCGGGATCTCGTGGCCACCGGCGGCGTGGAGGTGGCGCGCAAAATCGGGGACGCCCCCGAGCAGACCACGGCATCGCGCGAGCTTACGGCAAAGTTTTCGAATCGTTCTTCGAACGCCGGCGAATGGTCCACGATCGATCAAACCGGCGGCGTGCGTTTCCAGGATGGCCCGCGCACCGGGCAGGCCGACCACGCGCATGCCGATCGCACTTCTAATACGGTTACGCTGGGGGGGTCGGTCGTCCTGTCCGACGCCATGACGCGGACTACTGCGCAAACGGCTACATTCGCCCAGGGTTCGAATACGCTGCGCGCTGACGGGCACGTGCAGACCACGGAGTTGGGCGCGGCCTCAGGAAGCATTTCAAATTTCGCGCAGGAGCCGGCGCACGTTTCGGCGGATCACCTGGTTGCCGATACGGCCCGAGGCCGCGCGGTCTACTCCGGAGATGGACGGCTGTGGCAGGGGCAGTCAGTGATCCAGGCCGACGCAATCGAGCTCGACAGCGCGTCGCACATGGTGGTGGCCAAAGGGCATGTTCGGGGGGTGTTTCCCCAAGCGGCGTGGAGTCCAAGAACCGGGCCAACGGCCATGCAAACCACTGGCCAAAGTGCCGGCCAGTCTGGACGCCCGGCACCCCAGCTGGGTCATGTGCAGGCGGGAATGCTGACGTACTGGGAAGCGCAATCGTCCGCCCGCATCGAGCAAGGCGCCCGGGTCGATTCCCAGCAAGGCTCGATCCAGGCCAACCGGATTGACCTATTTTTTTCTGATTCTGGCGGCGCAAATACCCCGAAACAGCTTTCGCGGGCCGTGGCGACCGGGCAAGTGTCCGTGCGGCAGCAGGACCGCCGGGGGACCTCCAATCGGGCCGAATACACGGCCTCGGAAGGCAAGTTCGTTCTTTCCGAGGGTAACCCAACCCTATATAGCTCATCTGGCGACATGACCACGGGCCGTCAATTGACCTTCTATTTTGCGGATGATAGGATCGTTGTGGATTCGGCGGAAGGTACAAAAACCGTGACGCTTCACCGGGTCGAGAAATGACGTGGCATGCTCAAGCTCCAGGCCGTCGAGCTCAGTAAGTCTTATCGTGGGCGAAAAGTCGTTGATGACCTCGACCTGGAGATCAGTCAAGGCGAAGTGGTAGGGCTTTTGGGGCCCAACGGCGCTGGGAAGACGACGACGTTTTACATTTTGGTAGGTTTAGCCCGGCCGGATTCCGGGCGCGTCCTGCTGAACGGGGACGACATTACCGACCTCCCCATGTACCTCCGGGCCCGCAGCGGTATCAGTTATTTGCCCCAGGAGCCTTCGGTTTTCCGCCAGCTCACGGTTGAAGAAAACCTGGTCGCGGTCCTGGAAACCCTGCCTTTGACGGCCGAGCAGCGGCGCGACCGGCTGGAAGAATTGTTGGCGCAGATGAAACTGGAAACCGTTCGATATAACGGGGCCTATACGCTGTCCGGCGGCGAGCGGCGACGGCTGGAGATCGCCAGGTCGCTGGTTCTGGAACCCGCTTTCATCCTGCTGGACGAGCCATTTTCGGGGATCGATCCCCTGACGGTGGTGGATATTCAGAAGATTATCAGCGAGCTAAGCCGCGAGGGCATCGGCGTTCTGGTCACCGACCACCAGGTGCGCGAAACACTGAGCGTTACCGATCGCGCCTACATTGTCCAGAACGGCAAAGTTCTAGCAACCGGGACCCCGGCCGAACTAAGCAGTAATTCCGATGTCCGCCGGGTTTACCTCGGCGACCATTTCCGATTGAATTGACGCTTATGAACTGGCTGCAGCCAAAACTTCACCTCAGGGTCGCGCAAAAGCAGATCCTTACCCCTGGCCTGGTCCAGATGGTGAGCGTGCTGGCGCTGAACCGGCTCGAACTCCGGGAAATGATCAACCAGGAGATGATCGAGAATCCGATGCTGGAGGAATTGTCGGAAGATCCGGTCACCAGCGAAGATTACAGCGACGAAGCCTTCCTGAAAGCGGAAACCGAAAAAATTCCCGAGGTCGAACCCCCCAGCCCATTTGAAGATTTCGACGTGGCCTCGTTTTTCAATCAATACCTGGACAGCGGCGGCGGCAATCCGGAACGCAGCGAACAGGAGACGATCGAGCGCCCATCGTTCGACAAATTCCTATCCTCGGCGCAGGGCCTTGCCGAACACCTGACGTGGCAATTGAGCGTGACGGTCTGCAACGATCTGGTGCGCGAGATCGCCGACGCCATTATCGGCAACCTGGATGAGAACGGCTATTTGAACGCGTCGCTGGAAGAGATTTCACAAAACGGCAAATACTCGATGGAAGATGTCGAGGAAGCCCTGGCGGTGGTGCAGGAGTTTGACCCGCTGGGTGTGGCGTCCCGCAATTTGCGCGAATGCCTGTTGACGCAGCTGCGCACCCTGGACGGGCAGAACGCCCTGGCGCAGCAGATTGTGTCCGAATGCCTGCCGAAACGTCCCCTGGCGGCGAGCGAAGCCGAGGAACTGGATCCGGAAACGCCGCTGGCGCGCCTGCTGCAGGGCAACCAGTTGAAGGAAATCGCGCGGGCGCTGAACCGTCCCGTCGAGCTGGTGAAGCGCGCCGTGGAAATCATCAAGAAACTCGATCCGCGGCCCGGGCTGCGCTACAACAAGACGCAGGCGCGGCTGGTCGAGCCGGACGTGTACTTCCGCAAGGTGGACGACCAGTGGCAAGTGTTCATGAACGATGACGATGTGCCCCAGTTGCGGCTTTCGCCCGTGTACCGGCGCCTGCTGGCGCGCGATGCGGCCGACCGCGAGGTCCGTACCTACGTCAAGGAACGCTTTACCGCCGCATTGCAGCTGATGAAAAGCATCGAGCAGCGCAAGCACACCATCCTGCGCGTCTGCCAGATCATCATCCAGAGGCAGTTCGAATACCTCGATCACGGGGTGGACCACCTGAAACCGATGATGATCAAGGAGGTCGCCGAGGAAGTCGGCGTGCACCCCTCGACCGTCAGCCGGGCGGTATCGAGCAAGTATGCGCACACGCCGCAGGGCGTGGTCGAGTTGCGATCGTTCTTTTCGGAATCGGTCAACGGACCGGAAGGCAGCAACATGTCACTGCAGACGCTGAAGCGGCTGGTGAAAAAAATGATCGACGAAGAAGATACGGCCCACCCGTTCACCGACGATTTGATCGCCAAAAAACTCGACGAAGCCGGCATCCACGTGACGCGGCGCACCGTGGCGAAATATCGCGAAGACCTCCGCATTCCAAGCACGCACCAGCGCCGGGTAAAGGCGTAGGCCGAAAATCGTGAAGCGCCGATCCGCGCGCGACGCCCGGCAACTGGTGATCCTCACCGGACTCAGTGGCTCGGGCAAAAGTACCGTTCTCAAGACCTTCGAAGACCTCGGATTTTATTGCGTAGACAATCTGCCCGTCGCGCTGATTCCCACATTCAGCGAATTGCACATGCAGGGAGACGGAGAAATCCGTCGCGCCGCGCTGTTGGTGGACGCGCGCGAGGGCGGGCAACTGGAAAAACTTCCCGCCATCCTTCGGCAGTTACGCGCGGAAAATCCCGCCACGCTAGTTTTTATCGAGGCCAGTGAAGACGCCCTGCTGCGCCGCTTCAGCGAGACGCGGCGGCCGCACCCGCTCGGGCATGATCGCCCAGTGATGGAAGGACTGCGGCGGGAGCGCGTGCTGATGGAACCGATCCGGAAACTGGCGGACGTCGTCATCGATACTACGAAATTCAACGTTCACGAATTGCGGCGTTTCATCACGCAGCGGTTTCAGAAGACCGACCGCCGCCCGATGATGGTGTCCCTGGTGAGTTTCGGTTATAAATACGGGCTGCCCGCCGACGCGGACCTGGTGTTTGATGTGCGCTTTCTGCCCAACCCCCATTTTGTTCCGAAGCTGCGAAAGTATTCGGGGCGCGATCTGCGCGTGGCGCGCTACATTCGCTCGTTTCCGCAGACCGGGGAATTCCTGCGGCGCGTGGAAGGCCTGCTGATTTATTTGATGCCGCATTACATCCGGGAAGGCAAAAGCTATCTGACGATCGCTTTCGGCTGCACCGGGGGACGGCATCGCTCGGTAATGCTGGCGGAAGAAGTGCGCAAGGCGATTCAAAAGCGCGGATACTCCTGCAAAGTGGTGCATCGCGACCTGGCCAAGTAGGCAGGCGTGGCAACTTGACAAACGAGCGGGCGATTCGTAGCGTACCAATGCCTGCATTTGCGGTGGGACTCCCAGGGGACCTGGATTTTCATTGAAGCTAAGCGGAGAATTCGCCCGGTTATTGCGCTATATCAAGCCGTATAAGATGCGGCTCGTTGCCGGGGTGGTGTGCCTTTCGCTGGTCGGACTGGCCGAAGGCCTCATCGCGCTGATGATCACGCCGATTATCGATATCATACTGAAACCCGGGACCACCGATTCCCGGCTCTTCCTGGTCCGCAACCCGCTGACGCACAATGCCATTTACCTGAACTCGTTTCTTCCTTCCCGGATCCACAGTGTCGGAACGCTGTTCGCCATCGCCATCCTGGGGGTGTTCCTCGGCAAAGGAATTTCGGAATATCTGGGCAATCTGCTCGTGCAATACGCGGGCATCGCCGGGGTCACCGATCTCAGGAACGAGGTGTACGCAAAGATCATCCGGCAGCCCATCGGGTTTTTTCAGCACCACCCGACCGGGCGCGTGATTTCCACGGTCATCAACGACGTGGAACGCGTCCGGAACACGTTTTCCGAGTATCTGGCGGCTGGTTTTCGGTATGCTTTCACGCTGTTTTTCCTGCTCGCCGTGCTGCTGGCGATCAGCTGGAAGATGACGCTCGGCTCGGTCGTGCTGCTGCCCCTGGTGGTCCTGCCGGTCAGGACACTGGGCAAGCGCATCCGGCGTTCCTCGGAGAAGATTCAGACCGGCCTGGGCGAATTGAGCCACATTCTGGAAGAAACGGTCAGCGGGAACCGCGTCGTCAAGGCGTTCGGGATGGAGGATTTCGAAGTTGGGAAGTTTCAAGTTTCCGCGCAGCGACTGCTTCGCGAGAATATGCGCTGGATCCGATCGCTGGTGGTCACGTCCCCGTTGATGGATTTTCTCGGGGCCATCGTGATCGTTCTGGTGTTGATGTACGCCCGCGTGCAGATCAAGATGGGCGCGATGACGGCGGGAATCTTCATCACCTTTGTGTATGCGCTGTTCAAGTCCTACGAACCGGTGAAGGGGCTGGGCACGGTGTATCAGCAGTTCGAACAGGCGTTCGGAGCGACCGGGAAGGTTTTTGAGTACATCGGCCTCGCGGAGGAGCCTGCGGTGGAAGCCGGAGTGCGCGCGCTGCCGCCATTCTCGCAGGTTGTGGAGTTTGACAATGTGGCTTTCGCATACGATCCGGGCATGCCTGTATTGCGGGATATTTCCCTGCAGGCGCGCGCCGGGGAAGTGATCGCCATCGTCGGTTCCAGCGGAGCGGGAAAAACCACGCTGGTCAACCTATTGCCGCGATTTTTTCCCGTGACCTCAGGCTCACTGCGCATCGATGGAATCGACGTGCGCGAGGTGACGCTGCGGTCCCTGCGGAGCCAGATGGCCATCGTGACGCAGGAGACGATCCTGTTCAATGACACGGTCTGGAATAATATCTGCTACGGGCAGCCGGGTCTGCCGAAAGACCGCGTGGAAGCGGCGGCCAGGGCGGCGCTGGCGCACGATTTTATACTGGAACTGCCGGAGGGCTATCAGACCATGCTGGGGGATCGCGGACAACGGCTCAGCGGCGGGCAGCGGCAACGCATTGCCATCGCGCGCGCGATTCTCAAGGATTCGCCCATCCTGATTCTGGACGAAGCGACTTCGGAACTGGATTCCGAGTCGGAGATGCTGGTGCAGCGCGCGCTTTCCAACCTGATGATGGGGCGCACGGCGTTTGTGATCGCGCACCGGCTCTCCACGATTCGCCGAGCGGACAAAATTATCGTGCTGGAGGACGGCATGATCGCGGAAACGGGCACGCATCAGGAACTGCTTGCCGGGGGCGGAATCTACACCCGCCTATACGAAATGCAGTTCGCCGACCTGGACGACGTGGCCGCTCCCGCGCGGAAGGCGAATGGATGAAACCCGCCACGGCACCCACCAAAGCGATTCATTCCATGACGGGCTTTGCGCAGGCTCGCCTGGAACGCGACGGCAGAGCCGTGCGCATCAACCTGCGCAGCGTGAATCATCGCTTCCTGGATATTCATCTGCGCATGCCGGATGGATTCGAAGTTTTCGAAGCGCGCATCCGGCAGGCGCTTCGCAACCGTTTGCGGCGCGGCCATGTGGACGTGAATGTTTATTACGAGCAGACCGCCCCTTCCACGATTGAAGTCAATCAGGAGGTGGCCGGCGCCTACATGAAGGCCGTCGAAGCGCTACGACGCGAGTTCGACGTCAGAACCGAACCGGACCTGATCGGCCTTTTCCGATTGCCGGGCGTGGTCGCCGCCCCGGGAACCGCGGGTGAACTGCAGAGCGAACAGGCGCAGGAAAAACTTGGCGAGCAGGTGGACGCATGTCTCGAACAAGCCCTTGTGCGTCTGGAAACCATGCGCCGTTCCGAAGGGCAGGCCCTGGCCAGGGAAATGCACGAAATCCTGGCGCGGATATCTTCCAGGGCAACGGAGATTGAAAAACTGGCCGAGGATGTGCGCCCGGCCATCGCGCGCCGCCTGGCACAGCGGCTCGAAGACCTGCTGAAGACGGTGCAAATCGATCCGGCCCGCCTGGCACAGGAGGCGGCGTTGCTGACCGAGCGCGGCGATGTGAGCGAGGAACTGGCTCGTCTTCACAGCCACGTGGAGCAGTTTCAAAAACTGCTCGCCACGGCGGGTGAAACGGGCAAGAAACTCGATTTTCTTTTGCAGGAAATGCAGCGCGAGGCCAATACGCTGCTATCCAAAACTCCGGGTGTCGAATCCGAGGGGCTGGCGATTACCGGCCTGGCGCTGGAAGTCAAATCCGACATCGAAAAACTGCGGGAACAGGCGCAGAACGTCGAATGATAATCGCACAGGCAAAGCACCCGCTGGTGTTCATCGTTTCCGGGCCTTCCGGCTCCGGAAAATCAACGCTGGTATTGAAAATGCTGGAGGTGCCGGGAACCATGTTTTCCATTTCTTGCACCACCAGGCCCCCGCGAGCCACGGAAAGCGGCGGAAAATGGTATGATTTTGTTTCCGAAACGGAATTCGACCGGAGGGCCAGCCAGGGCGAGTTTCTCGAATATGCGTGCGTGTTCGGAAAGCACCGGTACGGCACGCCGCGCCGGTGGCTGGAGGAAGCGCAGCGCAAGGGCCTGGACCTGGTTCTTGAGATTGACGTGCAGGGCGCCGAACAGGTGAAGCGGGAATTGCCCTCGGCGGTCGCCATTTTTATTCTTCCTCCGGCGAGGGCCGAACTTGAGCGGCGCTTGCGAAGCCGGGGCCAGGATTCCGAGGAAGCCATCCAGCGCCGGTTGAACAGGGCGCAGCAGGAAATGCAGAATTATACGGAGTATGATTTTCTAGTGGTGAACGACGATGTGGAGCGCGCCGGGCGCGAAGTTCAGGCGATCACGGTGGCCGCGCGTTGTCTGCGCAGCTGTTTGAGTGAACGCGCACGCAAGATTCTGGAATCTTTTGGAGGATAACGGTCTTATGACGGTCGAGACTCAGGCACCGGAAAGCAAGTTTGCATTTGTGGTAGTGGCGGCGCGGCGTGCAAGGCAATTGATGATGGGGGCTACCCCGCTCATCGCGAACCCGCGTTCCCATAAGTTCACTCGAGTGGCGGTCGAGGAGCTGTCCGCGGGCGTGCTGGAATATCAGCTGCCAATCATTCCCGGCGAGAACGATGACAAGGACGGCAAACGGCGCAAGGACTAGCGCCGGGAGATGCTCATGCGCGTGGCACTTGGCGTTTCGGGTGGTGTGGCGGCTTACAAGGCCGCCGAACTGGTGCGCAGGCTCCAGAAAGAGGGCATCGAAGTGCAAGTCGTGATGACCTCGAGCGCTCAGGAATTTATTACGCCCCTCACCTTTGCCGCGCTCACCGGGCAGAAGGTGATTACCGCAATGTTCGACGAGGAATCCGCCGGCGCCAACGTGGAAAGCGCGATCGAGCACATCGCGGTCGCGCAGCGGATTGATCTGCTGGTCGTGGCGCCCGCCACGGCAAATGTAATCGCGAAGATGGCCCGCGGGATTTCCGACGACTTCTTGACGACGCTGTATCTGGCCACAACGGCGCCCGTGGTGGTGGCCCCGGCGATGAACGTCAATATGTGGGAACATCCGGCGACGCAGGAAAACGTCGAAATGTTGCGCGCGCGGGGCGTGCGCGTGGTACAGCCGGAGGAAGGCTATCTGGCCTGCGGCTTGACCGGCGCGGGGCGTCTGGCCGGCGTCGACGCCATCGCGCAGGCCGTATGCGGCGTGCTGGGCATCGAACACGACCTGCGCAATGAAACCATCGTTGTTACCGCCGGACCCACGTGCGAAGACCTGGACCCGGTGCGCTACCTCACCAACCGCTCTTCCGGAAAAATGGGCTATGCCCTGGCGCAGGCCGCCGTTCGCCGCGGGGCGCGCGTGATTTTGATCAGCGGCCCGGTGCGGCTCGATCCTCCCCAAGGCGTCGAACTGGTTTCTGTGCGCAGCACCGAGCAGATGCATCGCGCCGTTCTGGAGCATTTTTCGCGCGCCACCGCGCTGATTATGGCCGCGGCCGTGGCGGATTACCGGCCAGTGGCGCCGCAGACAAAGAAAATGAAGCGCAGCAGCGCCCGCATCACGGTGGAGCTAGAATCCACGCCCGACATTCTTGCCGACGTTTCGCGCGGCAAGGGTGACCGGATCATCATCGGATTTGCCGCGGAAACCAACAACGTGGCCGAGCATGCGCGCGCCAAGCTGGAATCCAAGCAAGCCGACCTGATCGTCGCCAATGACGTGACGGCCGAAGGCGCCGGATTCGATCACGACACCAACGTCATCACGCTGTACGCGCGCGAGGGCGGCGAGCAGGCTTTCCCGAGAATGCCCAAGATCGACGCGGCGCATCGCATTCTCGACCGGTTGCTCGCGTTGCGGCATCCATCCGTAAAAAGTCCCGCGCCGCAGGATTCGGTATCCGGGCGGGCGCGCTGACCGGCCCGATGGATTCTCCCCGCACCCCGGCGCCCCGCGAAAAACTGCAAGCCTGGCTTCACTACTACCAAGATTTGAATCTCGGCGAGTTTTACAGGGACCGGAGGACCATGGGAACGCGTACTGACAAGCCGCGCAAGGTGGAGGCGGCGTCTGTCCCCACATCGCAACCCGATGTCGCACAGCCTGAGGCAAAACCCGCACCGGCCGTCCCGGTTCTCCCGATCGTGGAAGCCGCTTCGCTGTACGAAGCATTGGACCGCATCGAAGGCGATACGCTCGACCTGATTAGCGAAAATCTGGGAGAGTGCACGCGCTGCCGCTTGCACGAGCAGCGCAACAAAATTGTCTTTGGAGCGGGAAATCCGCGCGCCGAGCTTGTTTTTGTCGGCGAAGGGCCGGGGCGCGACGAAGATGCCCAGGGATTGCCGTTTGTCGGGCGCGCCGGAAAATTGCTCACGCAAATGATCGAAGCCATGGGGTTGCGCCGCGAAGACGTCTACATCTGCAACGTCGTAAAATGCCGCCCGCCGGAAAATCGCAAGCCCGAGGACGACGAAGTCGCGACCTGCTCGCCCTATTTGTTCCGGCAACTGGACGTGCTCGCGCCCAGGGCGATTGTTTGCCTGGGCGGCACCGCCGCGCAGGCGCTACTGAAGACCAA
Source organism: Candidatus Dormiibacterota bacterium (assembly GCA_035533775.1). Classification (GTDB taxonomy): domain Bacteria; phylum Acidobacteriota; class Terriglobia; order Acidiferrales; family UBA7541; genus Palsa-360. Next base: position 26,511 of record DATLTA010000135.1, on the reverse strand, counting down.
AGATCCGATCTCCCGATTCCGCGGGGTCTGGTTCGATTATCGAAACACGAAGCTGCTGGCCACTTACCATCCGGCCTACCTGCTCCGCAATCCGAATGCGAAGCGCGATGTCTGGAATGATTTGCAGAAGGTCATGGCGCATCTGGGATTGCAGGGGAAGAAACCTTCTCGCTGACAATGATTGTGGGTTTTGCCGCAGGGCAGGCTTCGGAAACCGTGTCACAGCTTGTTTCCCAACACGCCAGCGGCTGAAGTCGTATTCATTCCATCTGCTTTATGTCACGGCTGAAGCCGTGACATCAGACCCGTGCAATCCATGCGGCTTTAGCCGCTGGCCGGTGCGAAGGTGAGTTGCCAAACAGTTTGCTTTGCCCGCGCGCCGTTCTGAACGGACGAAAATCAAAACCAAACAGGCTGAAGCCTGTTCACCTAGGCTATATTCCTCCTATGCCCGCCACTTACTGCGAAGTCGCTTTGCCGGTGCCGCTGCGTTCGCTGTTCACGTATGCGATTCCCGAAAGCCTGGCCGGATCGGTCTGCGCGGGCAGCCGCGTGCTGGTTCCGTTTCGCAATCGCGCGATGACTGGAGTGGTCGTGGAGGTGTCCACGCGCAGGCCGGATCCCGGGCGGGTGAAGAACGTCCGGGAAATCGTCGAGGTGCTCGACGCGATTCCCGCCTTGCCGCCGAAATTGCTGGAGTTGGGCCGCTGGGTGGGCGGCTACTACGTGGCGCCGCCGGGAGAAGTGTTTCGCGCGATGCTGCCGCCGCAAATCGATCTGCGGCACGAGCGCGAGTTCCTGCTGACCGATGCGGGGAACGCGCGCCGCTCCGAACTGGACGCCGCGGGAAATCGCAGCGAGGCGGAAATCGCGGAACTCGCCCTGCTCTCGCTGCTGCACATCGAGGATCGCCCCATCCGCGCGGACCGCTTACGCAAATTGCCCGGCGGGGAAGCCGCCGCGGAGCGGCTCCTGCGCCGGCGCCATCTGGAGGCGCGCGACGTCGCCGTGCACCGGAACGCGCGCGTGCAGAAGATCGTCGCGTGGGCCGGGGAGGATGGCGGCGGCGCGCTCACGGAAAAAGAAGCGCGCATTTTTCATGTGCTCGCCGAGGAGCGGGGTCCCATGCCGCTGCCCGTGCTTGCCAAACTCGCGAATGTTTCGCGCTCCCTGGTCGATCGGCTGATTCGCCAGGAAAAATTGAAGTGCTGGGAAGAGCCGCTGGCCGTGGAAGAGGATTTATTCGAAGTTGACTACACGCCGCCGTCGAATGTCCTGAATGCGGACCAGCAGCGGGAGCTGGGCGAAATCAAGTCCTGGCTCGATGCGGGCGCATTCCAGGTGGGGCTGCTCTACGGAGTGACCGGCAGCGGCAAGACGGAAGTATACCTCGGCGCGGTGGAAGCGGCGCTGGCGCGCGGGAAGACGGCGCTGATACTGGTGCCGGAAATTGCGTTGACGCTGTGGCTGGGGAGGCTGTGCCGGGCGAGGCTGGGTTCGAGCGTCGCGGTGCTGCACAGCGCGCTGGCGGAGGTGGAGCGCGCGCGCGAGTGGTGGCGCGTGCGGCGCGGCGAGGCGCGCGTTGTGGTGGGCACGCGTTCCGCTGTGTTCGCGCCGGTGGAGAATCTGGGCCTCGTGGTGGTGGACGAGGAACAGGAAGCCAGCTACAAGCAGGAAGAGACGCCGCGGTATCACGGCAGGGACGTCGCCATCGTGCGCGCGAAGATGGAGGGGGCAGTCGCGCTGCTGGGTTCGGCGACGCCGTCGCTGGAAAGTTTTCAGAACGCGCGCTCGGGAAAATATCAGCTGCTGCAGCTGGAATCGCGCGTGGAAAACCGGCCCCTCGCGCCGGTGGAAATCGTGGACCTGCGCGAGGATTTCAAGGCCACGCACCGGGCCGGGCCGCTTTCCTCAAAACTTACCGAAGCCATCGGCGCGCGGCTGGCCGGCGAGACCCAATCGCTCATTCTGATCAACCGGCGCGGGTATTCCTGGTTTGTGATTTGCCGGTCGTGCGGCGCGGGAATTCAGTGCGAGAACTGCAGCATCTCGCTCACCTACCACAAGCAGCGCGACCGCCTGGAGTGCCACTATTGCGGATTCACGCGGCGCGTGCCGAAGACCTGCCCGAAATGCGCCTCCGAACACGTCTATTTTTTCGGCGCGGGCGCCGAGCAGCTCGAAGAGAAGCTGCGCGAAAAATTTCCCGGCGCGAAGGTCGCGCGGCTGGATCGCGACGCGGTGCGCACCAAGCGCGCCTACCAGCAGGTGCTCGGCGATTTCGCTTCGGGGAAAATCGACATTCTGGTGGGGACGCAAATGGTAGCGAAAGGGCACGATTTTCAGCGCGTCACGCTTGTGGGAGTTGTTTCCGCGGATTCGCAGCTCAGCCTGCCGGATTTCCGGGCCGCCGAGCGCACCTTTCAAATCCTCACGCAGGTGGCCGGACGCGCCGGGCGGGGCGCGCTGCCCGGGGAAGTGCTCGTGGAGACGTATTACCCGGAGCACTACGCCATTCAGCTGGCCGCGCGCCAGGATTATCTTGCTTTTTTCGAAAGGGAATTGCAGTTTCGCCGTTTGCTGCACTATCCCCCATTTACGGCGCTGGCCAGCGTGCTGGTGCGCGACGCTAAAATCGAAAATGCCATCCGGTGGTCGCGGCAGCTGTCCGCGTTTCTTGCGCCGCAGGAATCGCGCGGCGTGAAGGTGCTGGGTCCGGCCGCGGCGCCGCTGGCGCGGCTCAAACGCGAATACCGGTTTCAGTTTCTGCTGAAGGCGCCCAGGCGCGCTCAGCTGACGCGTGTGCTCGCGGAGTTGCTGGCGTTCTGTGAAAAGAAGGAAATTCCGCAGAAGGCGGTTCTGGTGGATGTGGACCCGTTGAGCTTGTTTTAGATTTGCGTTCCGGCGGCGCCGAATTTCGCCAGTGCGGAAAAAACGGGCGGAAGCCTGTTTTGCTACCTGTGCTGCTAACGGATCATAACGGGCGTGGGCATGAAACACAGAACGAAAATAGCAATGGCGATGCCGGTCCATATAATGCGTCTGCGGTCCAACGGCTCCCCGTGGTTCAGCAAGGGCGGGTGGCGGAAGCCGATTGCTAATAGCAGGATGGACCAGAGAACCCATCCGTCCCAGAAATAGAGGCCGAGAGGGATCAGCAGCAGCGCGACCCCCATCGTGATTTTGCGGTGGTACTTGCTGGCCGCCGCGTACAGGATGTGCCCGCCATCCAGTTGTCCGCCGGGGAGCAGGTTCAGTGCCGTGGCGAACAGGCCCACCCAGGCAGCTCGCCCGACCGGATGCAACAGCAGATCGCCCGGCGGCGTGCCGGGCCGCAGGATATCGGTCAGCATTTGCAAGGCAACCGGCTGCCCGAAAACAATCGCGGAATGGGCGTCGGAGAAGGGAATCACCTTCGAGTACATGACGCCAATGGCCAGCGCAGGAATCGCAAAGAGAAATCCCACCACAGGCCCCGCCAGTCCCACGTCAAATAGCGCCTTGCGATTGTAGATGGGCGAGCGGATGCGGATGAATGCGCCCAGGGTCCCGATGAGCGTGGGCGCGGGAATGAAATACGGATAGCTGGCGGAAATCTTGTAGTAGCGGCACGCGAAGAAGTGTCCCAATTCGTGCGCCAGCAGGATGCCGATCAGCGTGAAGGCAAAAGGCACCCCGGCCAGCAGAAATTGCGGGTGCGCGAGCAGCGTGGCGTAGGTCGAAAAAAAATCGGCGAAATTCGGAGATTGTCCGGCAGCATATGCAGATGCAAATTGCGCGCCAACCGCGAGCGTCGAAATCACAGTCAGCACAAATAATAAAACAGCGATTGCGAACGACTTGCGCTGCTGGCGCGCTTCGCGGTCTTCCCAGTAAGCGTTGGGCGGCAGCTCCCAGGTGTCCACCACGGGAGCGATGGTTTCGACGGCCCCCGCTTCGATGTCGCCCGGATTGCTCATGACGGATTACTCATGACAGATTGGATGCGCGCCCGGCCGCGCGGGAGCGGAAAGATACAAAGCGATTCGCCGCAGGCGAACTGTGCGGGGCGAATGCGCGCTGCGAATCGGGACTCAGAGCGTTTGCAATTCCTTGCCGGGCTTGAAGCGAACCGCTTTGCCGGGAGGGATGCTGACTTCCTGGCCGGTGCGCGGGTTGCGTCCGATGCCGGTCTTGCGGGGCCGCACATTGAACACGCCGAAGCGGCGCAACTCTATCCGCTCGCCTTTGCCGAGGGCGCGTTTCATGGCGTCGAAGACCGTTTCCACGGCCTGCTCCGCCTTGCTTCGGCTTACGCCGGTTTTGCTCACCACCGCGTTCACAATATCGAGCTTGATCACACCAGCCTCCTGCTTTTCGACGGCAAGCTATGCTAGACATGCAGTTGCGGGTTGTCAAGCCACTCGCGCTCGGTTAAGATTCGCGTCTTTGCCGCTTGCCTGCCATGCATTTCGTTCGGGCGATTCTCTGAACGGGTGCCGCTGAGGGTGCGGGGGGCGCCAGATTTTCCCAGGAGGCGTTGGATGTCGGTGAAGCCCGATCGTTGGATCCGCAAGATGGCGCTGGAACACAAGATGATTGAGCCGTTTCAGGACCGCCAGGTGCGCGACGGGGTGATCAGTTACGGCGTGTCCAGCTATGGCTATGATATCCGCGTCGCCGACGAATTTCGCATTTTTACGAACGTGAACTCGACCATTGTCGACCCCAAGAATTTCGATCCGCGCTCGCTGGTCGAGTTTAAAGGAGACGTGTGCATCGTTCCCCCGAATTCGTTCGCGCTGGGGCGCTCGGTGGAGTATTTCCGCATCCCGCGCAACGTCCTGACAATCTGCCTGGGCAAGTCCACTTACGCGCGCTGCGGGATCATCGTGAACGTTACGCCGTTTGAGCCGGAGTGGGAAGGCTACGTCACGCTGGAAATCAGCAACACCACGCCGCTGCCCGCAAAGATTTACGCCAACGAGGGGCTGTGCCAGGTACTTTTCTTCGAGTCCGACGAGGATTGCGAAATTTCCTATAAGGACAAGAAGGGGAAGTATCAGTCGCAGCAGGGCATCGTCCTGCCGCGCCTGTAAGTTCCGGCGATGATCTCCCGTGGCGCGAGCAAAAGGCTGCGGGTTTCGAATTTGCTGCTGCGGGGGAAAAACGCAGGCGCAAGCCTGCGCCGCCGGGACATTCCCGGGGGCATTCCCTCCGATTAAGCTTTTACCGTTTTCGCCGCATCCGGAGCGTCCTTCAAAAGGCTCATGGGGAATCCGCGCCTGCGCCAGCCTTCGTAGCCTTCGGCGAGCGGGCGTATCCGCGTGATGCCCTTGCTGCGAAGCAGCAGGGCTAGCCGCGCGGCCGTCACCTCGTTCGGGCAGGCGCAAAACAGGACAATTTCACGGTCGCGGGGAATGACCTCGTACGCCTCCTCGAATTCGGCGGCATCCATGTGCAGCGCGCCGGGTATCGTTTCCGGCTGCGCGTCAAAATCCAGCGTGTGGCGCAGGTCGACGATGATTACGTCTTCTCCGGCATCCATCTTCCCCTTGAGCTCCTCGGGAGTGATTCGCGCGATCTTCAGCCCGCGCAAAAATCGCCGGCGATTTTTGAATTTCCACAGGACATAGCCGGCGAAAGCCGCCAGCAGCAGGACCAGGAGCCATTCCCCCAGATACGCCGCGCGGGCCGCCACGCGTTCCAGTTCGCCGCTGAACACGTAGCCGGTCACTGTAAAGCAACTTGCCCAGAGCACCGCACCGAGCAGATCGAACAGCAAAAAGCGCCGCCATCCCATGCGAATAATTCCCGAGAGCGGAGCCGCTACGGCATTGAGTCCCGGAACGAACTTGGAGACCAGCAGCACGCGCGCGCCGCCGCGCCCGATGCTGATTTGCGTTCGCCGCACGCAGGAATCGGGCTCCAGAGAGATTCTGCACAGTAACTGGAGCACGCGGACCCCTTTTCGCCTGCCCAGTTCGTACCACATCGAATCGCTGGCGATTGCGGCGAACACGGCCACTGCGAGCGCCAGCCCCAGGTTCATTTCATGCGTGCCCGCCAGCGCACCCACGGCAAGCAGCAGCGGCGCCGAGGGAATCGGCAGCCCTGCCTGCTCGGCAAAAACCCAGGCGAACACCAGCAGGTAGCCGTGCCGGACCACGAATTGGAGCAGCTCGTTCATTTGTACTCAGGCAGGTATGAGATGACGCAGCGTGGCGCCTGGTTCCAACAGAATAGCATTGTCAGGCGACTGGCGTCGCCGCGCCGTCACAATCCTTCGATTCATCCGCAAACCCGTGCGCGGGGATCGGGGAGAAGACGGCGGATTACGGTTTTCGCGTGGGGCGCATCTGCACTTCGCTGATGAAGCTGCCGGGCGCTTGCGTCACCAGGGCGGCCACCGCGTGCGCCACGTCCTCCGGCTGGAGCAATTTTGCGGGGTCCTTGGCGCCCTGCCCGGCAAACTCGGTGGCCACCGAGCCGGGGCAGATGGCGCTCACGCGGATGCCGTGCGCGCGCAGCTCTTCGGCCATGCAGCCGGTCAAGCCCATGAGTCCCCATTTCGATGCGCAGTAGATGGCGCCGCCAGCGAACGTGTTTTTTCCGGCCAGGGAGCTGATATTGATGATGTGGCCCGTTTTTCGACGGATCATTTCCGGAGCCACCGCGCGGCTCATCAGGAATACGGATTTCAGATTTGTATTCGTAATGGCATCCCAATCGGCTTCGCTGCGCTCCTGGAACGGCCCGAAGATGCCGATGCCGGCGTTGTTCACCAGAATGTCGACCGGGCCGAGCGACTGTTGCGTCTGGGCGACGAAATTCGAAATCTGGGCGGGCTGGGTGACGTCCACGGCCATCGCCAGGACTTCCATGCCGGCGCCGCGCAGTTCGGACGCGGCCTGCTCCAGCCGGTCCGGATTTCTTGCGCACATCGATATTTTTGCGCCCATCCGGCCCAGCCGGCGCGCGGTTGCCAGACCGATTCCCCGGCTCGCTCCCGTAATCAGTGCGACCTGTCCTGCAAGAGGGCTATCGTGATTCATCGAACCTCCACATGAATGAAAAAAAGGTGGTAACCTTAATGTTGGGCTTCCTTTTCCGACGGGTTGACATCATAACATCAGTGAATTTGAGGCCCATTCCCCGCACCGGGGGAAAGTGCCTCGCAGTGCGGTGGGAGGGATTGACGCTTGCGCCGTGAAGTAGGATTCCCTATAATCCGAGAGCTTTGAACCAACAGAAATTCCTGTATGTTGTTGCTGTAATCCGGTTCAGGGAAATTTGCTGAGGAGGCTGGAAGCCGATGATGCGAAAGTGGATGGTGACGGGCGCCGGTCTATTATGGATAGCGCTGGGGATTGGAACTGGAACTGGAAAATTGTGGGCCGCGCCGCAGGCAGCAAATACGCAAGCGAAGCCCACCTATACGCTGGCGGAATATAACGCGTATAAGGCGGCGGACGCGCAGCAGAATCCTCAGCAAAAGATCAAGCTCCTGGATCAGTTCGTAAAGACGTATCCCATTTCCACGCTGATGCCTTATGTCTACCGCGACTACTATCTGACCGACTACGCGCTGAAGAATTTTTCCGGCACGATTGAATACGCCGACAAGATGGTCGGTCTTGGCGACAAGGTCGATACGCAAGGCCAGCTCGAGGCCTACGTCGCCCGCGCCCAGGCCTACTACGTGGGCAGCGGAACCGATAAGTCTCTGCAGACGCCGGATGCGCAGACCAAGGCGCGCGATGCGGCGGTCCAGGGCCTGAAAACGATGGACGAATGGAAGAAGCCCGCTGCGATGACCCAGGATAACTACGACAAGCAAGTGAAGGGCTTCAAGGTCCTGTTCAATTCCATCGCGGCAATGACGTCTACATCACTGAAAGATTACGCACAGGCCGCCAATTATTATAAGACGGTCCTGTCGTTGGATCCGACCGATGCCATCTCTCATTTTCGCCTCGGGGTCGTGTACCTGCAGATGACACCGCCACAGGCCGATGATGGTTTCTGGGAATTGGCTCGGTCCATCGGACTCAAGAGCCCCAACGGTCCGAATGCCCAGCAGGTCAAGACGTATTTGAAGAACCAGATCATCCGGTATCAGCAGCCCGCCTGCGATAACCTGGTCGATAACCAGGTGAACCAACTTATTACACTCGCCAGCACCACGGATATTCGTCCCGCGACCATGACGATTCCCAGCGCTGCCGACCTGCAGAAGGCCCGCGACGATACCGCGAATTTCCTTCCCGCACTGGAAGGCGGCGGTGACGCCGGCAATGTGATGTGGCTGGCCAGTTGCGGCCTGGAGTACCCCGACGTTGGCGTACGCGTCATGGCGGATCCGGTCGTGGACGGCGACAACATCACTTTCATGGTGTTCCGAGGTTCCACGCCGGAAGCGATCGAAGCGGCGACCGCGCCCAATATGCAGGTCACGGTCGTTGGCCAGCCGGAAGCGGCGCGGGTTGCCAAGGACGCCGTGGTGCGCTTTACGGGCACACTCGTCGGATACACTCAAAATCCGTTCATGCTGACCTGGAACAAGGCCAAAATCAATCCGGAAGATATTCCGGCGGAAAAGGGCAGCGCCCGCAAGAAAGCCCCGGCCAGAAAGGCTCCCGCCAAGTAAGCCCTGATCGGGTGGCGGAGCTTTCCAACGCTTGAAAATGCGAATGGCCCCGAGAGTTTCTCGGGGCCATTTCTTATTGGCGCTTGTGTGTTGCGGCAATTTTTACCGGTGGAGTTTCGCCGGTCACACGTCACCGGTCAATTGTTCGCGCGGGGCATTGATTTTGGGGCTGTCGGCTAGGAATGGCGATGGCGCCTGTGATCGAGCCGGTAAAGATCGATCTTTCGGCTGAGCGTATTGCGGTGAATCCCGAGCAGGCGTGCGGCGCGCGACTGGTTGCCGCGAGACCTGTCCAGAACGCGTTTGATGAACTTCTTTTCGAACTCGTTGACGGCCTCGTCAAAATGAATTCCGTGTTCCACCATTTGCCCCACCAGCGCGTCCAATTGATCCTTCACCATCGCACACCCCGCACAGGATTGATTCGCAGCCGGAAGACCCGCCGGCACGATTTAGATGAGTTCGTGGCCCGTTAATTCCCGATAGGCTTCCAGGTATTTGTCATGCGTAGCCGCAACCACGTCCGCGGGAAGCTCGGGACCGGGTGGCTGTTTGTTCCATCCGATTCGCTCCAGGTAGTCGCGAACGTATTGCTTGTCGAAGGAGGGTTGCGCCTGGCCGGCCTGGTAGCCCTTGGCCGGCCAGAAACGGGAGGAATCCGGCGTGAGCGCCTCGTCTATCCAGACCAGTGGATCGCCGCCACGGCCTTCCACGAGGCCGAATTCGAACTTCGTGTCTGCCAGGATGATGCCGCGCGGCTCGGCGTACGCCACGGCGCGGCGATAGATCTCCAGGCTCACCGCGCGCACGCGCTCGGCCAGTTCGCCGCCGATGCGGCGCGCCGCTTCGTCAAAGGATATATTTTCGTCGTGGCCCGATGTGGCCTTGGTCGACGGCGTGAAAATGGCTTCCGGCAGCCGTTCGGACTCCCGAAGCCCCGCGGGCAGCGGGATCCCGCAGACTTTTCCCGTGGCCTTGTAGTCCTTCCACCCGGAGCCGGACAGGTACCCGCGCACAACGCATTCCACCGGCAAGGGCTTGGTTTTCCGGCAAAGCATGGAGCGGCCTTCCAGCTGAGCGCGGTAGGGCTCGAGCTCCGCTGGAAAATCCGTCGCGGTGACGATGTGGTTCGGAATGACGTCGCGCAGCCTATCGAACCAGAACAGCGAAAGCTGCGTCAATACACGTCCCTTGTCCGGAATCGGCGTGGGCAGCACCACATCGAACGCAGATAGCCGGTCGGTGGCGACGATCAGCAGTCGGTCGCCAACCTCGTACAGATCGCGGACTTTGCCGCGATTTAAAAAGTGAATTCCCGGGAGATTTGTCTCCCACACGATCGGATTTAATTTTGGAGAGGCCACGGATGATTTGTCCCTTCAGAGAGGGCGACATCTTAGCGCACACGCCGAGGAAGTCAACGGAGAAGAAAAACGAAAGGTGGAAAACTCAGTGGAAAAGAAAAATGGTGTGCAAAAATTTGCGCTTTTAGTCGGACAGGCTTCCCAGGATGCGGCGAAAGTGGAAATCTTTGCGGGTCGTGGCTTCAGGCACGACATAACACCTGTTTTTTTCAGGGGTTTTAACCCCTGAAGGCGTACAAATCGATTTTTCCGCAACCTGTTCAGGACGTCTCGCCTGCGGCAGAACTTCCGGCGAAAGCCGGCAAGCGGAAGCCTGTCCTGCCGCAAACGGTGTCAGGGTTATGCCGCGTGGGTCGCGGCTTGCGCGGCCGCGGGATCGTCCCAGCGCACCGACACGAGCTTGGAAACGCCCGCCTCCTGCATCGTGACGCCGTACAGCACGGAGGCCATTTCCATCGTTCTGCGGTTGTGCGTGACGACGATGAATTGCGTGCCCGCGCTCATCTCCGAAACGAGTTTCGTGAAGCGTCCGACGTTGGCTTCGTCCAGCGGCGCGTCGACTTCGTCCAGGATGCAGAAGGGGCTCGGCTGATAGCGGAAAATGGCGATCAGCAACGCCAGCGCCGTCATCGCTTTTTCGCCGCCCGAGAGCAGCAGCACATTCTGCAGGCGTTTGCCCGGGGGTTGCACCACCACGTCGATGCCCGGCTCGCCCGAGCTGTCCGGTTCGGAAAGCCGCATCTCGCCGGTGCCGCCGCCGAACAGGGTATGGAAGGCGGTGGCGAAATTCCGGTTGATGATCGCGAAGGCTTCCTCGAATTTCTGTTTGCAGACCGTGTCGAGTTCCGCGATGGCCTGCTGCGTATCAGTGATGGATTGCAGCAGGTCGGTGCGTTCGCGGCCGAGGAATTCAAAACGCTGCTCGCACTCGTTGAATTCCTCGAGTGCCATCATGTTGATCGGGCCCATGGACTCGATGCGCGATTTCAATTCGTGGTATTGCGCGTCGGAGGCGCGCAGCTCCTCGCCCGAAAGCAGGGCGGGGAATTCCGCGATCAGGTCCTCGGGCTGCGCGTTCAACTCCTCGACGCAGGATTGCCGCAGGTGCTCGCGTTCGGAGTCATTGCGCGCGCGCTCGATCTCGTGCTTGCCGCGCTCCTCGCGGAAATCGCCGAGTTTTTGGCGCGCCATGCGCAGGGCGTCGTCCGCCTGCGTGGAGCGCACGCGGGTCTGGTTGAATTCCTGCTCCATTTCGACGCCGCGGGCTTCCAGGCGCTGCTTTTCCGTGCGGAGCGATTCCACCTGCCGCTGATACTCGGAGGTTTGCCCGGCAAGTTCCGCCTGCTCCTGCACCAGGGAATCCTGCTGCAGGACCAGTGCCGAGCGCCGCGCGACCAGATCCTGAATTTCCTGCGCCATGCGCGCCGCCACCGATTCGACGCTGGCAAGCCGTTCGGCCAGCGTGGCCATTTCCGCGCGTCGCGCCGCCAGGTCTTCCTGTTTGGCCTGCGCATTCTGGCGCAGGGCGACCTGCTGCTCCATCGCCTGCGCGATTTCCTGTTCCGCCGCCTCGCGCGCTGCCAACACTTCGCCGCGCCGCTGCTGCGCCGATTCGGCGCGTTGCTGGGAGGCCGCGGCATCCTGGCGCAGCCGCGCCAGTTCGGTCTGGCAGGTGTTGAGTTCCAGGCCGAGCCGCACCATGTCTCCGCGAGCCTGGTCGCGCTGCAACGTTGCCGCCACCGCCAGTTTTTCCGACTCCACGTACTGGGCCGTGGCCTGTTCGAGGGTCAAGCCGCTGGCGCGAAGTTCCTCTTCGATGTGATGCAACGCGGCCTGCGCTTCCGATGCGGCGCGTTCCAGCTGCAGAACTTCGGCTTCGAGCGACCGCAATTCGCGTTTCATCCCGAGAGGCCCCGCTTCGGACGGGCGGCCGCCGCTCACCACGCGGCCCTGGTAGGTTGTGCCGTCGGGCGTCACAAACGAGTAGGCGGGATTCTCGCGCGCCAGCCGCTCGGCCACAGTGGATTGCTCCACCAGAAACGCGGACTGCAGGCGCGGTAGGAATTGTTTTGCCGCCGGGCCCAGCGGATCGCGGAATTCCACCAGGCGATCCAGGCGCGATACGCTTTGCTGTTCGATTTCGAAGGGCACAACCGGCTCGTTCGGCTGCAGGTTGAGTTTGCGAATCGAGTCCACGAAGAACGTGGCGCGGCCGCCGACTTCCTCACGCAGCAGGGCGATTCCCGCGCGGGCCACGTCAAAGGTTTCCACCACCACGTATTCGAGTTCGTCGCGCAGGAACTGCTCGACGGCGCTCTCGTACTGCTGCTCGACTTCGGCGTAATCGGCAAGCACGCCGACGGCGCGGAAGCCGGCCGTATCTTCTCCGCCTTCCTGCGAGCTCTGGCTGGAGGCGAAAAGTTTCTGCACTGCGTCGGCGGTGTAGGAGCGATCGTTCAGAATCTGTTCCACCGAAGCGCGCCGCGCGCGGCCGCCCGAGAGGGCGTCGCGGGCGGACTCGGATTGCGCCGTGGTTTCGCGCTGCAGGGTGCGCAGTTCGGAAATTCGTCCCTGGGCATTGCGCACAATTTCTTCCAGGCTGCGCGAGCGATCGAGCACGGATTGCCAGTGCAGGTCCGCGGCTTGCGCGCGATCGCGGTGGTGCAGGGATTCCTCGAGCAGCTGCTGTTCCTGCTGTTCGTAACGCGTTACGCCCTGAATGTGATGGGCCAGCGCCTGCTCGGATTGCGCCTGCTCGGCCTGCAGGCGGGCGAATTCGTCGGCAAGTTCACCGGCGGAACGCCGCAGGGCGGCAATGCGCGCCTCGGTGGATTCGTGCGCGCCGGAAAGTTCCGCGGATGCCGTCGCCAGGCCCGCCAGAATGTTTTCGACGCGCGAGACTTCGCCCTGCAGAGAAATCACGGACTCGCCATGCGCCGCCGCGCGCGTTTCCACCTGTGCGGCCTGTGCGGAGGCCTGTTCGATCTCGGTATTCAGTTGCTGGAGCCTGCCGGTCAGCTCCGCCGTGCGCTGCCGGTTGAACAGAATGCGGTTTTCACTGCGATCCAGTTCCAGGGCGGTTTGCCCGAGCACGTTCTGGTGCTGCCGCAACTCGCCTTCCAGTTCATAGGTGCGCGTTCCGAGGCGTTCCTGCTCGGCCTCCCACTGGCTCACCGATTGCCCTTCGCGCGTCTCGTTCTGCGAGATTTCACCGAGCAATCCCCCCAGGCGCTCTGCCTCGCGGTCCAGTTCCTGAGCCTTGCTCGCCAGCACCTGCCGCAACAATCCGCGCATCTGCTCGCGTATCTCCGCATAGCGGCGCGCCTTGGACGCTTGCCGTTTCAGCGAGGCCAGCTGCTTTTCCACTTCCACGTAAATATCGTTGATGCGCGACAAATTCACTTTGGAGGATTCCAGCTTGGCTTCGGAAAGGCGACGCTTGGTCTTGAATTTCGTGATTCCCGCGGCTTCTTCGATGATGGCGCGCCGGTCGGTGGGTTTCGAACTGAGAATCTGGCCGATGCGGCCCTGCTCGATGATGGCGTAGGAGTCCGGGCCCAGGCCGATGCCCATGAACAAATCCTGGATGTCGCGCAGCCGCGCGACGCGGCCGTTGATGAGGTATTCGCTCTGCCCTGAGCGGTACAGACGCCGGCCCACAACCACTTCGCCGGGTTTCAAACGCATCGCGGGCTTTTCCGCGCGCTTTTTCTTCAGAAATTCAGGTTCGCCTGGAGCGTCGGGCGATGTGGATTCGTTCGAACCCACTTCGGCGGCTTGCCCTTGCCGGGCGGCATCGCTGTCCTCAGGGTCCAAAGTCTCTTCGGCATTCTCCGTGTTTCCGGCGGTGAGATTCGCGGCGGTGGCCCCATAAGCGCTGTCGGGAATGCCGACCGGTCCGGGCGCGCTCGCGTCGTTCTGCCCGTTTCCGAGCACAAATTCGGCGGCCTCGGCCAGTTCGGGATCGACCAGGGTCAGCGTGACCTCGGACAGCCCCATCGGCGGGCGCTTGGCCGTGCCGTTGAAGATGCAGTCGGACATGCGTTCGGCGCGGAGCGATTTGTGGCTCTGCTCGCCCAGGACCCAGGAGATGGCGTCGACGATATTGGACTTGCCGCAGCCGTTGGGCCCGATAATGCACGTGAGGCCCTGGCCGCTGAACGTGATTTGCGTTTTTTCGCAAAACGATTTGAAGCCCACGAGTTCGACTTTTCGCAGTTTTAACAAGGTATTCCCCTTTATGGCCTCCGCCAGACGTTCGCTGGGTCGTCACGAAGACACATACTTCGGCAGAGACGGGTTCCGCTTCCTCGGGAGGAGTTGCACTGCGACAAATACGCTGAAGGGTCTTTTATCAGTGGCCCAGCCGCCTGGCGCTACGATGGCGGTTACGGGATAAAAAGTTAACACGCGGCAAGTGCGATGTAAAGGACGTATGCGCGCAAGTGACACCCCGCGCGGCCGGTTTTCTCCGCGCAATCGAGCTCAAAAAAACGCAGGTTTGCCGCATGGCAAGCCTGGCGATGACAAGATAAGATGTGTGTCCGATTATCGCTCTGGAGGATTTCACGATGCAGTTCGACTTTTCAAAGCTTTCAGCGAAGCAATGCTACAAGCTGCTGGTTTCGACCGTCACGCCGCGCCCCATCGCCTGGGTTGTGAGCCAGGATGCGAATGGAGAGGTGAATGCCGCGCCCTTCTCATTCTTCAACGCCTTTGCGGGAGATCCCCCGGTCGTGGGGGTCGGGATGGGAAGCCACGTGCCGGGGCGGCCGAAGGATAGCCGCGCGAACATTCAGGAGACCCGCCAGTTTGTCGTCAACCTTGTATCGGAAGAAAACGCCGAAAAAATGAATATCACATCGATCGGATTCGATCGCGGCGTGGACGAGATGCGGGAGGCGGGCCTCACGCCCTTGCCGTCGATCTGCGTGAAGCCGCCGCGCATTGCCGAAAGTCCCGTGGCCTTGGAATGCGAACTCATGCAGATCGTGGATTTGGGAGAGAGCGGGCTCGTGCTGGGGCGCGTGGTGGCCATGCACGTTCGCGATGACCTGGTGCTCGATGCCGAGAAGTGTTACATCGATACTCCGAACCTGAAGCTGATCGGCCGCATGCACGGCACCGGCTGGTATGCCCGCACATCGGACCTGTTCGAAGTGCCGCGCATTCCGGTGGACCAGTGGAAGAAGAAAAAGCAGGCGTAGCGCGCGCGGGAACTTGCCGGGATTTCAATTCGGGCCGTTCTCGATCTCCTTGGGGACTTGAGCCAGGGGCCTTTCCTGCTTCGCGGTTTTGATGGGTGCCGATTCTCGCGTGGCGCACATGGCGGCAAGCCCGATCACCGCCGCCGTGGTCCAATACCAGGCGGGGGCCAGCGGGTTTCCGGTCACCTTAATCAGCCAGGTCACGGCGTATTGGGTGCTTCCCCCGAACGTGGCGATGGCCACGGCATAGACGACGGCGACGCCTCCGGAGCGGATGGCCGCCGGCAGCGATTCGGTCAGCCAGATGACGATAGGGCTGGCGGCCAGCGACAACAGGCTCGCCAACACCGCTGCCGCTCCCAGCAATGCCGCCGCCGTGCGGTAGCGCGAGATCACGTAAAAAGCCGGAAGAATCGACACAACCAGCAGGAAGCCGGGCACGATCATCGTCGGTTTGCGGCCGATGCGGTCCGAGATGGCTCCGCTCACCAGGTCAAAGGCAACGCCGGAGAGTCCAACCACAATCGTGGCCATAAAGGCGATATTGGCGGGCATGTGCAGCGTCGCGATGGCATAGGTCGTCATGTAGTTGGCGATATAGTTGCCGATCGTGGCGCTGCCCAGCATCATCAACCCCAGCACAACCAGCAGCAGGTAGGGGCGCAGGGGAACTGGTACGCGCTCGCTGGGTTTGGGCGCGTGAAACGTTTCCGGCAGGCTGCGCCGCAGCATCAGACCGAACGGCACAATCGCCGCGCCCACCAGAAACGCGATGCGCCATCCGTAATCCTGCAATTGCTGCGCGTTCAGCAGGTTTGCAAGGCCGAAACCCACTAGCCCGGCGATGGTAACCGACAGGTGCTGGCTCCAGAGCTGGAACGCCGTATAGAAGCCTCGCCGCTCCGGCGGGGCCGCCTCCAGCAGGAATGCCGTCGTTGGCCCCACTTCGCCGCCAAGGGCAAATCCCTGCAGCATGCGGAAGAAAATTGCGAGTACCGGAGCGGCAAAGCCGATCATCGAGTGCGGCGGCGTCAGCGCAAGCCCTACGATCGCAACGCCCATGAGCGAGAAGGAGAGCACCATCGCGGGCTTGCGGCCCATATGGTCGCCCATCCTCCCGATCACGAAGCCGCCGATGGGGCGCATGACGAAACCCACGCCGAACGTGCCGAGCGACGCCAGCAGGCTTGCCGTTGGATCGCTGGAAGGGAAGAAGGCTCTGCCGATATACACGGCAAAAAACGCGTAGGTCAGGAAATCGTAAAATTCCAGGGCGTTGCCGGCCACCACGGCGGCAATATGGCGCGCGGGAATCGAGGCGCGTGTTTCCGGCATGGCGTCCCTCATTCGAGCACCCGCATCACCTGGTTCCAATCGGATTGCCGTGTCGCATGGTTGCCGGATTCTATCTCACTTTTGTCCGATCAGCGTGGAAGCGTCGCAGCCGCATGCCATTGAGCCATCGTTTTTGGTCCTCCAGCGGAAAATAGCAAGCCGGCTCACCGGTTCAAATTTCATTGCTTGCCAACGCGGTTGTCTGTAGTGGTAGAATTCGCGTGTTGTCCTTGAAGAACCTAACGGCTGTGCCGGGGCCTACGCACTGAATTTTCTGATCTGGGAGTGAATGCCATGCCATTCAAACTGAATGTGAACGGCCGGACGACCACGGTGGATTTGCCCGCGGATATGCCATTGCTGTGGGTGATCCGTGACGTGCTGAACTTAAAGGGTACGAAATTCGGATGCGGCGCGGGATTCTGCGGCGCCTGCACGGTGCATCTGGACGGGCGCGCCATTCGCTCCTGCCAGACGCCTGTTTCCGCCGCGGCGGGCAGGAAGATCACCACGCTGGAAGGGCTTTCGGCGGACGGCACGCACGCGGTTCAGATTGCCTGGCAGGAGCTTGACGTGCCGCAATGCGGCTATTGTCAGGCCGGGCAGATGATGTCGGCTTCCGCACTGCTCGCCCAGACTCCGAACCCCAGCGACCAGGAAATCGATGATGCCATGAACGGGAACATCTGCCGCTGCGGAACCTACTTGCGCATTCGCCCCGCGATTCATCGCGCCTCCGTAATTGCGCAGAATGAATCGACCAAGCCCAATCAAACCGCCAGCAACCTGGCGGGGAAGGCCTAGGAGGCCCAATGGCAACCAAGACGATCCAACCGAATCTCAATGGGCCGGCGCCGAAAGGCCATGCGCGCGGAAAATCCAATTTGATGGGACGCCGATTTTTCCTGCAGGCTTCCGCGGTGGGCGGCGGCGGATTCCTGCTGGCGCTCTACTCCAACCCGATTTCGAAGGTGTTCGCGCAGGCGGTCACCAATCCGGACGACGCATACGTCGCCATGGCGTTTGTCCACGTGGCGCCGGATGGAATCGTGACGATCATGTCGAAAAATCCGGAAATCGGGCAGGGCATCAAGACGGAATTGCCCATGATCATCGCCGATGAATTCGATGTGGACTGGAAAGACGTGAAAATTAAGCAGGCCGACTTCGACCCCAGTAAATACGGCGTGCAGCGCGCCGGAGGCAGCACGTCCACGCCGACGAATTGGGTTCCCCTGCGTCACGTTGGCGCGGCGTGCCGGCAGATATTCATGACCGCGGCGGCGCAGACCTGGAATGTGCCGGTATGGGAGTTGACCACCGCATCGGGCCGCGTGATTCACGCGAAGACGAAGCGTTCGCTCGGTTACGGCGAGCTTGCCGCGAAAGCCGCCACGGTAACTCCGCCGGACCTGATGTCTGTCGATGTGAAGGATCCGAAAGATTATAAGATCATCGGGCAACCGCTGCATGGCGTTGACAATGCGGAGATCGTTACCGGGAAACCGATCTACAGCATCGATTTCGTTCTGCCGGGCATGCTGTTTGCCGTTTACCAGAAATGCCCCGTCTATGGCGGCAAAGTGGTCAGCGCGAATCTGGACGAGATCAAGTCCCAGCCCGGCGTGCGGCACGCGTTCATCGTGGAGGGCGGAACCGATCTCGACGGGTTGCTGCCCGGCGTCGCCATTGTGGCCGACAGTTGGTGGCAGGCGCAGAGCGCGCGGAAGAAGCTGCAAGTCAAGTGGGACGAAGGCCCGACGGCGCTGGAGAGCAGCGAGGGCTTTGCCCGCAACGCAAATGAAATTTCCAAGCAGCCGCCCGCGTTTCCTTTGCGCGTCGACGGCAATGCCGATGCCGCCCTGCAGAACGCCGCAAAGGTCGTTGAGGGCGCTTACGCGTACCCGTTTCTTTCCCACGCTCCGCTGGAGCCGCAGAATTGCGCCGTGCAGTACAAGGACGGCAAGTTCGAATTCTGGGCGCCGACCCAGACGCCTGAAAGAGGGCGCCGGTTAGTCGCCAAGACGATGGGGGTTCCGAAAAGCGCCGTCACCATCCACCTGATGCGGGTGGGCGGCGGATTCGGGCGGCGATTGAGCAACGATTACATGGTCGAGGTCGCCTGGATTGCCAAGGTCGTGGGAGTGCCCGTAAAGCTTCTGTGGACGCGCGAAGACGATATGGCGCACGACTTCTACCGGCCCGCGGGTTTCCACTTTCTCAAGGGAGGCGTCGATTCCGCCGGGAATCTGGTGGCCTGGCAGAATCACTTCGTGAGCTTCGGCAAGGGGCGCACGTTCGCACCCGCCGCGAATATTCCGTCGAATGAATTTCCAGCTACTTTCCTGAAGAACTTTTCTTTTCAATCCACGCTGATGCCGTTTGGCATTCCCACCGGAGCCATGCGCGCGCCGCGCAGCAACGCGTTTTCTTTCGTATTTCAGTCGTTCATCGACGAACTGGCCCACGCCGCGGGGAAAGATCCCGTGCAGTTCCGCCTGGACTTGCTGTCGGCGCCGCGCCTGATGCACAAGCCAAATCCCAGCGAGCCGGATGTGGATGCTGCCCGCATGCGCGGTGTTCTGGAACTGGTCGCCGAGAAATCGGATTGGAGTTCCCGCAATCAATTGCCGAAGGGCCGTGCCAAGGGCGTGGCATTCCAGTTCGCCCACCACGGATACTTCGCCGAGGTTGTGGACCTCAGCGTTGACGAAAACAGCCGGGTCAAAGTCCACAAAGTCTGGGTGGCGGCGGATATCGGAAGCCACATCATCAATCCCAGCAACGCCTTGAACCAGGTCCAGGGCGCGGTAATCGAAGGGTTCAGCCACCTGATGGGCTATGAAATCACTATCGAGAAGGGCCGCGCCGTACAAAGCAATTTCGACCGCTATCCGCCGGTCCGCATGACCCAGGCGCCGCCCGAAATCGAGGTTCACTTCATTCAGTCAAACAATCCGCCCACGGGTTTGGGGGAGCCGGCGCTGCCGCCCCTGCTGCCCGCCGCCAGCAATGCCATTTTCCAGGCCACCGGCAAACGCATCCGCACGCTGCCTCTGGCCGAGCATGGATTCAGCTGGGCGTAGCGCCCGGCAATTGCCGCGGCTTACCGCGGCGCTTGCAGGATTGAACCGGCGAAAAAATCAGTCGATGCGGTAGTGGCAGCCGCGGCTGGCGCGGGCCTGGTCGGCTTCTTCCAGGATCAGCAAGGCCGTCAGGATGCCGTTGCGCAGGCCGATGATGGAGTCGCTGATTTCGCATTTTTCGTAGAAGCGGGCGATTTCCAGATCCAGTTCGCGCAGCACCCGCATCGCGCGGTTGAGCCTTTTCTCGCTGCGGATCAGACCCACATAATTCCACATTGTCTGCTGAATGGTGAGCCAATCCTGTGCAATCAGCGCAGGGTCGGCGGGCTCGTGTTCGTAGCGCCAGTCCGCGACCTGGGGGAAGTAATACGCGCCGCCGTGCTGGATGTTTTCAGCGGCTTTCGCTCCGGCGCGCGTTCCCCAGACCAGGCATTCCAACAGGGACGTGCTCGCCAGCCGGTTGGCGCCGTGCAGGCCCGTGCAGGCGACCTCACCCACGGCGCGCAGGCGTTCCACGGTCGTCTGGCCGCAGTCGTCGGTGGCGATTCCGCCGCAGCTATAGTGCGCTGCGGGAACCACGGGGATCGGCTGGCGGGTCATGTCAATCCCGCGCTCCATGCAGACCGCATAAATCCCCGGAAAGCGCTGGCGCAGCTGATCGGCGGGCTTGTGCGTGATGTCGAGATACACGCAAGGTTCGCCGGATTCCAGCATGGTCTGATAGATGGCGCGCGCGGCGACGTCGCGCGGGGCCAGCGAACCGGCGGGATGGAAGCGCTGCATGAATTCCTTCCCGTGACGATCCACGACGCGGCCTCCTTCCCCGCGCACCGTTTCGGAAATCAGGAAGCAGCCGTCCGGGGCCAGCAGTGCCGTGGGATGGAATTGAATGTACTGCATGTTGATGCAGCGGGCGCCGGCGCGGGAGGCCATGGCGATTCCGTCGCCGCGCGCTCCCGGAGGATTGGTCGTGTGCATGTAGACGCTGCCGAGGCCGCCCGAAGCGAGGATGGTTTCCTTGGCCAGGAGGGAAAAAACTTTTTCCGTTGTCTGGTCGAGGATGTAGGCTCCCACGCAGGTCAGCGGGCGATACACGTCGGTGGGCTCGACGGAGTGATGCGACGCCGTGAGCAGGTCCACGGCGGTGGCGTTCGTGATCACCTTCACTTTGGGATGGGCCTGAACGCGCTGAAAAAATGCACGCTCGATGGAGAGGCCCGTCTGGTCCTTGTAATGGATGATCCGGGGAATCGAATGGCCGGCCTCGCTGGTCAGATCGAGTTCTCCGGGATGCTCGGGAGAAGCGTCGAACGGCACTTGCAGCTCATCGATCAGAATTTCCTTCACCAGACGCGGCCCTTCCCGGCTGAGCAGCGACGCGGCTTGGGGAGAGCTGAGCCCGGCGCCGGCGGAAAGAATATCGGCCACGAGCTGGTCGGGCGATTCGTTGCGGCCGCGGTAGATGATTCCGCCCTGCGCGCGGTACGTATTGCTGTCTTCAGGGTTGCTGGCGCGCGTGAGCAGAGTGACTTCGCATCCCCGCTTTGCCGCGTTCCATGCCGCGGACAGGCCTGCCAGCCCGCTGCCAATCACGAGGATGTCGGTCTGAATGGTCTGATTCATGGCCAAGCCGTCACAGTCTCGATGAAATCATCGCAGGGGCCGCAGCCCATGGTTTTATCGCACTTCGGCGCGCCTGCCGCCGCAGGTTAAGAACATGGCTCGATCTCAAAGCTTAAATCGACGGCTGGAGCGGAATGCGTCAGCGCGCCCACGGAAATCCAATCCACGCCCGCTTCGGCGAACTCCCTCACGTTGGCAATTGTAATTCCACCCGATGCCTCGGTCCGAATCTTGCGCGGCGAATTGTGCGCGCGCACCTGCTCGACGGCCTGGCGCACCAGGGCAGGGCTCATATTGTCGAGCAGAATGATGTCCGGGCCATGGGCCAGGGCGGCGCGCAGTTCGTCGAGGTTCGTGACTTCGATTTCGATCCACGAAGCGCGGCCCTGGGCCGCCTGAGCCGCCAAAAGCGCCGCGTCCACGCCTCCGGCCAGGCGAATGTGATTTTCCTTGATTAGGACGGCTTCGCCCAGGTCCTTGCGGTGATTCCTGCCTCCGCCCACGCGAACAGCATATTTTTCCAGCGCGCGCAGGCCGGGCGTGGTCTTTCGCGTATCCAGGATTTCGGCGCCCGTGCCCGCAACCGCGCGCACGAATTGCCGCGTGAGCGTGGCCACGCCGCTGAGGCGCTGCAGCAGATTCAGGGCTACGCGTTCGCCCGATAAAAGGGCCCGGGCGGTGGAATTCACGCGCGCGGGAATTTGACCGGGGATGAGTTCTTCGGCGTCGCGAAAAATAATTTCCACCGTGGTGGCCGGATCTAGAATGCGGAAAACCTCCGCGAACAGCTCGATCCCGGCAAGCACGAGCGGAGCCTTGGCGATGACTTCGCCTCGGGCGCGCTGTGCCGGCGATACCGTGGTTTCCGTGGTGATGTCGCCGGAGCCGAGGTCTTCCCTCAGGAAGGACTGCAACAGATTCTGATATGCCGATACGTCGAGTGTAGGTGGCATGGGAGAAAGGGGGAACCGACGGCTAGCTCATCTCCAGCATACGCAGAATGGGTTTCAAGGCGCGCTGCCGCAAATCCTCATCCATGGTGATTTCCGGCTTCCGGTCGCGCATGCAGAGATAGAGTTTCTCCATCGTGTTCAGTTTCATGTGCGGACATTCGCTGCACGAACATCCACCCTCCCCGGGAGCGGAAATGAAGGTCTTTCCCGGGCAGGCTTTTTCCATCTGGTGTAGGATGCCGCTCTCGGTCGCGACGATAAATTCGGTGGCGGGGTTCTGCTTGGCGAAATTCAGTATGCCGGTGGTGGATCCCACGTAATCGGCGTGGCGCAGAATAGCTTCCGGGCACTCCGGGTGCGCCAGAACCAGCGCCTGAGGATGCCGCTCCTGCAATTGCACCAGGCTTTTCTCGGAAAACATTTCGTGGACGATGCAGCTTCCCGGCCAGAGCGTCAGGTCGCGCCCCGTCTTTTTCATCATGTAGCGCCCCAGGTACTGGTCGGGCGCGAAAACAATGGGCTGGCCCTCGGGAATCTGCCGGATGATTTTCTCGGCGTTGCTGGACGTGCAGATGATGTCGCTCAGGGCTTTGACTTCGGCGCTGCAGTTGATGTACGTGATGGCCACGTGGTCGGGATAACGCTGGCGAAACGCCCGAAAAAGATTCGCCGGGCAGCCATCGGCCAGCGAACAGCCCGCATTCAAGTCCGGGAGCAGGACGAGTTTGTCCGGGCTAAGGATCTTGGCCGTTTCGGCCATGAACAGCACGCCGGCGAAGACGATCACGTCGGCCTTGGTGCCGGCGGCTTGCTGGGAAAGTTGTAGGCTGTCGCCGACAAAATCCGCCAGGTCCTGAATCTCCGAATCCTGATAATAGTGCGCCAGGATCACGGCATTCATCTCGCGTTTCAGCCGCGCGATCTCCTGTTCGAGGTCTAGGTGAGCCAGGGACTCGGGATTTCCGGGTTGTGCGGGAGCCATCATCGTCGTGTCTTGTATGCGTTCTTGCGGTCCACGGTTACATTATATCCGCCGCATTCCAGTGACACAAACCGGGGGAGCGGTTCCCGGAAAAGGCAGGCGGGAAAGGCTATTCCGCGACTCACAACAGACCTTTTGCACGATTCGGCCGCGTCGGTTAAAATAGCGCGTTTGCCAGGAGCCTGCATTCGGCGCTGAATCGCGGTGATCGATCCACGATGACGGAAATCCGGTTTCACAACACAATGTCGGGCCAGACCGAGCCGTTCGTTCCGCTCGTGCCGGGCGAGGTGCGCATGTATACCTGCGGACCCACGGTGTACGATTTCGCGCATATCGGGAATTTCCGCACGTTTGTCTTTCAGGATGTGCTGCGGCGGTACTTGAAATCGAAAAGCTTCCGCGTCATCCAGGTGATGAACCTTACCGACGTGGACGATCGCATCATTCAGAAGGCGGCGGCCGCCGGCGTGAGCATTCGCGACTACACGGACAAATACATTCAGGCGTTTCTGGATGACCGCCGCGCATTGAATCTGGAGACGCCCGAGCACATCGCGCGCGCCACCGAGCATATCGACGACATGGTGAAGCTGATCCAGCGCCTGACCGATAGGGGATTCACCTACACCAGCGACGGTTCCACTTATTTCCGTATCTCGAAATTTCCAGATTACGGCAAACTCTCCAAAATTGACGTGGCCGGAATGCAAACCGGCGCGCGCGTGGACATGGATCGCTACGAGAAGGATAACGCGCGCGATTTCGCCCTGTGGAAAGCGCCCAAGCCCGGCGAGGATTTCTGGGAAACCGAAATCGGCCCGGGACGCCCCGGCTGGCACATCGAGTGCTCCGCCATGGCCATGAAATACCTGGGGGAAACGCTGGATATTCACAGCGGCGGCGTCGACCTGACCTTCCCGCATCACGAAAACGAAATTGCGGAATCCGAAGCCGCCACCGGGAAGCCGTTCGCGCACTACTGGCTGCATGCGGAGCACCTGCTGGTGGACCAGGAAAAAATGTCCAAGTCGATGGGGAATTTCGCGACGCTGCGCGAATTGATCTCCCACGGCAATAAGCCGTCGTCGATTCGATTTTTGCTGGCCGCCGTGCCATATCGCCGCCAGCTGAATTTCACGCCGGAGAGCCTGCAGGGCGCGGCCAGTTCGGTGGAGCGCCTTCGAAATTTCGTTTTGCGGCTGCAGACCGGAAAATTTCCCGAGGGATCGTCTCCGGCCATGCCCGAACGCGTTGCGAAAGCGCGGGAGGAATTCGACCGGGGACTTGCCGACGATCTCAATACCGCGCAGGCGCTCGCGGCAATTTTCGATCTGGTGCGCGACGCCAACACGGCCATGGACCGCGACGAATTTCGCCAGGGCGATGTCGCGCCGGTCCTTGCCCTGCTGGAGTCGTTCGACGCCATTTTTGCCGTGCTTCGCGATGATGATGCCGAAAAGCTTCGCGCCCTCGGCTTTAGCCGGGATTCCGCCGGTCCCAGCGACGCGGAAATCGAGGCCCTCGTCGCCGAGCGGCAGGCCGCCAGGAAGCGCCGCGATTTTGCCACGTCGGACCGCGTGCGCGACCAACTGGCCGAGCAAGGAATCCTGCTGGAGGATTCGCGCGACGGCGGCGTTCGCTGGAAACGCAAGTAAACGCCGTAAATTCCGCGCCGCTGATCTTCTCATCCTGATTCATCCATGATTGTCCTTCCTTGCCTCCTCTTATCCTCGACGGATACGGCCGGTTCGGCGTAAAGTAGGTTTGTGCCAGGCCCGCCTCCCGGGACAGGCACGTTCACGATTTGCGGACTCACGAGTTCCGAGCCATCCCCGGAAACGGGACCGGATGCCTGCTGGCAGGAGGATTTTCCGTGGAAAAGCCTGTGGCCGCAATTACCAGCGAAACCCGGTTGCCCGTCCTGGTGACGCCCCTCCCCGGGCCGAACGCGAAGAAATTGATCGCGCTGGATGCGCAATTCGTTTCGCCTTCCTACACGCGCAGTTACCCGATGGTGGCAAAAATCGGGCGTGGCGCGATGGTCGAGGACGTGGACGGCAACGTGTTCCTGGATTTTGCCGCGGGCATCGCCGTCGTTTCCACCGGGCATTGCCATCCGCGCGTTGTCGAAGCGATTCAAAAGCAGGCTGCCGAACTCATTCACATTTCCGGCACAGATTTTTATTTGCCGAACATGGCGGAACTGGCCGCGCGCCTTGCGGCGGTTGCTCCCGGCAAGGAAGCGAAGAAGGTTTATTTCGGCAATTCCGGCACCGAAGCCGTGGAGGCGGCCATCAAGCTGGCGCGCTACCACACGCGGCGCGACAAAATCATCGCGTTTCATGGCTGCTTCCACGGGCGCACGATGGGGTCGCTTTCGCTCACCGCATCGAAGGCCGTGCAGCGTAAAGGATTCGGCACGCTGCTGGCCGGCGTATTTCACATCCCCTACCCGAATTCCTACCGGTGTCCCTACGGCAATCCTTCGCCCTGCACGTGCGTGGAGTCCGCCACGTTTCTGGAGCGCGAAATCTTCAAGCGCCTCGTCGATCCGGCGGAGGTGGCGGCGGTCTTTATCGAGCCCATCCAGGGCGAAGGCGGATACGTTCTCGCCTCGAAGGAATTTCTGGTGGAATTGCAGAAAATATGCCGGAAGCACGGGATACTGCTGGTTTGCGACGAAGTGCAGAGCGGCATGGGGCGCACGGGGAAGTGGTGGGCCGGGGATCATGCGGGAATCGAGCCGGACATTTTGTGCGTGGCCAAGGGCATTGCCTCGGGCATGCCTCTTTCCGCGACGATTGCGCGGGCCAGCCTGATGGACTGGAAGCCCGGCGCGCATGCTTCGACCTTCGGCGGGAATCCGGTGTGCGTTGCGGCGGCGCTGGCGACCATGGATTTGCTGGAGTCGCAATACATCGAGAATGCCAGGCGCATCGGCGATTTCCTGATGGTCCGCATGGCGGACTGGCCGGCGCGGCACAAAATCGTTGGCGACGTGCGCGGAAAAGGATTGATGATCGGCGTCGAAATCGTGCGCGATCAGAAAACCAAGGAGCGCGCGGGCGAGCTTCGCGAGGCCATCATCCAGCGCGCGTTCACGAAAGGGTTGCTTCTGCTGGGCGCGGGCGAAAACACGATTCGCATTGCGCCTCCATTGATGATCGATGAGGAACAGGCCGAATTTGCCGTGCGGACGCTGGATGAATGTATCCGTGAAGTCGAAGCCACCGCTTAGCGGCTTGACGATTCACGTTTGAAGCGAGCACGGATTGTCTTTCTCTGCGTGCGCTGTGTCCTCTGTGATGAAAGCTTTTTCGCCGCTACGG
>DATLTA010000134.1:0-18835 GCA_035533775.1 Candidatus Dormiibacterota bacterium | reverse complement strand
CGTTCCCGTCAAATCGTTATTGTTTATGAGCGGAAAGAGCCCCTGCGTGAAGACGATGAAGAAAAGGATGCTGCCCACCCACGTACCTAATGAGAAAATTTGAAAAAATCGGAGAGTAGCGGACACTAGGGATTCCTTTAGAATGGCAATTGGCCTTTGCTGCCGGCGCGGTCATGCTTCCCTCAGCCGGATTTGGCCGCGACAAAAAATGGTGGGCGATCAAGGACTTGAACCTTGGACCTCTCGCGTGTGAAGCGAGCGCTCTAACCACTGAGCTAATCGCCCATGAATGGACATTCGTTTGTAACAGATGCGCCGGGGATTTTCAACCAATGACAACCGCCACAGCCAATCAGATCGCCCAGTTGCAGAGTTCCATTGCCCGCGTCATTCGCGGCAAGGATGAGGTCATTCGCCTTTCGATCGTGGCCCTGCTGGCCAAGGGGCACCTGCTGATCGAAGACGTGCCCGGCGTGGGCAAGACGACGCTGGCGCAGGCCCTAGCCAATTCGTTTCATTGCTCGTTCCAGCGCATCCAGTTTACTTCGGACCTGCTGCCCTCCGACGTGGTCGGCACGAGCGTGTTCAACCAGATCGAGCAGGAATTTGATTTCAAGCAGGGCCCTATCTTCGCCAATATCGTCCTGGCGGATGAAATCAACCGCACGACACCGAAAACGCAGTCGGCCCTGCTGGAAGCCATGAACGAAGCGCAGGTGACGGTGGACAACCACACGCACAAGCTGCCGCAGCCGTTCATGGTGCTGGCGACGCAAAATCCCATCGAGCATCACGGCACCTACCCGCTTCCCGAGTCGCAACTCGACCGGTTCCTGCTGCGCATCGGCATGGGATACCCATCGCGGGAGAGCGAACGCGAGATCATGCGGCAGCACGTCGGCGGGCGGGACGCCGCGTCGGAGGTTTCCCCCATCATGGAAGCGAGCGACGTCGATCGTATGCAACGCGCGGTTGAAGAAGTGCGCGTCGACGACAGCTTGCGCGACTACGCCATCGATATCGTCGAGCGCACGCGCACCAGCGAACAACTCACGCTCGGCGTGAGTCCGCGCGGATTGTTGATGTTGCAGCGCGCCGCGCAGGCGCGCGCGTTTCTCGAAGGCCGCGAATTTTGCACGCCCGACGACTTCAAGCAGCTGATCGTGCCGGTGTTCGCGCACCGCGTGGTGGTGAACACGCGTTACGCCACAACGCAAAAAAAACAGACGCAGGTGGAATCCATTCTGAATGACATTGTCGAATCCACGAGCGTTCCCCTCTGAGGGGCACCGAATCGCCGATGAATTTCAAAACCCTTGCCCGCAGGATTCCCTACCCCGACTCCCATGAGACATCGTCCCGGCCGTCATCGGCGGAGCCCGGTGGCGGGTGGCGCAGCCTGGACCGCGCGGCCTGGCGCAATTTCGCCATTGCCATAACGGCGCTGGCGGCGGCACTGTTTCTGGCGCTGTATTCGGGAGCGGCAGCGGACAGCGGAGAGGTCATCCTCGCCGGGATATCGGCGCTGGCGGCACTGGCGCTGGCCGGATGGGTCGCTCTGACAATCGTGCCGGCATTGGCGCGGCGGACGCCGCTCCGCTGGCTCTCCTACCAGATCGACTACAAGGTGACGCGCGAAGGCATCGTATACTTGGGCGGCATTTTCGTGGTCACTCTGGCCGCCATGAACACGGGAAACAATCTTCTGTTCATGATTCTGGCCTGCCTGCTGGCGGGAATTTTAATTTCGGGAATTCTTTCGCGCCTGGTGCTCAGCGGGATCGAGGTGAACCTCGAGTTGCCCGAGCACATCTTCGCGGGACGCTCCGTGCTGGCCATCGCAAAGCTTCACAATATGAAACAAATGATGCCGTCGTTTTCTGTATCGCTCATCAGCGAGGAGAAAACGGAGAAACCGAAAGCCAGGAAATCTCCCGCGCCGAATCCGGCGCCCCGCATCCTGCAGCAGCCCATCTACTTTCCGCACATCCCGCACCAGCAGACGGTCCGGCAGGAGGTCGAGCTTACCTTTGCCCGGCGCGGTGTGTACCGGCAGGACGCGCTCGGATTGCGCACGAAATTTCCGTTTGGCTTTCTTCAGAAAACGCGCCGCGTGCAGTCGGAAATCGAAGCCGTCGTTTATCCCGCCGTCCAGGCCACCGAAATGTTTTACGAGATTCTTCCGCTCGTCAGCGGCGAATTGGAAAGCTACCAGCGCGGCCGCGGAAACGATCTCTACGCGATTCGCGATTACCAGTTCAATGACAGCGCGCGCCACGTGGATTGGAAAGCCTCCGCCCGCACCGGCGCACTGCAGGTGCGCGAATACGCGCGCGAGGACGAGCGGCGCGTCATGCTGGTGTTTGACCCATATCTTGACCTCAGCAGCCCGGATGCAAAAACCGCAACGCAATTTGATCGCGCCGTGACGCTGTGCGCGGGCCTGGCCTGGCACTTCCACGAAATCAATGCCGTGATCGAGTTCCGCTCCGCCGGCTTCGCCACGCCGCGGGCGACGGCCGGAGAAATTATCTACGATATTTTGCGCTACCTGGCCAGCGTCACCCCGCTGAAGCCGCCGCCGAACAATCATTTCCTCGACCAGCTCAACGATGCACCCGACATTTATAAAATCGTCCTCACCAGCCATTTGCGCGGCTCGATTCCCACCGGCA
The DNA here is from genome assembly GCA_035533775.1 of Candidatus Dormiibacterota bacterium. Lineage (GTDB taxonomy): Bacteria > Acidobacteriota > Terriglobia > Acidiferrales > UBA7541 > Palsa-360. The sequence continues at coordinate 16,160 of DATLTA010000134.1, read as the reverse complement.
TATGGAATTCCTCGTACTTTCTGTTTATTCCCGCGCTGTAATTGCCGGCAGAATTTACACATGGAGCTTCAGTGCCTGGGTAAGAACTCGAAAAGCAGGGTTTTTGTAGCGCCACCCTTCAGGGTGGCATTCTGGACTCCAGCAGATGCCCGCCTGAAGGCGGGTGCTACACGGGCCGGGACCGGGTTCTCACGCAGATGCTTCACGGCCTGAAGGTAATCCTCCGAAACCGAAACCTCGCGCTGAGATTTCCGTTCGCATGGGCAATATGCGAAAATCCCGGCGGTGAGCATCCTCCCGATTCCCGCCAAGGAAATTCCAAAATTCAGGCGCCGGCTGCTTTCCTGGTTCTCCAGGCGCAAGCGCGATCTTCCGTGGCGGCGCACGAAGGACGCATACCTCATCTGGCTTTCGGAAATCATGCTGCAGCAAACGCGCGTCGCCGCGGTGATTCCTTACTACGAGCGGTTCGTGGCGAAATTTCCGAATGTGCAGGCGCTGGCTCGCGCGCGATCCGAAGCGGTGCTCGGCTGCTGGGCGGGACTCGGATACTACAGCCGCGCAAGGAATCTGCAGCGCGCGGCAAAGGAAATTGTCGTCCGGCATGCGGGCCGGTTTCCGCACAAACAGGAAGAGGCGCTGGCGCTTCCCGGCATCGGGCGCTATACGGCCGCAGCGGTTTTGAGCATCGCCTATGGCAGGCCTCTGGCCGTACTCGACGGGAATGTGGCGCGCGTCATCGCGCGGATGGGGGCGGTGCGCGGCGACCTGCGCGCACCGGCTCAGTGGCAAAAGCTGGAGGCCGCCGCGCAGGAGTTGCTCGCCCGCCGGACTGCCGGAGACTGGAACCAGGCCATGATGGAGCTGGGCGCGACCCTGTGCACGCCGAAGTCGCCCCGATGTGAAGAGTGCCCCGTGCAGGGATGGTGCCAGGCGCGAAAGCTTGGAATCGAAAACGAACTGCCGGCCAAACGCAAAAAACGCGCAACCCTGCAGGTAACGCTGGCCGCAGCCGTGCTGCTCGATCCGCGCGGCCAAACCCTGCTGGTGCGCCAATCGAACGCCGACGGCGATCTATTTTCGCGCATGTGGCAATTCCCCGCCGTCGAAACTTCAGCACGCGGAACCCCCGAGCTCGCTGAATACCTGAGCAAACAATTCGGCACCATCGACATCATGGGCCACATGGCAGGCGGCGGCAGCGCGCCGTTGCGGGCCGCGCGGCACACGGTGACGTTCCGCAGTATCCGCCTCCAGCCGCATCTGATTCGTGTCGCCCGCCTGCCGCGCATTGCGGGGACGCGCACGGTCGCACTGGCGCGGATCAAAACACTTCCCATCTCAAACGCCACACGAAAAATAGCCGACGCGGCCCTCGCTGTGGTTTAACAGGACTGGCTGAACAGGTTGCGGAAAAATCGATTTGTACGCCTTCAGGGGTTAAAACTCCTGAAAAAATGCAGGTGTTATGTCGTGCCCGAAGGCACGACCCACAAATATTTCCACTTTCCCCGCAGCCTGTTCAGCCTATCCTGCTCCTGCGCATTATCTGATAAGCGCCACCCGCCCCGGCGCGGCGCGCGGGCTGCCGGCGGAATGTTAGACTGAGGATTCGCGCCATGGACTCCGCAAGCTCCAATCCTACGGCAACCCTCTCGGGACGCATCTCCGCCCTGAGGCGGCATTTTGAAATTTCCCTGTATCTTCTCTTACTGATGGGCGTACTCACACTGGTTTCCACCGGAAAACTCGACCTGGTGTCGATTTTCCTGCTTCCGGCCGCGTTGCTGTTCAAAGGCTACCGCTGGTGGCGCGGAAAGGGGCCGGAAATTTCAAATCGCGTGGCCACCTGGCTCACGATCGCTTATTTCGTTTTCTTTCCGTTCGATTTGTGGGTCGTGTCGCGCATGTTGGCCAGGGGCGCGCAGAATCCCGGGCTGTACGGCGCGCTGCTTGCGACGATTCATTTGATGTTGTTTGCCATCATCGTGCGGCTGTACAGCGCGACCACGACACGCGATTATTTATTTCTGACGCTGATGGCATTCACCACGATGCTGGCCTCAGCCATCCTCACCGTCGACACCGTCTTCCTGGTTTTCTTCTTCATTTTTCTCGGCTTGGCCGTTTCCACGTTCGTGGGCCTAGAAATGTGGCGGAGCGCACAGGGCGCGGTCACCCCACCCATGGAAAACGGGTCGAGCGCCGCGCACCGCCTGCATAACGCGCTGGGAATCACCTCCGTGGGGATCGCGCTGGGATCGGTGCTGGTGGGCGCCGTCATCTTCCTGGTGCTTCCGCGATTCAGCAGCGGCTATATGTCCGGCTTCAACCTGCAGCCAACGCTGATTTCCGGATTCAGCGACGACGTCGAGCTCGGGGAAATCGGCGAGATCAAGAAGAGCAGCGAGGTCGTGATGCGCGTCAGCGTCGATGGAGGACTCAGGGCGGCGCACGGAGTGCACTGGCGCGGCATCGCGCTGACCGAATTTGATGGCAGGCGATGGTTCAACAATTCCCGCGAACCCACGACACTGACGGCCGGCTCGAATGGCTGGTTTCATATCGATTCCGACGAACCTGAAATGCAACTGACCGGAAAACAGATCCACTACACGGTCCTGCTGGAGCCCATTGCAAGCACCGCGCTTTTTTTTGCGAACGATGCGGAAGCGGTGCGCGGGCGGTTCAACGCCGATTCCAGCGCGTCGTCGTTCGGCCGGCGCCGCTCGTATTTGCTGAAAGACGACACGGACTCGGTTTCCAATCCGTACCATAATTACGCGCGCATGCAGTATGAAGCGCGTTCGCTGTTGCCCACGCCGAATCCCTCGGCGCTGCGCAAGGCCGGCGCAAACTATTCGGATTCCATACGCGAAACCTACCTGCAACTGCCGCCGCTCGACCCCCGCATACCGGCGCTGGCGAAACAAATCACCGCCAACGCCGCCACCCCGTACGACAAGGCCAGCGCCATCGAGAAATATCTGCGATCGCACTACGGCTACACGCTCGATTTGTCCGGGCCGCCCCACTCCGATCCGCTCGCCTACTTCCTGTTTCAGAAGCGCGCCGGGCATTGCGAATATTTCGCCACGGCGATGACGGTCATGGTCCGGTCGCTGGGTATTCCGGCGCGTTACGTGAATGGATTCCAGACCGGAGAATACAACGACCTTGGCGGCGACTTTATCGTGCGCGCCAGCGACGCGCACAGCTGGGTGGAGGTCTATTTCCCGACTTTCGGCTGGCTGACGTTTGACCCGACTCCGGCCGTCGACGACGTATCCTCCGGCATCTTCGACCGCATCGGGCAATACTGGGACTGGTTCGAGCTGCAGTGGAGCGAATGGGTCATCAATTACGACATCGCCCACCAGTTCACGCTCGCGCACAACGTGCAGCGCGTTTCGCGCAACTGGACCGAGCGGCTGGGAATCGCCTTCGCCAACGCGCGGCGCACCGCGACCAAGCAGCTGGAACTGTGGCAATCCCGCGCCGCTCACGCGCCGGCGGCAATGCCGGTGACGCTCGCAATTTTTGCCGCCCTCGCCACTTCCCTGCTGGCCCTGCAACCGAAAGTGCGGCAACGCCTCCGGACACTGTGGCATCTGCGTGTGTCTCGCGCCACGGCCATGACGCCGCATCTGGCGACAATTCAGTACAACGAAATGCTGCGGCTACTGGCGCGACGCGGTTTTCGCAAAGCCCCGGAGCAGACCGCGTGGGAGTTCGCCACTTCCCTTCCGGATGGAAACCTGGCCGTTCCCGTGCAGGAGATGACGTCGATGTACCAGGCGGCGCGCTTTGGGGCGCAGGCCTCAGACCCGCGGCACGTTTTTTCGATTCTGCAACGCATCCGGACATTACTGCAATCGCACTGAGCCGCCAGGCGGCGGCAAACTCCACGCCATGCTAGAATGATATGATCGTTTCGCCCTTGCGGGACGCGCCATCATGCCAAAAGCAGGATTCATCAGCCTGGGTTGCCCGAAGAACCTCGTGGATAGCGAGGTGATGATGGGCGTGCTCGCGCGCCACGGCTACGAGTTCACGCCGCACGCCGAAGAAGCCGACATCATCGTCGTCAATACATGCAGTTTCATTGCCCCGGCGCAGAAAGAATCCATCGACACGATCCTGGAAATGGCCGAATACAAGAAATTCGGCGTGGCAAAAAAATTAATCGTCGCCGGATGCCTGGTGGAGCGCTTCCGCGAGCAGATTCTCGAGCAGATTCCCGAAGTAGACGCGGTGGTCGGAACGGGCGAGGTAGAAAATATTCTTGCGGCCGTCGAAGGCCAGTTGCGCTCCGACGCGGAGAGTGCCGCGGTTCTGCCGTCGTACCTCTATCACGATCTTACGCCGCGCATGCTTTCCACGCCGAAACACGCCGCCTACATCAAGATTGCCGAAGGCTGCGACCATCCCTGCACGTTCTGCATCATTCCGCAGTTGCGCGGAATTTTCCGCAGCCGGCGATTTGAATCCGTCGTGCGCGAAGCGGAAAACCTTGCCGCCGCCGGCGTCCGCGAAGTTACGCTGATCGGGCAGGACACGACATCCTACGGCGAAGACCTCGGCTTGCGCGACGGCCTGGCTGTGCTGCTCGAACGGCTGGCGGGCGTCGAAGGACTGCAATGGGTGCGCTACCTCTATTGCTACCCGAACCGCGTGACCCAGCGCCTGCTGGATACGATCGCCGCGCACCCGCGCCTGGCGAAGTATATGGACATGCCGCTGCAGCACGCCAGCCGCAATGTCCTGGCGCGCATGAAACGCGGCTCGAACGGTGAGGCGTTTCTGCAATTGCTGCGGCGCATTCGCGCAACGATTCCCGGCGTGTCGCTGCGCACATCGTTCATCGTCGGCTTCCCCGGGGAAACCGCGGCGGACTTTGGCGAGCTGTGCGATTTCGTGGAGGCTGCGGAATTCGATTGGATGGGCGTGTTTCCCTACTCCGACGTGGACAACGCGTCCAGTTTCGCGCTCGATGAAAAAGTGGCCGAAGACACGATCAAAGAGCGGCAAAATCGCCTGATGGAGATTCAACAAGAGATTTCGGCGCGCAAACTGAGCCGCTTTCGCGGCCGGCGCGCGACCGCCCTGGTGGAAGGTCCGTCAGCGGACACGCCGCTGGTCTGGGAAGCGCGCCTGGAAGGCATGGCGCCCGACATCGACGGCAAGTTGTACCTGAACGACATTGAAGTGCCGGGAACATCTCTATCCGCGCAGACGGGCGACGTAGTCACCGTGGAAATCACCGAGACGCACGAGTACGATCTGGTCGGGCGCGTCGTGGAAATTCTGAACGTTCCGCGTCCTCCGGCGGCGCAGGCCGCGGCAACCGCTCCCGTGCAGCGCGTCAACACAGGCGCGGCCCTGCGAATATTGGCCTGAAGTAGCACAGGCTTCAGCCTGTGTGGTTTAGATTTTCGTGCAAGAAAAAGCGCACAGGATATACCTTTGTGGTTTAGTTTCTCATGCAAAAAAAGGCGCACAGGCTGAAACCTGTGCTACGAACCAAGCATGAAACTGAAATGCCCCATTTGCAAACAGCCCACCGATTCGGAAACGACCGCGGATTTCCCTTTCTGCAGCGAGCGCTGCCGCGAACGCGACCTCGGCAACTGGGCCATGGAAAAATACAAAGTGGCCGTGCCTATGATGGACGAATCGGAACCGGAAGAAATCGAAAACAATGAGCCAGCACAGAACGACTCCTCCGGCAACGACGATGAGTAGCAGCGATGAGTAGCAACGAAGGCTCGGCCCGGCCCGATCCAGGCAAACCGCGCGCCTCGCTCGCGATCGCGACGGTCTTCGGCCTCGGCTACCTGCCGAAAGCCCCGGGAACGTGGGGCTCGCTGGCTGGCGTGGCGCTGGGCTGGGGAGCCATGGCGATCAGCCGATGGCAAATTGGCGCTGGTTCTGGCGCCGCCTTCCACAACTCCGCATCGGCGTGGTCGCATTTTGCCTGGAATGACGGCGCGCTGATCGTAATCGTTTCCGTGATCGGCCTTTGGGCTGCCGGGCGCGTCGCCATTTACAGGCGCACAGCTGACCCTCAAATCGTTGTAGTGGACGAAGTTGCCGGGCAATTGATCTCCTTCCTGGGGCTTGCCACACCCAGGACATTTGCCCTGAACTGGAAATATTTGCTGCTGGGCTTTATACTTTTTCGTGTCTTCGACATTTGGAAGCCGTTTCCCGCACGGCAGGCCGAATCTCTCCCCGGCGGCTTGGGAATCATGGCAGATGATTGGATCGCGGGAGTTTACGCGGCGCTGGGATTATTGATTGCGCGCACGCTGGGGCTTTGAGTGTTTTCGCAGGGTCGCCTCATCGTGTGGCATCATCGTTCGCTGCGCGTGCCCGCCGGAGGGCATCGCTCGTAGGCGCGGCTCGTGGCGTTTCGCGAAGACTTGAGAATCGAATTTGGAAACCAACGGCATACCACGCATCGACCGCATACAGCCGGGAGCAGGCATTCCCGGCGGCGATGTCGCGATCTACGGCTCGGGCTTCGTTCCCAAACCAAATACGCGGCCACGCGTGCGTTTCGGTGAATCCGAAGCGAGCGTGCTGCTCTCGGCGGAAAATCATCTGATCGCGCGTGTGCCGGAAGGCGCGGCTGGCAGCATCGTGCGCGTGGAAACTTCCCGCGCCGAAAGCCTGCCGTTCCTATTTCATCTCGGCGTGCAGATCGCCGACAACCTTCATCCGGTTACAAATCCCGCCGTGGACGTCGAGGGAAACATCTACGTCACCTACAGCGGGCAGCGCGGACAGAAAGTCGCCGTTTCGCTGTACAAGGTCACGCCCAATTACGAGGTAAAACCCTTTGTCACCGAACTGGTGAACCCCACCGGACTCGCGCTTGACCGCGAAGGCTATCTTTACGTCACCTGCCGCAACGACGGCACCGTGCACCGTGTCTCGCCCGACGGCCGTTCGCAACTCTGGGTCGAGGGCATGGGGACGGCGACGGGAATCGCCTTCGACACGATCGGTAACCTGTTCGTCGGCGATCGCAGCGGCACGATTTTCAAAATCAGTCCCGACCGGCAGATTTTCGTGTTTGCCACGCTGGAGCCATCGGTAGCGGCGTATCACCTGGCGTTCAGCCCCACGGGGGAATTATTTGTCACCGGGCCGACGACGTCGAGCTTCGATCGCGTCTATCGCATCAATCAGAAGGGCGAGATCAGCACATTTTTCCGGGGCCTTGGCCGTCCGCAGGGGCTGGCCTTTGACCGCAAGGGGAATCTCTATGTCGCGGCTTCTCTCGAAGGGCGTCGCGGGATCGTAAGGATCGCTCCAGACGCCGGCGCCGAACTGGTGATTGGCGGCAGCGGCCTGGTAGGACTGGCATTGCTGCCCGGCAACCGCGCGGTCCTGGCCACGACCAGCGCGCTGTTCAGCCTGGATTGGGAAATCGAAGGCCTTTCGCTGCCGCGTTGACCCAATCATGAAAGCTGAAATCATCGCCGTCGGATCGGAATTGCTCACCCCGGATCGGGTGGACACCAACTCCCTCTATCTCACCGCGCAGCTAAATCGCCTGGGCATCGAAGTCTCGCGCAAGACCGTGGTCGGCGATGAACTGGGCGACCTGCGCGACGCATTCGATCAATCCATGCAGCGCGCCGAGATTGTCATTTCCAGCGGCGGCCTCGGCCCCACCGAGGACGACCGCACGCGCCAGGCCGTCGCCGACCTGCTGGGCAGAAAACTGGCGCGCGATCCCGCTGTGATGAGCAGGATTGAAGAGCGCTTCCGCCAGATCCGCCGGACCATGTCCGAAGTGAACACGCGGCAGGCCATGGTGCCGGAGGGCGCGACGGTTTTGGAAAATAAGCGCGGGACCGCGCCCGGGCTCTGGCTCGAAGCGCGCGGCCGCATCGTGATTCTGCTACCCGGCCCGCCACACGAATTGAAAGCCATGTTCGGCGCGCAGGTGGAGCCGCGCCTGGCGCGCCTTTCGACCGGCGTGCGGCTGGTGTCGCGTCAGTTGCGCGTCGCCGGGATGGGCGAATCCGAGGTCGATCAGCGCATCGCGCCGATTTACATGCGCCACAACGACGTGCAGACGACGATCCTGACCGCTCCGGGCGAAATTCAGGTGCATCTTCGCGCCTGGTCATCCGACGTGCCCGCCGCCGAGAACCTGCTGCTGCAAATTCAGGAAAGCATCGTGCTGGCCCTGGGTGAAGCCGTATTTACGACGGACGGGGAACCGATGGAAGAGGTGGTCGCCCGGGAACTCACCCTGCATCAGGCGACGATTGCCACGGCGGAAAGCTGTACCGGCGGCCTGCTTGCCGAGCGCCTCACGCGAATTTCGGGTAGCTCCGCGTATTTTCTGGGCGGCGTGATTTCTTACAGCAACCTGCTCAAGTCCGCCTGGGTGGACGTACCCGCGGAAATCATAGAATCGCGCGGCGCGGTCAGCGCGGAAGTGGCCGTGGCCCTGGCGGAGGGAATTCGCCGCCGCACGGGAGCCACGCTGGGCGTGGGAATCACCGGAATCGCAGGCCCCACGGGAGGCACTGCCGAAAAGCCCGTGGGAACCGTGCACATCGCCCTCGCCGACGAGTCCGGCAGCAAGCAGCGCGGCCTGCACTTTCCCGGCGAGCGAGACCGCATCCGCTGGCAGGCTTCGCAGACGGCGCTCGATCTGGTGCGGCGCTATTTCCTGTACGCAGCGCAACCCAAAAACGGCGTGAAAGGCTGAGCGCGTGCGACTTTTTGCCGCCATGGATGTTCCTGCAGACGTGCGCGCAGCCATCGCCGCGGTCATGGCCAGACTGCGCGGAACGTGCCGGAGAGCGCGCTGGGCGCGCCCGGAAGGTTTTCACGTCACGCTGAAATTCATCGGCGAAGTTTTACCTGAAAAAGCCGCAGCCATCCAGTCCGCGCTGGCCACCGTGCCATTCCCCGCCCCGATCGCCATGGATTTTCAGGGCCTCGGATTTTTTCCCGGCGATCGCCGCCCGCGTGTGCTGTGGGCGGGCGTCCAAGCAGGTCCCGAATTGGCGGCGCTGGCCGCAGCCATCGCTGCGGCGCTCAGCCCGCTGGGCATCGCGGATCAGGCGCGCGCATTTTCCCCGCATCTGACGCTGGCGCGCTTCAATTCCCCGGGAGCGCTCGACAACCTGCATGCGGCCATCCAGGCCGCCGGGCCTCTTGCCTTCGGCGGCACGGTGGCAAAGGAATTTCATTTGTACCAAAGCGTTTTGAAACCGGGCGGTGCAGAATATACTCGGCTGGCAAGTTTTGCTTTCCCGGGGAGCGCATCCGAGTGAATCAGGAACTGGCAATGGGAGCACCGGCCCTTTGGGGATTGGTCCTGCTGGGATACTTTCTGGGATCGATCCCGTTTGGTTATCTGCTGGTGCGCGCGCGGAGCGGCCGCGACATTCGCTACATGGGAAGCGGCAACATCGGCGCCACAAACGTCGCGCGCACCTCGGGCTGGTCGACCGGCATAGCCACATTATTTCTGGACGCCGCAAAAGGATTCCTCGCCGTCTGGCTTATAGGGCGTTTTTCCGATGGGAACATCCGGTTCATGGTGTTCGCGGGACTCGCGGCAATGATCGGGCATGTCTTTCCCGCGTGGCTTCGTTTTGCCGGCGGCAAGGGAGTGGCCACGGCCCTGGGAGTCTTCCTCGGCATAAGCTGGCAGGCCGTGGCGGTGGCCGTCGCGGTCTTCCTGTTGGTGGCGTTTTTCTGGAGGTATATTTCGCTTGCGTCGATTTCCGCCGCCGCGGCGTTGCCCCTGCTGGTTTATTTGCTGTATGCGCCGGGGCACGCGCCGCCCGCGGCAGTCTCGTTTTGCACCCTGCTGGCGTGCATTCTGGTGATCATCAAGCATCGCGACAACATCGAACGGCTGATGGCGGGCACCGAACCGCGTTTTGAAATGGGGCGAAAGAAATCGTGAAAAAAATTGCCATCATCGGCGGCGGAAGCTGGGGCACGGCCCTGGCCATTGTTCTGACGCGGTCGGCAACGCCGCACCGGCTCGCGCTTTGGGCGCACAGCGCCGACATCGTGGAGATGCTGAGCACGCGGCGGATCAACGAAATCTATCTTCCCGGCTTCCCGTTACCGGCGGGCGTGGAAGTCACCGGCGCATTCGAGCAGGCCATTGCGGGGGCGGACGTTATTCTTGGAGTGATGCCCTCGGCGCATGCGCGAGAGATGTATCGCGCCATGCGCCCGCACATCGAGCCTCATGCGGTATTCGTCAGCGCCACCAAGGGACTGGAGCCCGCAACACACGCGCGCATCAGCGACGTCATCGCGCAGGAGATTGGCCCGGGCAATTCCCCGCGCATCGCAGTGCTTTCCGGTCCAAGTTTCGCCGCAGAAGTCGCCGCGGGAGACCCCACGGTGGTTGTGCTGGCGGCGACCGACGCGGCACTGGCCGCACAGATCCAGAAGGAATTCTCGGGGCCGCGATTCCGGCTGTATACCAACGATGACGTGATCGGCACCGAAATCGCCGGAGCCGTGAAAAACGTCATCGCCATCGCCGCCGGTGTTAGCGCAGGGCTGGGCCTCGGCACCAACACGATGGCGGCGCTGGTCACGCGTGGGCTGGCGGAAATGACGCGTCTCGCCGTCGCCCTTGGCGGACGCCGCGAAACGCTGGCGGGCCTGGCTGGCGTTGGCGACCTCATTCTCACTTCGACCGGAGCGCTCAGCCGGAACCGTTCGGTGGGCATTGAACTCGGCAAAGGACGCGAACTTCGTGAAATCCTTGGCGCAACGCGCATGGTCGCCGAGGGAGTCGGCAGCGCGGCCGCCGTTCTGGATCTGGCGCGGCGCGCGGGAGTGGAAATGCCCATCACCGAACAGGTACACGCCGTCCTGACGGCAGGGCGCGCCTCCCGGGATGCCATCGGCGAACTGATGGAGCGCCGCCTCAAGCAGGAGTAGGTCTACTAGTTACCCCGTAGCTGATCGGCACATACCCGGGTTTCCTCTCTTCTGCCGCAACCACCAGGATATTACAATTGGAGATTGGATCCGTGTACTCATGGAACTGACACATATCAAATCGCGTTTCCTGCGCCGGCCCAGAATTCTCACGCTTGTGCTGGGCGCCATGCTGCTGGTCAGCGTGCTGCCCCTGGGGCTGTATCACTATCAGGTTCTGCAGCTTAGCCAGCAAAAATTAACGGATACCGAAAGCGTCCAGCAGACCGAAGTCACCCGATCCCTGGCGGAAGAAATTCAACTTTTCGATACCAACCTCTACCAGCAGCTGATCAGCGAACGGCAGATTCTGGCGCTTACCGGCCTGACCGATGAGGTCGACAACGCGGCGCTGGCCCCCCAAGTAACTCGTGTTCTTGAAAATTTTGTCGCGAGCAACCCGAACATTCTGTATTTGACCGCGGTAAGCAAGGACGCCAAAGGCACTGGCGCCGGAAATTTTCAGGCGGATCAGGACCCCTTCGTCAGCAAGGCGCTGCAGCGCGCGTTTACCTCGACGCTGCAGTCTCTGGTATTTCGCAGCGAACCGCTGGCGATCGGCCCGAAAAATCGCCCGGCGTTCGTGATGGCCGTGCCGCTGGAAATGAACAATCAGTTTTCCGGGATGCTGGCCGCAGTCGTCTCCCTGGACGGAATTGTCCGAAGGCTGAAGGAAACCAGCGTTCGCGGGCGTGTGGTGTTCATCATTGATCACAGCGGGCACATCGTGGCGTACCCGGACTCGCGGCAATTCGTGCCCGGCGCAGATGCCAGGCCGAACTCACCCGTAGTGGCTCAGGTCACCGGATTGCCAAAGGATCTCCGCACAACCGAGACCATGCGCCGGTACCAGATCATGGTAAACGGGCGTAAAGCGGATATGATCGGAACCTACAGCACCATCCCGGAATTGAACTGGGCCGTGGTGGCGCAGCGCGGCCTGGACAAGGCGCGCGAGGATGCGGGCGTCACGGAGTTGAACGCGCAGGCGCTCAAATTCGTGATCGTCGTGACCTTCGCGGCGCTGATCCTCGGCTATTTGTTTGCCGTCGGCATCAGCACGCCGATCCGGTCGCTGGCCACCTCGACGCTGGCCATCAGCCGTGGCGAATTTCATGAACGCACCCCCGTGCAAGGCGCCGCCGAAATCAGCGAGCTCGCTGAGACGTTCAACAGCATGGCCGGCGACATCGAGGAATTCGTCGACCAGTTGCAGCAGGCTGCGGCTGAAAACCACGAACTTTTCCTCGGATCGATCCGCATGCTCGCCGCGGCCATCGACGAAAAAGACCCGTACACGCGCGGCCATTCCGGGCGCGTGGCGAAATATTCCGTCATCGTCGCGCAGCAACTCGGGTTGTCCGAGGCGGAAACCGACAAGATTCGAATTTCGGCTTTGCTGCATGACGTGGGAAAGATCGGCGTGGACGATCGCGTGCTGAAAAAGCCCGGCGCGCTCACTCCGGAAGAATTCGCTTTGATGAAGCAGCATCCTGGAAAAGGCGCAAACATCATGCGCCCGGTCGCGCAATTGAAGGAAATGCTTCCCGGCATCGAATTGCATCACGAACACATGGATGGCGGCGGTTATCCCCACGGATTGCATGGCGACGAAATTCCGCTGATGGCGCGCATTATCGCCGCCGCCGATACGCTCGACGCCATGACCACGAACCGGCCCTATCAATCCGCCATGGACCTGGAATTCGCCATGAACAGCATTCGCGCCCTGGCCGGAACCAAGTTTGACGTGGTTGTCGTGGAAGCCCTCGAGAACGCCGTTATGTCCGGCAAGCTCCGCCTCAGCGCCGCGCTCGTGGAAGTCTGAAGAAGTTTTTCCCTTCCTCAAATCCAATTTTCGCCCGGGCAGGCGTACGCTGCGGGCAAATCAGAATGCGGATTCGTGGTAAATCGTGATGAGCCACTTGCCGTCGTGTTTGGTCACGATCCAGGTGAGCAGCCCCTTGCGCGTGGGAAGTTCCGCCCCCGCCCGCGTCCTCGCACCGGTCATCTGCCAATCGATGTCCACCGATGCGATATCGGGAGTCAGGAAGCGAATGCTCCTCACCGTATCGGTCCGGTGCGCGTCCTTGAGAAACGTGCCGAAGATCATGGCGTAGTGCTTTTCGAGTTCCTTCCTGCCGTGGCTGGGCACCCCCATGGTGTTGGAAAAGTCGCCATCCTCCACGTACTGCATCGTCACGGCGTGCACGTCATGGTTGTTCCAGTTCGTTGTGAACCCGGCCACGAAATGTTTGATGGCGGCCGAATCCGCGTCCGTGCCCGGCGCCTGCCGCGCCTGGGAACTCACTGCAGAAAATGACAGAAACAACAGAACACCCAGAGCCACCCTCGTTCGAATCGAAATCATCGCGTTCCCTCCGTGAAGTCCTTTGCCAAACCGGTCAAGCTCGGCCCCGGCAGCGCCAGAATCATCGCATCATACATCAATTGGAATAACGGCTGCCATTTCGCCGGTGTGGCCGGGGCTTCCGGGTCCGTGCGAGAAAACTGTCTTGGTCCATGTAGCGCCCGCCTTCAGGCGGGCATTTTGACGCAAGGAAGATGCTATCCCGCCGGGGCGTTGCGCAAAACCGCGGGACAAACCGCATCCCGCCGCAAAAATGGAAAACCGAAAACTAAAGCGTGAACAGCGGCCGGAGTTCGCGCATGTCGCGCACATCTTCAATGAAGTTCACGCTCTGAATGAACGCCGCGGTACGTTCGGCGCCCAAGACCGGAGCCATGAGGTCGCGCACTTTCGCGTTCACTCCTTCCGTGCTGATCGGGTTCTGTTTGGTTCCCGGCGGAAAACGCGTGAAGTGACTCACGGTGCGGCCATCCTTGAGCGTGACCTCCACAATACCGCTGCGCGGCGCGGCCGGATCCATCAGTTTTCGATCGGCCACCAGTTGCACGCGCTGCTTCACGGCGCGCACTTGCGGGTCGGCCATATGCTCGCGCGAGTGGCTGTTGGCGAAGGAGACCGTGCCATCCAGCAACGCCACGGCCATGATGTACTGGCAATTGACGTCCGGCATGGCGCTGTTATCGACAATGCCGGCGCCGTCGGCCGGCAGCCGGACGACGATGCGCTCGACGTTGTCTACGTTCAGGCCGTATTCCCTGCGCAATATGAAGAATGCGTCCAGGGCGGACTGTATGGGGTAGCCGACGGAAAAAGTTTTGATCGAGGTTTCCGTAATCCAGTAGCGCGCGCCGAGGCCGGCCACCATCTGCTCGCGATGCGGCTGCGAAGAGAGCGCTTCGAGAACGTTGTGCTCGCAATCGAAGACGTTTCGCACTCCGGTAAATCCCGCCTGCACCATCGTGGCCGAGGTCACGCCGTTGCGCGCGCCCATTCCGGCGAAGTCGAATGCTTTTTCGATGTGCTCGGTATCCTGCGTCCAGCTCCAAAGGCCGGAAACCTGCTGCGCCGCGTAGGAGAGCGCGTAGCGCATGCCAACTTCATCCAAGCGGGCTAGGGACGCCGCGGCCGCCACGCTGCCGAACGTCGCGCCGTAACCCTCTGCGCTGCGGTGCGTAGCGCGCACCAGGTTGGGCCCGAGAGCCATCAGAAAACGGCAGCACACGTCGTAACCCAGCACGACGGCCCGCAGGAAATCCATGCCGGAGCGGCCTTCCCGCTCCGCCATGGCCAGCGCGGCGGCTACCGAAGAGCAACCGGGATGCGCCTTGGTCACCAATTCCACGTCATCGGTTTCGTCCGCGTGGCCGCACATGCCGTTCGCCAGAGCGGCGTTGATCGCGGAGGTTTTCATTTTCGTGCCAATCACCGAAGCTTCGGGCACACCCCCTTGCGCCCGCACAAAGCGGATGGCCATCTCTCCCGGCTTGAGGCGCGATCCGGAAACCATTGCCCCAAGCGTGTCCAGAATATGGTGTTTGCCTTCCAGCGCGACGTTCGCAGGAAGACTGCGGTCGCGAGCTTCCACCATATAGCGCGCCAGACGCCCGGTGAGGTCGCTCACAGGCGCCGCCGCCGGAAAATCCTGAGCGAGGAGCGGCTCCGGATACGCCAGGCTCCTGGCTGGAAACGCCGCGACTGCGGCCAAACCTCCCGCACCCTGCAGCATGCGCCGCCGCGTCAGGCCCTTCGGAATCGATTCCCCATTTGCATCCAGTTTGCTGCCACGATTGTCTTTCACCCCGCCCCTCCCCCTCACAGATCTTCAAATTCCCCAAGCCGTAAGATTCCCTCGTCCTTTCCTGGTTCGCCGCCCGGCCGCCACACACTGTACAATTATCACAGGATTCCATCACGCTGTTTTCAGCTGGGCGCCTCGCACAGCTGGCCTGTTCCAAATAGTTTGCATCGCGGGCATCAGGAATCGCCCCGGCGCGGCATATAAGATGGATTTCTTCTGCTAGAATAGGGGATTCGCAGCGCGGGGCCGCGAAACACTTATGCTTTCCATCTTCGGCAAAAATAAAGACGACGAACGCAAGGAGCCAAAAGAGGGCAGGTCGCTGCTGGACCGTCTGAAGCAATCGGTCTCGAAAACGCGCACGCAAATCACCGCGAAGGTCGAAGACCTCGTCTCGGGCGAAAAGCAAATCGATCCCGAGATGCTCACCAAACTTGAGAATGTCTTGCTGGCCGCCGATCTTGGACCGCGGACGACGCATCAGATCCTGGAAGCGGTGCGTCAGAAACTGGAGCGGCACGCGCTCAACAATGCGTCGGACCTGAAAGCGGAGCTGAAAAGCCAGCTCCTGTATGTGCTGCGCACGCTGCCTCCGGCAAATGGAGCCGCAGCGGCCGCGCAGCAAGCGCGCCCTTACGTGATTTTCGTCGTCGGCGTAAACGGCACCGGAAAAACCACGACGATCGGCAAACTCGCGTACCGGCTGCACCAGGAGGGCAAGAGCGTCGTGCTCGCCGCGGGCGATACGTTTCGCGCCGCCGCCATCGAGCAGCTCGCCGTTTGGGCCACGCGCACCGGATCGGAAATCGTGAAGACAAAATCGGGCGGCGATCCCGCGGCGGTGGTGTATGACGCGCTGTCCTCGGCAAACGCGCGGAAGGCCGATGTGGTGATCGTGGATACCGCCGGCCGCCTGCACAACAAATCGAACCTGATGGCCGAACTCGACAAAATGAAACGCACGGCCACAAAAATCATTCCCGGCGCGCCACATGAAGTTCT
>DATLTA010000133.1:0-3695 GCA_035533775.1 Candidatus Dormiibacterota bacterium | reverse complement strand
GTGGTCCTCGATGGCGTTCTTGCCGCGGCCTGTAACGATAATGATGTTATCGATCCCCGAAGCAACGCACTCCTCGACCACGTATTGGATCAGTGGTTTATCGACGACAGGGAGCATTTCCTTGGGTTGCGCTTTGGTGGCGGGCAGAAAGCGAGTGCCCAATCCTGCCGCGGGCAGGACCGCTTTTCGTACGCGTCTATGTTTTTCGGCCATAAGTTATGATTTGTCCTGATAACCACCTTACGGGGCGTTTCCCTGCGATGTCAATGTATCGATTGCCCTTGAAGTTGCGAAAAACTAATCTTTTCGGATTTGGGTGCGATTTGAGGTTTGCGCCGGGAGTGACGAATACGGTCGAAAATTACCTGCTACCAATCGAGAATGCGCCGCGCCCGGGAAAACGCCTGGGAAAAACAGTGCGTACTCCGGCGATGCGTGCAGCAGAGGATGACAAAGATGTGCCATACGGCGGATTCTGGTCCGCCGTTCGATGCATCGGGTGAAATCGGCTGTGCGAATGTCAGCGAAGATCAATCGCCGAACGTTTTCGCTTCTGACGGGCGCGCGTGCGATTTTCCTGGACCTCTGATCCACCCGCGAAGTCCTTCCTTCACCATGGCGCCGATGGTTCGCCCATTTTGCGCAATCACTTTGAACCAGGCCAGCTTCCCCATCTGCGGGAAATAGATTCCCCGGAAGCAGAGGCGCGCGACCAGAATGTTGATGCGATATCCCAGCGGCTTGTGGGCGAGGGCCTGGACGGCATGGGCGATGGCCTCCGGGCTGTACGATGTCGACCACCCATGCTTGACCTCCGCATGGGCTTCGGAGATCGTCATTTTCAGGGGCGTATGCGCCATCGTAAAGGGAATGAATTCCTCCCAATGTTTTGGCCGCGTCAGGCGACCCGCCTCGGCCAGACGGGTATACAGCGGGGTTGACGGCAGGGGAGTCAGCAATCCGAAAATGGGCAAACCCGGGGGCCAGGTGCGAATCTGTTGAAGCGTGCGGTCGGCCACTCCCACGGTGTCGTTATCCATGCCGAAAATGAAAGAAGTGATTGCATAAACGTTGCGATCGGCAAGCCGCTGCAGCACGGCCGCGTATTCTCCCGGCTTGTTAAACCCCTTGTTCATGTCGGCCAGGTTCGCCGGATCAATGGATTCCATGCCGATGAAGACCCATTTGCCGCCGGCGGCGGCAATCAGGTCCACCAGCTCCTCGTCGCGCAACAGGTTGGCGCTGATTTGCGCGACCCAATGCACCTGGGCGTTGGCGGCGATAATGTCGCGCAGCAGCGATTTAGTCCGCCGGATGTTGATGGCAAAGTTATCGTCGATGAAAAAAACGGCGATCTGCCCGCCTTCGCTTTTCGCCCGCGCCTTGAGCATCAGCAATTCATCCACAACGCTCTTATTGGTCCGGAAGCGGATGGAATCGCCGAAAAAACCAGTGACCGTGCAGAACTCGCATCCGTAGGGGCATCCGCGCCCGGACTCCACGGGCACGATGCGAAACGATCCCCACCCGCCCCCCAGGCGTTTCAGCAGCGGAGCGGCGGCCTTGGGTACGATGTTGAACTGGCTCAAGTCGATCGTGTCCCACGGAATTGCCGGATACGATTGCAACGTGGGTTTGCGCTCCTGGCCGAATTCATCCACGGGCGCATAAATGTCCTTGAGCTGGCCGCGTTCGGCATCGGCAACAATTTTCGGCCAGGTTTCATCGGCTTCGCCGAGGGCGACGGCATCGGCATGGCGCTTCCCGGACGTCCGCCCGAGCGCCTCGTCCGGCATTTCGGTGACGTGCGGCCCACCCATGACGACGGGCACTCCTGTGGCGCGTATGGCGTCGGCCATGCGATACGCTTTTGCGATCATGCGTGTCATGGCGCCGATGCCGACGAGCCCAATATTATTTTCGCGTACATATCGCGCGATGGCTGCTTCGTCCATGGGTTGCGCGTTGCCGTCGATCAGCACGACTTCATGACCGGCGGGAGTGAGCGACTGAAGCAGAAACATCCATAGATGTGGCATGAAATTGCGCGTAACGCCATTATCGGGGCTGTAGAGCAGGATCTTCATCTTTGATTGCTCCTTCGACGATTGGCCAGTTTACGATGCGTTGACTATTTCCGGCGTTCGTCGGTCGTTCTACGGGTGCAGGACCGTCGCCCATGGGGTGCGGCGGAGGGAAATGTGCCGTGCAGGCGGAGTGTATCACTCTCTCGGCACAATAAATGCCAATAATTCGGAAAACCGCGTTTTAATCAGCAAGTTACAGAAAGATTGGCGGCTAATTGTATCGCGTCTATGCGCCCGCGAAATTTCACTGGACGGCCTGTCCGCGAGGACAACTTCCACGCGTATGCTAACATAAACTATGCAAAGGGCGGGAAAATAGAACATGGGAACGCGCATTCTTGGAATCGAATCATCGTGTGACGAAACCGCGGCGGCCGTCGTCGTGGATGGTCGCGACATTTTATCGAGCGTCGTCGCTTCACAGATGGACATCCATCGAAAATACGGCGGCGTTGTGCCCGAACTGGCTTCGCGCGAACATCTGCGGCAAATCGTTCCCGTGGTGCGCGAGGCCCTTGCGCAGGCCGGTCTCACGTTTGCCGATATCGATGCCGTCGGCGTAACGCGGGGGCCGGGACTGGTCGGTTCGCTGCTGGTCGGCGTGACCTACGGCAAGGTCCTTGCGGCGGAAATTGGCAAACCCCTGGTGCCGGTGAATCACCTCGAAGGGCACGTCCACGCCGTATTCCTGGAAGCTCATCTTGCAGGCCGCGCCCCCGCCTTGCCCGCCGTCTGCCTGATCGTCTCCGGCGGACACACCTTGCTGTATCACGTGCAGTCGGCGGGTGAAAACGGAGACGCCGCTAAAATGGGGTTTCAATACAGGCGCCTGGGCGGCACGCGGGACGATGCGGCCGGCGAAGCCTATGACAAAGTGGCGCGCCTGCTGGCCCTCGGTTATCCGGGAGGGCCGATCATCGACCAGATTGCCGGAAAAGTTTCAGAGTGGGGCCCGAACCTGCGTGATCAGGAGGGTCTGAAGTTTGGCCCCGTGAAAATCAAAGGCAACGCCTTCGATTTCAGCTTCAGCGGAATTAAGACCGCCATCCTCTACTACGTCCGCGCGCATCCCGAATTTAGCGAGGAAATTGAGGAGCGCAAAGTCGCGCTCCAGCAAGGCCGCAGAAAGCTTGCCGACCTGCTGCCGCTTTGCAGCCCGCGCACGCTGTCCTTGATCTACAATTTTCAATCCGCGGTGGTGCGCGAACTGGTGAAGCGCGCACTGGCCGCTGCGACGGAAACAGGGGCGCGCACGGTCCTGGTATCGGGCGGCGTGGCGGCAAATTCCGAGTTGCGGCGGCAGTTTGAGGTAAAATCCAAGCCCCTGGGCGTGGACGTCTATTTTCCCAGCCGCGCCCTTTCTACCGACAATGCTGCGATGATCGCCGCCGCCGCATATCCGCACTTGCTCGCCGGCGATCTGGCTGCTGACGATCTCAATGCCGAACCGAATCTTCGCCTTGTTTAGCCTACGCCTTTTTTAGCCACCGCGTTGTTTAGCCACCGAGTTGTTTAGCCCACTAAGATTCTCAAACTGCGCTTTCCGGATAGTGGCGTGCGAAACTTTACAGGCTAAAACAGGTTGCGAAAAAGCGGAAATATTTGTGG
>DATLTA010000132.1:0-20695 GCA_035533775.1 Candidatus Dormiibacterota bacterium | reverse complement strand
CTGGTAGAGTGAAAAGTCGGGATATGTGAAGGCAATGCGCCCCGCGGCTGCAGAGTTCTCCGATTCGGCCATCGCAGCAATCTACTGTGCCATAAAATGGCGAATTCCACGAGAGGCGGGGGTCCTTGCGGCTTTCCAGCGTGCCGCACCGGCAGTGCCGGCAAAATCGGGCCGCGACGATCTCAGCTTGACCTGGGAGCATGGCTTACGTAAGGTTCTTGGGAAGGCTGAATTTGTGATTCGTGAACAGGTAATCCAGGGTTGCCGGAGACATAACCGATGAAATGTCTGAATTGTGGAACGGAGATGACGAACAACGATGTCGCCACCAGGGAGGACAGGATCTCCTATGACATGTGTGAAAAGTGCGGGAGTCTCTGGCTGGATGCCGGCGAGCTGGACAAAATGGCCTTTCAGGTTCAGGGCAGCATCGAGTATTGCGAGAAGGAAAAGGACAAGGAGCCCGAGCAGCAGGCGAGGATGTGCCCGCGATGCGACAAGTCCACACTGGATAAGGTCAGGTTTCTGGAATCCGACGTTCTTTACCTGCACTATTGCAGAAACTGCGGAGGCTTCTGGCTCGATGGCGGGGAACTCAACCTGATCGATCAAGAGCTGGCGAAGATCATGCCGGTAACGGGCAAGGGTTTTTCCGATTTCGTGAACAATGTTTACGTGCCCTATTGGTTCAAGCGCGTCAAAAAACAAAGCAGCGAAACGGATTTTCACGTCGAAGTGCCGCCCGTCAAGAATGCCGTCCTGGAAAAGGGCACCGAAGACCGATGCCCGTCGTGTGGAAGCGCACTGAATCTCTATTCTGTTTTTTCGGTGCAGTTCGAGGGTTGCCCGAAATGCAAGGGCATCTGGCTGGTGAAGGACGAATTACGGAAATTGAAAAACAAGGTCGCGGATGGATCTCTGCGCTGGATGAACGACGAGATTGCCGACTTGGGAAAAACCAGCGCGACGACCTCGAAAAGATCCTGCGTCCAGTGTAAAACGGTAAAAATGGTCTCCGTCATTTTTGGCAAGTCCTCCGTGGTGGTGGACTGGTGCCCGCAATGTCACGGCGTTTGGCTGGATCGCGGCGAGTTTGCGGCCATCACCGGTTACTTGCGCCATGAACTGAAGCAGATGCCCCCCAGGGAAATCGAGAAACAGGCTGCGGCGGATGTGGCAAAGATTTGGAGTGGTGGACTGGAAAGCCGATGGGAAGAGCTGCTGGACGCCAAGGCAGCCGTTTCAGCATTTATCAGCGCCACTATTTTTGACCATCCGGATCTGTTTAAGATTTTCATGAGCATTCCGCGGTTCTAGCGTGCTGCTGGAATTGCGAATCTTATTGAACCAGGCCATGGATGTTTGGTCCTTTTAGATTTTCGATGCAAGTCGGGCGACTTGCATCGAACAAGAAATAATCCATATCAATCCGCAAGGGCTCCGCCGAAAATTCAAATGCGCCTCTAAGCTCTAAGAATGTGCCGCCTGCGCAAAGGCAATGGGCAAAAGCGAAAGGCAAAAGCGCACAGGCTGAAGCCTGTGTAGGGTGCTGCTTTCGATCCTGTTGCGCGATGGAGGCGAGTGGCGCGATGCAGGGAATGAATGCGGATCATCTCCCAAGAAACAAAACCACACTCTCCGACCCTCGAAATTCGCGAGGGGCGGCTCACCGATCGAATGCGGCTAATTGTTTTCGTCCGTACGTCTCTTCATGACCGGCTGGTCCGGGTCGGGCGTGGCGCTGGGCGGTGCGCTGGACTGTGCCGGAGGGCTTTGCGTGGAACTCTTATTTTCCTCTGCCCGTCTCCTCATCACGGGCTGGTAGGGATCGGTCTGGTGGGTCGGCGGAATATAAATGTCGTACACGTATTGCAGGACCACGGGCGTTTTGGATTTATTGGTGCCCACGCTCAGCGTCACGTAGAACTGCCGGCCATCGGGGGACAACTGGAATGTCCGGATCAGTTTCCCTTTCTCCGGACTTTTTTCTTCCGACACGAGGCGGTCTCCATCCCAGTGCGCGGAAAGTTCCCGGTCAGCCGCGTCCTTCGATGTTTGTATTTGCCGCCCATCCGTGTAGAAAACGAGTTTGCGGGAATCATCTTCCGTGACATCCACTTCTCCGGTTTTCAGAACAATCGATAGCGACGTTGCGGGCTGAACCGCGTCCAGCAATTTTAAATTATCCCGCTCGCGTTCCCCGCCGCGCCCTTGGGGAATGCCTCCGCCCATGGGGCCGCCGGCGCCCGGAAAAGGAAAACCGATTCCGACCCTTCCCCCGCCTCCCGGGTAGCCGCCGGAGTTTCTTCCGTTCGTATTTTTCAAGTCTCTAATTTTTCTGCGCGGGTCATCGCTCTCATCGTGATTCAGTTTCCAGGCTCCGCCAATCGTGGTTCTGCGCGCAGGCGGTTTCTGTTTCGGTTCGTTGCGCGGCGGGGGAATCGGAATGCCTCGTGATTCGGGCCGTGGAAGAGGCCCTGCGGGGGCCTGCGCGAGCAGGAGATTGGGAAAGACGATGCAGGCAACGCCAAAAATTCCACAAGATGCGGCTGTGACAATGAATCTGATTTTCAAGTTCGTCTCGACTCCCGCGCTACCCGTGGCGCGCCTGCGTTCTATTCTACGACTCCAGTCGAAGGGATCCACTCCTTATCGATCGGTAGTTTTGTAGATGGACGCGGCGTCAATTTTAGTTGCCTGCCGCCTGAAACGCTCCGGCCATTTGCGAAGCAATCAAAATTATGACCCGTTGTAAAATGCGCAACTTTTGTTTTTCAGAGATATTTCGTTCCTTGATTCTGTTACTATTCCTCCACCAGCGGAGTCCGCATGATTTTAATGATCGTGTTGATTCCGCGACTCACTCAAATGAGTCACGAAGTAGACTTCATCCGCTCGACAGGAGACACGATGCCGAAAAAGAAGAAGAGCTCATCGAAAGCCGGAAAATCCAAAGCAAAAAAGAAGCCAGCAAAGAAAGCCGCAAAAAAGAAAAAGTAAGACAGAGGGCGGGGAAAGAGCCGGACTGCGGCAACGGCCTCGTTTGATCCCAAAGAGTCGGGAACGCGTTGACTGGGCAAGCAAGGGATTCGCAGGGATTGTCCGACAACGCGAGCGCTGCTTCATCGAGCGTTGACCAGAAGTAAAGATATTCTTTCGAGGCTGAAGTTACAACGGAGCAGAAAATGCTTCCGTTGCCGATTCGGGCTGGACCGGGACGCTTGTCGTCCTGGACAGTCGGTGTGCCAGGCGAGTGTCCATTGTCAATTGGGGTGTCGGGACCTCGACCCAGGCGCTCATAAGATTCGGCAGTCCAGTGCTCTTTCCGCCGTATCTTCAAAATTCCTGTCTTTGGCTCGTATCGAGTTTCGGTATGAGCCAAATGGAATCTTCCAATGGCATGCACCTGAGTATGCGCCGTTATTTTTTCTCCAAATCGCTAATTCAATTCGCTAATTATTGATCCACTCCCCGCCGATGCCGGACGCCTCCTGTAAACGTGCATCCCTTGTGTATTCCTCAGGGCAACACCATTCTGAAAACTTGCAGCAACGTGGCGCAATCGGTTACCGTCTAAGAAGGAAGATGAGCGCCAGACCATCGCTCGTCATTCACTTTAGGAGGACGGATGAAGCGGATAGGTATGTCAATTTTGGCGTTCGGGCTGCTCGCATTTGGCACAAGTGCCCAGCAAGCGCCCGCAAACGCGCCTGTAAAATCACCCGTGACGGCGCTCACACCTGCGACGGGATCGGTGCTCAAGACGCAAAAAGAAAAACTCAGTTACGCCATCGGAACGGAAATGGGGAAGGGCGTTAAAGCCGAGGGGCTCGATGTCGATCCCGACATTCTGATCCAGGGCCTGAAGGATACGCTGACCGATGCGCAGTCCCTGATGACGGACCAGGAAGTTCACACCATCATCGCCGGACTTCAGGAACAGATGCGCCAGAAGCAGAAGCAGGAGTTGGCGGTGCTGGCCGCGGAAAATCAAAAAAAGGGCGATGAGTTTCTGGCGGAAAACGCAAAGAAGCCGGGAGTGGTATCTCTTCCGAGCGGGCTGCAGTACAAGGTGATCACGGCGGGCCAGGGTAAGAAGCCGCAGGAAACCGACACCGTCCTGTGCAATTACAAAGGAACGTTTCTCAACGGAACCGTGTTCGATAGTTCCGAGCGCGTCGGCAAGCCCGTTCCATTCCAGGTCAACAACGTGATTCCTGGATTCAAGGAAGCTCTCCAACTCATGCCCGTCGGCTCCAAGTGGCAAATTTTCGTTCCGTCCAAACTGGCCTATGGCGAAAACGGAGCTGGAAACGTCATCGCTCCAAACGAGACGCTGATTTTCGAAGTCGAATTGGTGTCCATTCAAGACAAGCCCTGAGTTCAGGGGCCCTGAGTTCAAAAGCCCCGAGACCAAGGGAATGTCTTCCCGCGAGTAGTGGAATCACCCAACGCATCTGCGGCCGCATGCCACGGAAGGTCCGGGGCATGCGGCCTGCAGCCAGAAGCGAACACGAGGGAGCGGTCAGGCGGATGTCGTCCGCATTCATCTGCGAGGGAATTCGAACGCCGATCGGGCGCTATGGCGGCGCGCTTGCTTCGGTGCGCACCGATGATCTGGCGGCGATTCCCCTGCGGGCGTTGCGGGATACGTGCGCGAACAGTGACTGGGACTCGGTGGACGATGTAATTTTCGGCTGTGCGAACCAGGCGGGAGAGGACAATCGCAACGTCGCGCGAATGGCGTTGCTGCTTTCCGGCATTCCGTCAAGCGTTCCGGGAATGACGGTGAACCGGCTGTGCGGGTCGGGAATGGAAGCGGTTGCGGTGGCGGCGCGCGCAATTGCCGCGGGAGAGATTTCCCTGGCCATTGCGGGCGGCGTTGAGAGCATGAGCCGCGCGCCGTTTGTGATGCCCAAGGCGGCGCGCGCGTTTTCCCGGACGGCGGAAATTTATGACACCACCATCGGCTGGCGTTTTGCCAATCCGCGGATGGTGAATCTGTATGGAACCTCGTCTATGCCGGAAACAGGGGAAAACGTCGCGGAGAAATACAAAATTGACCGCGCCTCGCAGGACCTCTTCGCCCTGCGTTCGCAGCAAAAAGCCGCGGCGGCCCGCAATGCTGGAATCCTCGCGCAGGAAATCACGCCCGTAAGCGTTCCGGGCCCGAAGGGAACCGTACAAACGGTTTCCGAAGACGAACATCTGCGCCCGGACACGACGCTGGAAGCCCTGGCAAAATTGCCGGCGCTGTTTCGCAAAGGCGGCACCATCACTGCGGGCAACGCCTCCGGAGTGAATGACGGCGCCTGCGCCGTGTTCGTGGCTTCGGAAGACGCGGCTGCCCGGTTTGGATTGACGCCCATCGCGCGCGTGGCGGCTTCGGCGACGGCCGGCGTCGATCCGGATTACATGGGCATCGCGCCGGTCCATGCCGTTCGTAAGCTGTTTGCGCGGACAAAAATTTCCATGGACGATGTGGACGTATTTGAATTGAACGAAGCGTTCGCCTCGCAGGCGCTGGCGGTCACGCGCGAATTGGGATTGCCCGACGACAGCGAAAAAGTGAATCCCAACGGCGGCGCCATCGCCATCGGGCATCCCCTGGGGATGAGCGGCGCGCGTCTGGTATTGACGGCGTCGCGGCAGATCCAGCGCAGTCGGGGGCGCTACGCGCTGGCTTCGATGTGCATTGGCGTGGGGCAGGGCATCGCGATGCTGCTCGAGCGCGTGTGAATCTGTGCGACAACTATAAAATCAGACCCTCAGCGGCTAAAGCCGGACTGATCTTGCAGGCCTGATGTCGTGACTGAAGTCACGACCCACAAACATTCCGCACACATTCCAAAAACACCCACAAACCTCCCACAGACATTCCTCAAACATCCCAAAATCGTTCCAGGAACATTCCACAGACATTTCACAAGAATATTTTCGAGTTCTCACGCAGGCTCGGAAGGCTCCTATCACGGGCGGCGAATGTCCCGGCCTTGCCGGGGCCGCGGCCCGCAAGGATTGTTTGATGATGCAGTCGCAAAGGATCGACGGGCGAGCGGTTCACTGTTTTTTCATGCGGGCCACGCAGCGTTCCAGATGCGCGTGCATTTCCTCGGCGGCGCCGTGGTGGATGCGGCCATGTCCGGGCAGAACCCATTCGAACCGGTAGGCGAGAAGCTTTTCCATCGAACGCGTTTGCTCCGTCCAGGAGTACCAGCAGACATCGCGAAATGCCGTCAGGGATTCGCGCTCCGGTGACCACGCCAGATGGTCGCCGGTGAACAGGACTTTTTCGCGATACAGCAGCACCTGATGGCCTCGCGTGTGGCCGGGCGTGGGAACCAGCAGGAGTTCGCCATCGATGCGCACAGGGTCGGTCCCCTGAATCACGCGTTCGATGCCGCGCGTTCGAGCGCCGTCGGCTTCGTGCATGATGCGCGGGCAATGGAAATGCCCGGCAAACTTGACGTGGTCGGCGATGTCGTCGCGGTGGGACAGGAACATCAGGTTTACGCCGCCCATCTGCTCGATTCGTTTTACCAGTGGGCCGCTGAAGCGCGGCGAATCGACCAGGACGTTTCCGCCCTGCTCTTGCGGGCGCACGATCAGGTAGGACCACGCGCCAAAGCTGGATTCCGACGTGAAGCCACAGAAATACACGTCGTCCACCACATGCACGGGAAAGGCTTCCACGCCCGATCGCGCGCTGCGGCGAGAAGTGGTGCCGATGGACGCAGTGGGGCAGGCCACCAGCGCCATGAAGGCGCGGTGCTGTTCGCCCGGATTCTGCGGCTGCCGGTAGACGATGGACTTATCGCCGCGTTCGCGAAAGCTGGCCGGGGCGATCTGCCGGCACGTGTCGCAATCGATGCAGGTTGCGTCCACGTAAAATTCGCCGGCCACATTTTCCGGGAGCCGCTGGTTGATCTGTGCCATATCTTCCTTATTCGATTCCGATCTGCCGGGGGAAGTCGCAGGCCGGGATCATTTCATCAGACTTCCGTGGCCGGAAACAAAAATACCTTATAATCTTTGGCGGCTGGTGGGAAAGCGATATATGTTTCTGTACTTCGATTTTTGAACTTTGTATATCGGGACTTTTATTTCTGAACTTTAGCGAGGTGTGGAATTGGCGGCGAAACCAAAACGTTCGAAATCCAAGGCCCGGATCAAACCAGCTTCCGTGAAGAAGCCGCTTGCCCGCAGCAAGAAGTTGAAAGTTGCGATAGCGGGCTTCGGCACCGTGGGGCGCTCGGTCGTCAAACTACTTTGCCAGGAAGCCAATGACACGTTTGAACTGACCCACATTTTTAACCGCAACGTGAGGCGGAAGAAAGTGGATTGGGTGCCCGCCAGCGTGCGCTGGACGGAAAACATCAACGAAGTGCTTTCCTCGGACGCGGATATTTTCGTCGAACTGGTGGGAGGCGTGCAGCCTGCGGGCGATTGGGTGCGCAAGGCGCTGCGCGGAGGCAAGTCCGTGGTCACGGCGAATAAACTGCTCATGGCCGAGAGCGGGCCGGAACTCGGGGGCCTGGCGCGCGAAGTGGGCCGGCGCATCGTGTATGGCGCGTCGGTGGCCGGAGGGATTCCGGCGATTATTGGAATTCAGGAAGGGCTGGCGGGAGACCGGTTGTACAAAATTGCCGGCGTGCTGAATGGCACGTGTAACTTCATTCTGACAAAAATGGAAGCGACCGGAGCAAGCTTCGAATCGGCGCTGAAGGAAGCGCAGGAACTGGGTTTTGCCGAAGCCGATCCCACCAATGACGTGGAGGGATACGACGCGCGCGCCAAACTGGTGATCCTGACGCAAGCCGGGTTGCGCGCTCGCGTGCGCAGCGAACAGATCCCGTGCTGGCCGATTTCCTCGGTCGAGGCCGTGGATTTCGCGTACGCGCGCGAATTGAACTGCACGATTCGGCAGATTTCGCTGTCCAAGAAGGAAACCGACGATGGATTGAATGTGCGCGCGTTTGTGCGGCCCGCGCTGGTTCCAGTATCTTCGTTGATCGCGCACGTGGAGGGCAGCAAAAATCTGGTGATGGCCACCGGGCAATATGCGGGGCAAACGGTCTTTTCCGGATTTGGCGCGGGAGGAGATCCCACCGCCGTCGCCGTGGTTTCCGATTTGTATTCGATCGCGCGAAGGGGCGCGACGCCGCAAAGCAAC
This sequence comes from Candidatus Dormiibacterota bacterium, assembly GCA_035533775.1. Taxonomy (GTDB): domain Bacteria; phylum Acidobacteriota; class Terriglobia; order Acidiferrales; family UBA7541; genus Palsa-360. The sequence goes on along the minus strand of DATLTA010000132.1, from coordinate 12,522 downwards.
GCCCCCGAAGTCGAGACGCCCGATGATGTGAGCGGAGAATTCACCGCGCCGTACTATCTGCGTTTCGTGGTGAAGGACCGTCCGGGGATTATCGCCGCGGTGGCCACCGTGCTTTCCAGATACGGCATCGGCATCGACGCGGTTCTGCAGAGGCCGGGATATCCCCATTCCGCGCTTCCATTCATCATCACGCTGGAAACGTGCCGCAGCGCGCAGCTGGGCTGTGCCCTGCAGGAAATCAACCGGCTCGACTTCCATGTGGAACCGGTGCTGTGCATGCCGATCCTTTTCGATTAGGACTGCCGCGAAATCGCCGGCCCTGCTTGCCGGAGCGAGGTTGCCGCGCCACGGACGCGCGGAAAACACAAGCAGGTGTTGCCGTACTGCGCCCCGCCATGCGCCCTGTCACGCGCCAATCGTGAGAAAAAACGCCCATTCCCATTGTCAACCTTGCTGACCTCGCAAAACTGGCGGTGCGCACCGCGAATACTCTAAGATGGATGCCTGATGAGAATGGGCGGCGGATTCGGAGGCATTGGAACGCAGCGCGGCTTGGGTGGGCACGCGGAGAGAAGTCCGCGCCCGCGAGACGGCCGCGATTCCTCTTCGGCCGCGCCCGGCCATGCAAAACCGCTCCGCGTGCTGGACCAATTGCCGGAAGTGTGGGCGCTGCTGCGCCCGCGGCGCGCCTTGCTGGCAGTGGGCCTGGCGCTCATGGCCGTCAATCGCGTGTGTGGGCTGGTGCTGCCGGCATCGCAGAAATACCTGTTTGACAACGTGTTCGCCAAGCACCAGACGAATCTGCTGCTGCCGCTGGTGGGGGCCGTACTGCTGGCCACGCTGATTCAGGGCGTGACGTCCTACGGGTTGACCCAACTGCTTTCCAAAGCCGCGCAGCGCATGATCACCGAATTGCGGCGCAAGGTGCAGGAGCACGTGGGGCGGCTCCCGGTCGCCTACTACGATTCGAATAAGACGGGCGCGCTGGTTTCGCGCATCATGAGCGATGTGGAAGGCGTGCGGAACCTGATCGGGACGGGCCTGGTGGAATTTCTGGGCGGGCTACTGACGGCCTTGATCGCATTCGTGCTGCTGCTGCGCATCAGCCCGCTGATGACGGGCGTCGCGTTTGCTTTGCTGCTGGTGAGCATGCTTACGCTGCGCAAGGCGTTCGGCACCATCCGGCCGATTTTCCGCGAGAGGGCGAAGATCAACGCCGAGGTCAGCGGACGGCTCACCGAATCGCTTTCCGGCGTGCGCGTGGTGAAGGGCTATCACGCCGAAGCCCGCGAGCACGACGTGTTCACCAAAGGCGTGCACCGCCTGCTCGATAACGTTCTCCGCTCGCTGACCACGATGTCCATGATGAGCTTTTCGACGACGGCGCTGCTGGGCGTGGCGGGCGCGCTGGTCATGCTGATCGGCGCGCACCAGATTCAGTCGGGGACGCTCACCGTCGGCGGCTACGTCAGTTTTATGGCGTTTCTGGCGTTCCTGGTGGCGCCGGTGTTTCAGGTCGTGGGCATCGGGACGCAACTGACCGAGGCAATTGCGGGGCTGGAACGCACGCGCGAGGTGCTCGACGAGCGCCCCGAGGATGAAGATCCGCGCCGCACGGTCACGCTGCCCGATATCGCCGGCGAGCTGGCATTCGAGAACGTCAGCTTTGCCTACGAGCCCGGCAAGCCCGTGCTGCAGGACGTCAGCTTCCGGGCGTTGCCCGGAACGGTGACGGCGCTGGTGGGCTCGTCCGGTTCGGGGAAGTCCACGATGATCGGGCTGGTCGCGGCATTTCACGTGCCGGTCGAAGGGCGCGTGCTGGTGGACGGCGTGGACCTGGCCACGGTGCGCCTGGATTCCTACCGCACGCGCCTGGGCGTGGTGCTGCAGGAATCATTTTTGTTTGACGGCACGATTCGGGAGAACGTGGCATTCTCCCGGCCCTATGCCAGCGAAGAAGAAATACTCGCCGCGTGCCACGTCGCGCGCGTCGATGAATTCGCGGAACGCTTTCCGGAAAAATACGACACGATTATCGGCGAGCGTGGCGTGAAATTGAGCGGCGGGCAGCGGCAGCGTGTTTCCATCGCGCGCGCGATCCTGGCCGATCCGCGCATCCTGATCCTCGACGAAGCGACCTCAAGTCTCGACTCCGAATCCGAAATGCTGATTCAGGAAGGTCTGGCGCAGCTGATGCGCGGTCGCACGACGTTCGTGATCGCGCACCGCCTTTCCACCATTCGCCGCGCCGATCAGATTTTGGTGGTGGAGGCCGGAAAAATCGTCGAACGCGGCACGCACGCGTTTCTCTACGCGGCCAGTGGGCGTTACCGCGAACTCTACGACAGGCAGCACGGCCTGGAATCCAATCTGTTCCTGGCAACCGGCGAAGGCGAAATTCCGGAAAGTTCGGACGGGGATTCCGCCGTCGCAGGCGATCAGGACCCGGACATGCTCCGCCTGCTGCGCGATCCCCCTGCGTGACGCTGTGCTGGTTGAATGTGTTGGCTGAAAATGAAGAGTGAGGGGCCCGCACGGAAATCCCGCGCGCCTGCGCGGCAATTACAGCGGAAACTTGCCGTTCTTACTTGGTGTGGGGAACTTCCAGTATGGGATTTTCCGCCGCGCGCTGACGTACCAGCGCGATAAACGCGGCGGACGAGCGCGGCAGCGTGCGGTCGCGACGGAAGACCAGTCCTAGTTCGCGCCAGAGTTCCACGTCCGCGATGGGAATCAGTTTCACTTCACCGGCGCGCACTTCATTGCGCGCGAAGCTCGCGCTGATCAGCGAAACACCCAGGCCCGCCGCGACGAAGCACTTAATCATTCCCACGCTGGTCAATTCCATCGTGATCTGCAGTTGCGCGCGGTAGGGCCGGAAATGCTTGTCCAGCAACTGGCGCGTGAAGCCGGTGCGCGGGAAAATCAGCGGCTGCTCGGCGATGTCCTTCATTCGGACGCTCTTGAGTTTCGCCAGTGGATTGCGTGGACTCACCATCAGCATCACGCGGTCCCGGAAAATCGGATAGATTTTCAGGCTGGGAGATTTCGCGGGAAGCGTGACGATCCCGACGTCGACCGATCCGTCCTCAACCTTCTGCAGCACCTTATGGCTGAAATTTCGGTAAATGCTAATCTGCACGGAAGGGTAGAGGCGATGGTACTCGGCGAAGATATCGGGGAGCACGTACAGGCACGTGGCTTCATTGGCGCCCAGGGCCAGCACGCCGCGCGGCGTAGTGGCCTTGTCGGCCACGGCGCGCAGCGATTCGCCGCGCATGTTCACCATGCGCACCGCGTATTCGTACAGGGTTTCCCCCGCCGATGTCAGCCGCACGGACTTGCGCCCGCGATCGAATAGTTTTTCGCCGTACTCCTGTTCGAGCTGGCGAACCTGCGCGCTGACGGCAGGCTGCGAACGGAATAATTTCTGGCCCGCTCGCGAAAAGCTGCCGAGCTTGGCAATTTCAATGAAGGTCGTAAGTTGATCGAAATCCATAGTTTGACTGCGGGATTATAGCAGAACAGTGGTGCAGGCCGGCATGGATTCAAAATTATAATGCTGTGGATAAGAAATGAAGAGGCCATTGTGCTGGGGACAATCGAAGGGTGGGAGTGGTAAGATAGACACTTTCCGGAAAGCCGGTTTCAAAGTGGCGTTGAAGTGTATCGGGAACCGCTTTCCCCGGAGTGTCCTTGGTGCGGGTGTTTGGGGGTCCCCAAATCGCTTTATCCGAACAGGCCGGGAGCGGAAACTGAAGGGCCAATTGAAAAAGGAGGCCGTGGCGTTTGGGAGATTGTTGCTGAGCGGGATAGCCGGGGCAAGGCAAGGCGTATCCACCGGCCCGTCGCATGTTCCCAAAACCAAGATCACGGCTCACATGAAGGAACTCTACCCATTTCGAGGATTGCCGGCGGCACAGGGCCTGTACCGGCCCGAGCACGAGCACGATGCCTGCGGCATCGGATTCGTCGCCAGTATTGAGGGCCGCAAATCGCACGACATCGTGGTCAAGGGTGTACAGATTTTGATCAACCTGGCCCATCGTGGGGCTTGCGGATGCGATCCGCAGACCGGCGACGGCGCGGGCATCCTGATTCAGATTCCCCACGCCTATTTCGATCGCGAGTGCTCGGCTCTGGGATTTTCCCTGCCGGCGCCCGGCGAATATGGTGTGGGCATGGTTTTTCTTCCAGTCGATCCGCACGACCGGCTGATCTGCGAAGGAATCATTGAGAAGATCACGAGCGAGGAAGGCCTGAGCGTGATGGGTTGGCGGGACACGCCGATCAACGGCAACGCCATCGGACGTCTGGCGCGCAACACGCAGCCTTACATCGAGCAGATTTTCATCCGCTGCGCTCCGGGCATGGACCAGGACGCGTTTGAGCGCAAGCTCTACGTCGTGCGCAAGCGCGTGGAAGCGGAAGTGGCGGAGACCGAAATCAGCGAGGAGGAATTTTTTTACATTCCGTCTCTTTCCTCGCGCACCATCGTCTATAAAGGGCTGCTGCTGGCGCCGCAGATTACCGATTTTTATAAGGATCTGCTCGATCCCGAGCTGACCAGCGCGCTGTGCATGGTGCACCAGCGCTTTTCGACGAACACGTTTCCCAGCTGGAAGCTGGCTCACCCGTACCGCTACATCTGCCACAACGGCGAAATCAACACGCTGCGCGGCAATATGAATTGGATGCATGCGCGGCAATCCGTTCTGGAGTCTCCGCTGTTTGGAGACGACATCAAGAAACTGCTGCCGATCATCACCGCGGGCGGCAGCGATTCCGCCATGCTCGATAACGCTGTGGAATTGCTGACGCTTTCCGGCCGCTCGCTTCCGCACGTGATGTCCATGCTGATTCCCGAGGCCTGGGACCATGACGACACCATGCCCGAAGACATCAAGGCATTTTATGAATACCACGCGTCCCTGATGGAGCCGTGGGACGGCCCCGCTGCGGTCGCCTTCACCGACGGACGAATCATCGGCGCCAAGCTGGATCGCAATGGCCTGCGCCCGGGCCGTTATCTGGTCACCACCGACGGCCTGGTCGTGCTGGCTTCGGAAGCGGGCGTGCTCCCCATCAAGTCCGAGGAAATCCGGATGAAGGGCAGACTCGCGCCCGGCCGCATCTTCCTGGTGGACACCGAACAGAAACGCCTGATTTCCGACGAAGAGGTCAAGAAGCAGCTGGCCGCGCAGCACCCTTACGCGCAATGGCTGAAGGACAATCAGATCACCCTCGATGATCTTCCGAGCCCGGCGCAGGTGCTGCCCACCAATTACGACACCATCCTGATGCGGCAGCGCGCCTTCGGCTATACCGACGAGGACCTCAAGACGATCCTGGCGCCCTCGGCGCTGCAGGGCCAGGAACCGATCGGCTCGATGGGCATCGACACGCCGCTGGCGTGCCTGTCCGATAAGCCGCAACTGCTGTTCAGTTATTTCAAGCAGATGTTTGCGCAAGTCACCAACCCGGCGATCGATTCGATCCGCGAAGGGCTGGTGATGTCGCTGAACTCCTACATCGGCAGCGAAGGCAACATTCTCGATGAAACGCCGAAGAACTGCCACACGCTGAAGCTGCGCCACCCCGTCATTTCCAACTGGCGGCTGGAAAAGCTGCGCCGCGTGAGCTGGGGCAGCTTCCTCGCGGCCAGCCTGCCGATGCTGTTCCGGGCAAAGGGCGGCGAAAAGCAGCTTGAACGCGCCATTGAGACCCTGTGCCGGCGGGCTTCGCTGGCCATCAAGTCCGGCTATACGCTGCTGATTTTGTCCGACCGCAGCGTGGACCAGGATTACGCGCCGATCCCATCGCTGCTGGCGCTTTCGGCTGTTCACAATCATCTGATTCGGGAAAAAACGCGCAACCAGGTGGCCCTGATCGTCGAATCCGGCGAGCCGCGCGAAGTTATGCACTTCGCCTTGCTGCTGGGCTACGGCGCCAGCGCGGTGAATCCCTATCTGGCCATCGAAACCCTGGAAGAGCGCCACAAGGCCGGCGTTTTTCCACCCGAGTACACCTGGGACAAGGTCTTCAAAAGCTATATGAAGTCGATCGACAAGGGCCTTCTGAAGACGTTTTCGAAAATGGGAATTTCCACGCTGCAGAGTTACCAGGGCGCGCAGATCTTCGAGGCGGTTGGCCTGAACCACTCCCTGGTCGATAAATATTTCACCGGCACGTCCTCGAGCATCGAAGGCATCGGCATCGAAGTGCTGGCCCGCGAAGCGCTCATGAAGCACGAATTCGCGCTGCAGCCCCCGCACGAGTCGGCCACCGATCTGCGCATCGGCGGCGAGTACCAGTTCCGCGTTCGCGGCGAGCGGCACCAGCTGAACCCCGCGACGGTCAGCAAGCTGCAGCACGCCGTGCGGAATGCGAAGTTCGAGACGTTTCGGGAATATGCGGATATCGTAAACCAGCAGAATCGCGATCTGCAGATGCTGCGCGGCATGTTTGAATTTAAGCCCGCCGGCCCCGCGATTCCCCTGGAGGCTGTCGAGCCCGCCTCCGAAATCGTGAAGCGCTTTGCGACCGGAGCAATGTCCTTCGGCTCGATCAGCAAGGAAGCGCACGAGACGCTGGCCGTGGCCATGAACCGCATTGGCGGAAAATCGAACACCGGCGAAGGCGGGGAGGACGAAGCGCGCTTCGTTCCCGACGCGAACGGCGACTTGCGCCGCAGCGCGATCAAGCAGGTGGCCTCGGCCCGCTTTGGCGTGACCACCAATTACCTGATCCATGCCGATGACCTGCAAATCAAGATTTCCCAGGGCGCGAAACCTGGAGAAGGCGGCCAGCTCCCCGGACACAAGGTCGACGATGTGATCGCCCGCGTGCGCCATTCCATTGCCGGGGTCGGACTGATTTCTCCGCCGCCGCACCACGATATTTATTCGATCGAGGATCTGGCCCAGCTCATTTTTGATTTGAAAAACGTGAATCCGCAGGCGCGTATTTCGGTGAAGCTGGTCGCGGAAGTGGGCGTCGGCACGGTAGCGGCCGGCGTGGCAAAGGCGCACGCCGATGTGATTCTGATCAGCGGCTACGATGGCGGAACGGGCGCGTCGCCGATCAGTTCCATACGCCACGCAGGCGTTCCCTGGGAGCTTGGTCTGGCCGAGACGCAGCAGGTTCTGGTGATGAACGATCTGCGCAGCCGCGTGCGTTTGCAGGTGGACGGCAAGATGCAGACCGGGCGCGACGTCGCGGTGGGCGCCCTGCTGGGCGCGGAGGAATTCGGATTTGCCACCGCCCCGCTGATTGCCATGGGCTGCATCATGATGCGGAAATGCCACCTGAATACCTGCCCGGTGGGCATTGCCACGCAGGACCCGGAGCTGCGCAAGAAGTTTGCGGGCCAGCCCGAGGACGTGATTAATTTCCTGTTCTACGTCGCCGAGGATCTCCGCAGGATCATGGCGGAACTCGGCTTCCGGAAGGTCGACGAAATGATCGGCCGGGTCGATTGCCTGGTGCAGCGAAAAGACGTGGACCACTGGAAAGCGAAAAATATTGATTTGTCCTCGGTGCTTTACAATCCGCCGATGCCCAGCCATGTGGGGCGCCGCTGCACCCAGGCGCAGGACCACGGCCTGTACGACGCGCTGGACGCTAAGCTGATCGAACAGGCCAGCGAAGCGATCCAGAATCTTACGCCCGTATCGCTCAGCCTGCCCATCCGCAACGTGCATCGCACCGTCGGCGCCATGCTCAGCGGACAGATTGCGCGGCATCACGGCTCCGCGGGACTTCCGGACGACACCATTCGCGTTCAGTTTCACGGCTGCGCGGGCCAGAGTTTTGGCGCGTTCCTGGCCAAGGGCGTCACGCTGACGCTGGAAGGCGAAGCCAATGACTACGTGGGCAAGGGCCTTTCCGGCGGGCGATTGATTATTTATCCGCCGCGCAAATCGCGCTTCGTGGCGGAAGAAAACATCCTGGTCGGCAACGTCTGCCTATACGGCGCGACCAGCGGCGAAGCGTTTTTCAACGGCATGGCCGGGGAACGGTTCGCGGTGCGCAACTCCGGCGCTACGGCGGTTGTGGAAGGCGTCGGCGACCACGGCTGCGAGTACATGACGCGCGGGTTGGTCGTGGTGCTCGGCAAGACAGGGCGCAACTTCGCGGCCGGAATGACCGGCGGCATCGCCTACGTGCTTGATCAGACCGGCGAATTCGCATCGGTGCACTGCAACCGCACCGATGTGGACCTGGAGCCCGCGGCCGATGCGAAAGATGTCGAACTATTGCATGCCCTGATCACGCGCCACGCCGAGTTCACCGGCAGCCCGCAGGCAAAATGGATCTTGAAGCACTGGGACGCCACGCTGCCCAAGTTCATCAAAGTATTCCCGCACGAGTACAAGCGGGTGCTGGGAATTCCACGGGTTCCCGCAGGCGTGCTGGCCGCGCAGGCCGGAAAAACGCAGGGGCAGGTGATTCGTGGGTAAGGTCACCGGCTTCAAGGAATACACGCGCGAAACACCGGCCCGGCGGCCTGTCGAGGAGCGCATCCACGATTATTTCGAAGTGTACCAGCCGTTCCCGGAGGAAAAAGTGCGCGTGCAGGCCGCGCGCTGCATGGATTGCGGCATTCCGTTCTGCCACACGGGCTGCCCGGTAACCAATATCATTCCCGATTGGAATGACATGGTCTATCGCGATCACTGGAAAGAAGCAATCCAGGTGCTGCACTCAACCAATAATTTTCCGGAATTTACCGGGCGCATCTGTCCGGCGCCTTGCGAAGCCGCCTGCGTGCTCGGAATCAATGAGCCGCCCGTCTCCATTAAACTGATCGAAAAGACCATTGTGGACCGCGCCTGGGAAGAAGGCTGGATCAAGCCCGAACCTCCGGAAGCGCGCACGGGCAAACGCATTGCCGTGGTCGGGTCCGGGCCGGCGGGCTTGGCGGCCGCGCAGCAATTGAATCGCGCGGGACATGCGGTCACTGTATTTGAGAAAGCGGACCGCGTCGGCGGGCTGTTGCGCTACGGCATTCCCGATTTCAAGCTGGAAAAACAGGTGCTGGACCGGCGCATCGAGCAGATGATTGCGGAAGGCGTCGAATTTCAGACCGGCGCGCACGTGGGCGGAAACATACCCGCGCAGGATCTGCGCAAGGAATACGACGCCGTGCTGCTCAGCGGCGGCGCGGAAAATCCGCGTGACCTCAATGTTCCCGGCCGCGAACTCAAGGGCATCTACTTCGCCATGCAATTCCTGCCGCAGCAGAACAAGGTCATCGCCGGCGACAAGGTTGCCGATCAGATTCTTGCTACCGGCAAGCGCGTGGTGATTATCGGCGGCGGCGATACGGGCGCGGACTGCCTGGGGACATCGCACCGGCAGCAGGCGAAATCCGTGCACCAGTTCGAAATCATGCCCATGCCGCCTCTGGAGCGCGCCCCCAGCACGCCTTGGCCGTTGTGGCCGCTGCAACTTCGCACCGAGAGCGCGCACGAAGAGGGCGGCAATCGCGATTGGGCGCTCAATACCGCGAAATTCACAGGCGACGAAAAGGGCAATGTAAAACAGCTTCATGCCATCCGCGTCGGCCCGCCACCGAAATTTGAGGCCATGCCGGGCACCGAATTTGCGATGGATGTCGATCTTGTGCTCCTGGCGCTGGGTTTCACCGGCCCGGTGAAGAAGGGGATGATCGAACAGTTTGGCGTGAACCTCGACCCGCGCGGCAATATCGCCACCGGCGCGGACTACATGAGCTCGGTCCCTGGAGTTTTCTCCGCGGGCGACATGCGCCGCGGCCAGTCGCTGGTTGTCTGGGCGATTTCCGAGGGCCGCAAAGCCGCCATCTCGGTCGATAAGTACCTCATGGGAAGTTCAAACCTCAAGTAGACTGTCAGGCTTTCCCTTGTTGAGCGGAATCGCGCGCGGAACTCCAAAGTTCGCACGTGGAACTTACAAATTCTCATTCCGGTCTTGCTAACGCTATCCAGTTGAATGATAAAATTCCATCATAAATTATGAAGTGGCGTTGCTGGACAGCAGACGCATCCAAACACTGAAGAAATAAGAAAGAAATGAAGAAGAAAGGCGCTAGGAGAGAATCATGAATCCAAACAAAGCGTTGTGGGAAAAAGGCGATTTTACCGAGATTGCCGCCTTCATGCGTCAGTCCGGGGAAGCTGTCGTGAGGTCCATCGGAATAACACCGCCGCTGCGGGTTTTGGACCTCGGCTGTGGAGACGGCACCACAGCGATTCCTCTCGCCGAAATGGGTGCCGAGGTTGTCGGAATTGACATTGCCAGGAATCTTGTCGAGGCCGGGAACAAACGAGCTGCCAAGGCGGGCCTCAACCGGCTGAAATTTCAAGAAGGGGATGCGTGCAATCTGCAAGGGGTCGCTGACCATTCGTTTGATTTGACCGTCTCCGTGTTCGGCGCCATGTTTGCCCCGAAACCTCTCGACGTCGCCCGGGAAATGGTTCGGGTCACAAAACAGGGTGGCCGCATTGTGATGGGCAACTGGATCCCCAACGATCCGACTTTCGTGTCGCAACTGCTGAAGGTCAGCTCGGCGTTTACGCCGCCACCTCCAGAAGGCTTCATCAGCCCGATGACCTGGGGCGTGGATACCCACATCGTCGAGCGATTTGGCAAGGCCGGAGTGCCCAAGGAAAAGATATCGATGGTCAAGGACGTGTTTCACCTTACATCGCCCGACAAAAGTCCGACCCGCTTCATCGAATTGTTCCGGGAATTCTATGGCCCGACCATGAACGCTTATGAGGCGGCTCATAAGAACGGAAAAGGCGAGGAACTCCACAAGCGGCTTTTGGAACTGGCGAACGCACAAAACAAGAACGCGGACGGCGGCACTTCCATACCGGCCACCTACTTGCGAGTCACGGTTTCCGTTTGACGATATAAGTGATTTGCAAAGATCGGAAGAAAGTCCAGAAGTAAAGATCAGAAGAATAAAGGATCAGTGTTTGCAGAAGTGGTTGTAGCAACAACGCAATCAGGAAACAATCACCACTACCCCATATCTAACGATAGGAGAAAAGATGAGCCATCGATCTGAGGCCCTCGCCGCGCGTCTTGAGGCCGGCGCAGCAGCCCTTTCTGCCTTTGCGAGCACACTTTCCGATACGGAGTGGCAGACCCGTGTTCCACATGATGGAAGGAAGATCGGCGTCGTGGTGCATCACGTTGCCAGCGTGTATCCGATCGAGATCCAGATCGGGCGCACGCTCGCCGGCGGCCAACCCATCACGGGCGTGAGCTGGGATGCCGTCAACACCATGAACCGCGACCACGCGAAAGATAATGACGGCGTTACGAAGGAAGCCGCGCTCGCCTTGTTGAAGAAAAACAGTGCGGAGGCGGCCGCGGCCATACGTTCTCTCAGCGATGAAGAGCTGGATCGCGCCGCGCCCGTGTCGCTCAACAGCGACGCCCCGCTCACCTGCCAGTTTATCCTGGAGGATCATGCCGTGCGCCACAGCTATCACCATCTCGCCCGGATCCGGGCGGCGCTGTCCCGTTAGCGCGTGGCGCAGGACGCTTATATTTTAGGGGCCGCTCCCGGAGAATCGTAAGTGTCCGGTCGCGGCCCCTGGGAAAGCGTCGCAGGATATTAGAGAGCCTCATCCGTGACCAGCAATGGATGTCCACTTGAAAACAGGTGGACACCCATTGCTGTCTGGCAGGATCTATAATCCCGGGTCAATTCAAACTGCAGCGGGCCAAAAAACAGTGAAATAGTTCGCTCGCTGCGGTGACATTGAAATGACGGTTTGCTTCGGCTTTTCCTTATCCTGCCCGGCAGGAAGGGTGTGTTTTACGCGGCTCGCTGCGCCGCACTCACGGATTTTTTTGCTTCGGCTTTCGGGAGCTGGATATCGAGGATGCCGTCCTTGAGCGTCGCGACGACTTTAGCGGCATTCACCTCGGAGGGCAGGTCAAAGGTCCGGAAAAGTTCATCACGGCTTACTTCGGTGTGGAAGGGCTCGCCCTTTTTGCTTTCCATTTTGGTTTCGCGTTTGCCGGTGATGGTCACGCGGCGTGGTTCGACGTCTACTTCGAGGTCGCTTGCCGTAAATCCGGGAACCTCGGCATGCACCACGATGTCCGCTTTGGTTTCTTCCATGTTGACGCACATCGGATGGAGGAATCCCTGTTCGGCTTCCAGCCAGTGGCGGAGGTCATGGCCGTGGACGCGGCCGTCTTGTTCAAATAATTCGAACGCGCGACGGGAGATGTCGTCACTCAGCCGGTTGATACGCTCGGTGAGATTTTCGATCTTGCCCGCTTTTACGCGTGGGTGGGAGGGTGCGGTTTGCACCGCAGCTGCGGATTTTTCCAACATCGTAGGTCTCCTTTTTTATCGAACTTTACGGAGTCTCTGAGGGGGGACGCCGATCCGGCGGGCGAATGCCGTTTGGCCGCACTCCGCCGGATGGTCCCAGATAACACCGCCACATTACAACTGGATGTGACTCCGATCACACTTTGGCGGGATTTTTACAATTTAGACTCCGGTTG
>DATLTA010000131.1:0-8446 GCA_035533775.1 Candidatus Dormiibacterota bacterium | reverse complement strand
CGCGCGCGCGGTGCGGCGCCACATGCAGGCGGAATTTTCCGTTCTGGGCAGAGGAATCGAACCGCCCGGTTCCAGGGAATGCTGGGATGGGCCGGAGCAATGGTTTGCCGCGCTGCGTCAGGGTCCGTTGATAAAACTATGGCGCAGGGCGATGGAAGAGGGGCAGATCTGCGAAATTGCGGGAGAAGCCCTTCCGGAGCAGGCAGGTCCGGCACAAGAAAATTGCAATCGAAGTCTAGAGCGTGTGGTTGCGTTTCCGCTGGAAGTCCGGAACCGCATTTGCGGGGTCCTGATGGCCGGACTTTTGCCTGCGGAGGATTCCAGCGAGGACATGGCGAAGTTGGAATCTTATGCCCTTTTGGCGGCGTCGGCGCTGGACCGCGAATGCGCCCGGCAGGAACGAACGGCCTGGAAGAAATCCGTGCGTAAAATCATCGAGGACAGCCGTGAATGCCTTGCCGTGATCGACGAAAGAGGCGTGGTCCATGAAACCAGCCGATCCGCGGCGGCGCTTCTGTTTCCCTCCCCCGGGAGCCGAGACGAAATCCTGCTGGAGGATATCTTTTCTGGCGGCGCGCGCGACGCGGTCGCGCAATGGCGCAATCAATTTCTTGGTCCTGGGTCCGGCGCCGCGTCCCAATGGGAGAGGCAGCAAATTCCATTGGAAGCCGCGCTGCACGGGGGAAACGTCGTCCAGATGCGCCTTCGCTCGAAAATCGAACGATTTGGACGCGGCGAGGCGATGTGGTTGATTCATTTCCAGGATCAATCCGCGCGGCGGACATTGCAGGCGGCCAAAGGGCGCCTGGAAGTGGAATTGGCCGGCCTGGTGGACTCGATCGATTCCGGGGTTTTACTGTTCGATGTGGAGGGGAAGATTCGCCTGGCAAGCGACCGCTTGGCGTCGATTCTGGGATTTAAAAAGCGCCAAATACTCGAGTTGGGGAACATAGAGGACCTAATCAACAGGGTGGCATGCCATTTCACGCGCCCCGTGGAAACGATGGCGCGCTGGCGCGACCATGTGCTGCGAGACCAGGAAGCCAGCTGGGATGAATTCGAATTGAATCACCCGTCGCGCAGGGTTGTGGAGCAGTTTGCCAGACCGCTCTACAGCCCGGACGGAACGCGCCTGGGGCGGCTGGAGGTCTACCGCGATGTCACCGGACAGCGGCTGATCCATACCAAATTTCTCCAGACCGAAAAAATGGCCGCGCTCGGCCAGTTGGTGTCCGGCATTGCCCATGAACTCAACAATCCGCTCACGAGCATCCAGGGTTACGCGCAGCTTTTGCTGAGCCGGCGCACAACGTCGGAGCGCGAGGGCGACGCGCGGCGGATTTCCCAGGAGGCGGAGCGTGCCGGACACATCGTGAAAAATCTTCTGCTGTTCTCGAGGGAGACCAAGCCGGAGCGGCGCTCGGTCAATCTCAACGAAGTGATTGAGCGGACGCTTTCCCTGCGCGCCTATGAGCTGAAGCTCCAAAACATCGCCGTGAAACTCGCGCTCGATCCTGCGCTGCCCAAAACCCTGGCGGATGCGGCGCAATTGCAGCAAGTCGTCCTGAATCTGATTGTGAACGCCGAGCAGGCGATCGTGCAGGGGCGCGAGGAAGAAAACGGCCATGGCCGAATCGAGATCCGCACTCGGTGCCTGGCCGGAGACCGCATCGTCATGCAGTTCTGCGACGACGGGCCGGGAATTCTACCCGAGGTGGCCTCGCGCATCTTTGATCCGTTTTTTACAACCAAGCCGGCCGGGGTTGGCACGGGCCTGGGGCTTTCCATTGTCTACGGCATCATTCAAGAACATGGCGGAGAAGTCAGCGTGGAGACCCGGCCCGGCCAGGGCGCCAAATTCAACGTGGAACTGCCCGCATTATCGGCTGCCGGCTTTGATCTGGTTCCTCAGGAAACGGCGGCCTTGCCGCGCGCGCCCGGCGCTGCGCCTCTGCCGGTCTCCTGCCGGGCGGTAACGCATCCGGAGCGCATACTGGTTGTAGAAGACGAGCCGACCGTCGCACAGCTGATTGCCGACGTGATGGCCGAGGAAGGGCACCAGGTGGACACCTTGCTCGACAGCCGCAAAGCTCTGGGCACGCTGGAAGAGAAAAATTACGCGTTGGTGATCTGTGATTTGAAAATGCCCCACATGGACGGTAAGGGCCTGTATCGCGCGCTGGTGCGCCGCGCAAGTCCGCTGCAGCGCAGGATCCTGATTGTCACCGGCGACACGATGAGCCCGCGCACATTCGAGTTTCTGCAGTCGAGCGGCCTGCCGTACCTGGCCAAGCCATTTCTGGTGGAAGAATTGAAGGATGCCGTGCGGCAGGCATTTGCCGCCGCACCGTCCGGTGAAGAAATCAATGCAGGCCGGGAATGGCTGCGCGCGGCGGTGAGGAAAAAATGAATTTTACGAATCGAACGATTTTCATCATCAGCGCCGATCCCAAGGTGGCGCAGGAGTGCGCCGACGAACTCGCCGTTTTCGGCGGGCGCTACCGGACATCGTTCGTGAATACGATCGAGCAGGCGCGCACGGGATTCCTGCGAACGCCGCCGACGGTGGTTTTTCTCGATGAACCCACTATTGGCCCTGCGCGCGGCGGTGAATCGCTGGAATCCGCCGTTTCCCTGCTTACGGAGACCTCTCCGGTTGTGGTGGCAGCGGCGCCGGAAAAGCAGTCCGAACTGGTTTTTCTGATCACCGCGGGCGCGGTGGATTTTGTGCCGCGCATACTCCATTTCGTTCCCGTTGCCGCGAGCATGCTGGAACGCCGCATGCGCGTTGTCGAACGCGTTGAGGGAATGATCCAGTTTCCTCACGATGTCGGCATGTTGACGGGAGATTTCGGGGAGATTCTTCGCCACGAACTCAATAATCCACTGACGGGAATTCTCGGCAACACCGAACTGCTGCTCGCGCGGCGCGAACACCTGCCGCCCGCCGCCGTCGAACGCCTACAGACGATTGCCGAGCTTGCCGTGCGCCTGCGCGAGACCGTTCGCCGGCTGTCAAATTCCTGGGAAGAACATCGCGAGCCGGCCGGGCCGGTGTGAGGGAAATCGAGCTACGGGCCTGGAAGCAGAGAAGCAGAGAAGCAAGAGAACAGGGAGCGAACAATCATGAAAAAGCGACGTGCATGCCGTTCTTGCATCCCCGCCAGCTTGCCCCGCCCTTCAAGTCCTGAACAGCACGTCTTCCCGCTGAAACAGCTTCACGGCGATCGCGATCGCGATTGCCGCATAGATGCTGGATGACATAAAGATCAACGCGATATATTTCCAGTGGTACGTGCCCGTAATGATTTCCTTGCAGATGAGGCTCGTATTGAGCACCGGCACCAGCGCCAGAGCCGTGTTCATTTCCACGCCGGGCAGCATCGCCGCCACGGCGGGCAGGACCACGACGATCATGAGCGGAGAAATATAGCTCTGCGCTTCCTTGAAACTTTTCGCAAACACGGAAATGGCCAGCAGGGCCGCCGAAAAGAAAACCGCAAGCGGAAGCACAATAAAGAAAATGGAAATAATCGCTTTCCCCGTAATGGTGATTTGCAGTGCCGGATCCGCGGCCCCTTGCACCATGTCCAGCAGCATCTTTTTCCCGACGCCGAACGATACGGCCATGGAGATCAGGGAAAGAACCGCGGTGGCGAGCGACGCCGTGAGGACCATCAGGAATTTCCCCAGCACCAGATGCGTGCGGGAAATCGGGCTGCATAGAATCGTTTCCATCGTGCCGCGTTCTTTTTCGCCCGCGGTGAGGTCCATGGCCGGATACATCGCTCCGGTCAGGCAGAGCAGAATCACAAAGTAGGGCACGAGTCCGCCCAGAACCGCGCCGCCCACCTTCTCCGGAGGGGCCACGTTCTGTTCCCGGATATCGAACGGCCGGACGAAGGTTTCAGGCAGTTTGCGTGTCTCCAGATTGTTGTGAACGGTCCGGTCGCGCAGTTGCTGGAAGAATTTCTGCAAGCGGTCCGCGCCGAAACCCGACTTGATTTCGCCTTCATACATGTAGATCTTCACGGTCATGGGCTGGCCGGCCGCAAGCTTGGCGTCGAAGTCTTTGGGGATGTCCACGGCCGCGCGGATCTGTTTATTGGAAATTTCCTGGGCGTAATCGGATTTTTCGGGAACGATCTGCACCGCTTTCAAATGTTCAAGCTGCGCCCTCAGGTTCGGGGAATCCCGGCCGCCGAGGATCATCACTTTCGGGACTTCTTCCATGGCCCGGCCGACCTGCTGCATCAGAACCACGCCGGCCCCAATCGTCAGCAGCGGCATCAGCAATAGTGGAACGGCGACCATGGAGATCACCGTCCTGCGATCGCGCAGGGAATCGATAAGTTCCTTGCGGTAAACGATGCCGATATTCCGAAGGCTCATGATTCCACGACCGTGACGAAGATATCTTCCAGATCCTGCAGGTTGAACCGCTGGCGCAGGCCGGCGAGGGTTCCTTCCGCCATCAGCTTGCCGCCATGAATGATGCCAATGTGGTCGCAGAGTTTTTCCACTTCACTCATCACGTGAGTGGAAAAGATCACCGTTTTTCCCATGTCGCGGCATTCGCGGATAAATCCAACGATGGTGCGCGCGGCCATCACGTCCAGCCCCACGGTCGGTTCGTCGAATATCATGACCGCGGGATCATGCACGAGCGTTCGCGCAATGGAAACCTTCTGTTTCATTCCGGTGGAAAGACGGTCGCACCGGCGATCGCGAAAATCGTTCATTTCGAGGCGCTCGAAAATTGCATCGATGCGGCGGCGAATGGTGGTTTCATCCAGCCCGTGCAATCGCCCGAAGTATTCGACCATCTCGAAAGCCGAGAGCCGCCCGTAGAGTGCGGTGGCCGTGGAAAGAAAACCGACGCAGGAACGGATCTTTTGCGGTTCCCGGGTCACGTCATATCCATTGACGATGGCGGTTCCTTCGGTGGGCGTGAGAATCGTGGAGAGTATGCGCAGCGTGGTGGTTTTGCCTGCGCCATTGGCTCCCAGCAGGCCGTAAATTTCTCCGGGACGGCAGGAGAAGCTCACGTGGTCCACCGCGCAAACCATGCCGCGTTTCTTGTCCCGGAACTGTTTCACCAGATTGCGCGCTTCAATCATTCCATCTCATTTCACGAAGACGTGGCGCAGATTGTAGCCGAAAGTGAGGTGGATAGGGACGCGGCGGGGAATCGGAATCGAAGGCAGGTGCGAAAACCTAACCTTACCGTTATGTATGGTCCTGTCGACAATGGAGGCAGTATTTTGCGTCAAAATTCTCCGGCGTAACACGGAACATATTGTTACACTGGATGCAAACACGATGGAGAACTGGCTGTCCCGGCGTCGGAGGTTCGTGTTTCGGGGCATGGGTTTGTGCCGGGGCTGGCTCGTTGGCCATGCTTAAATTTTAGCACAGGCTCTTACGGCTCGACACTGCTGGACAGCCCGAAACAGGATGCTTGCGGCATCCCGCGCGAGGCGGAGCGCATCTTAGAGGGCTGCAATCGGAGATAAGCACGCCTCCGCCGGTCGTTCGTTTACCGCCCGAAACTTTGTTAGAATGTCGATTTTGACCCCGCCAGCGAAAACTGGCAGAGCGAGGATGGAATGACGAGCGCGCTGGGACGAAGACTGTGGATCATCGTGGGCGCTGCGCTGGTGTTGACGGCCGTTCTGGTGTTTATCAGCGGCAGAGGGGGCACGGCGAGCGTTCCTGTCGCGAAGGTCACGCGCCAGAATTTGAGTACGGTCGTATCCAGCAACGGAAAAGTGGAACCGGTAACACCCGCTGCATTGCGCGCGGGTTTTGACACGTTTGTCGATCGGGTATTTGTGGTAGAAGGGCAGCACGTCAAGCGTGGTCAGGCGCTTTTTTCCCTGGATGACTCGCAAACGCGCGCGCAACTTGCGGCAGCCCGCGCCAATCTTGCCGCGCAGCAGGAAGCGCTGCGCGTGGCGAAAGCGGGCGGCCGCGCAGGCCAGATTGCCAAGGCGGTAGCGGACCTGCAGAAGGCCAGGGCCGCGCGGGATCAATTGCGCCGCGATAACGCTTCGCTGACAAAGCTGGTGGCCGAGAAAGCCTCCACGCGGCAGGAACTGGAACAAAATCAACTGCAGTTGGCGCAGGCCGAAGCCGATTTTCAATCGCTGGAAAAGGTGAAATCCGAATTGGAACAACAATCGCAAATGGATCAACATCGAGTCGGGCTTCTTGTGGACCAGGCCCGCGCCCAGGTGAGCGATATTGAGGGAAAATTGAGGTCGGCGCATGGCATCGCGCCATTCGATGGCACGCTGTATTCTTTGCCGATTCACCCGGGAGATTTCGTGAAAGCCGGCGACCTGCTGGCCGAAGTTGCCGATTTGCATCATATCCGCGTCCGGGCATTTATCGACGAGCCCGACCTTGGCCAGATCGCGCTCAATCAGTCCGTCGATATTTTATGGGATGCGCATCCCGACCGGGTTTGGAGCGGACGAACCGAAGTGCTACCCAAGCAGGTGGTCAACCGAGGCACACGCAGTGTTGGGGAATTGCTTTGCTCGGTGGACAACAATGACCGGCTGGATCTGCTTCCCAACACGACGGTCGACGTTCGGATTCACATCAGCGAGCACCCCAACGTCCTGGTGATTCCCCGCGGCGCGATACTGGTCGACGGCAGCAATCGTTATGTGTTTCGTGTCGAGGATGACCGCCTCCACCGGCAGGACATCAAGGTAGGCATCGCCAATCCCACGATGATCGAAGTGATGTCCGGCTTGAGTCTGGGCGATGAGGTCGCCCTGCCGGGGGAAGTCGCCCTCAAGGAAAATCTGCGGATTCGACCGGTGCCTTCGGAATGAGCTGGCGTTTTCCATCTGCCATGCTGGGGCTATGCCTGGTGTGTGTTGCGCCCGGGGTTCGCGCGCAAACACCGTTCGCCAATGCGCAACGCGACTACAACGCCGGGCGC
The DNA here is from genome assembly GCA_035533775.1 of Candidatus Dormiibacterota bacterium. Taxonomy (GTDB): domain Bacteria; phylum Acidobacteriota; class Terriglobia; order Acidiferrales; family UBA7541; genus Palsa-360. The sequence goes on along the minus strand of DATLTA010000131.1, from coordinate 1,488 downwards.
TACAACCGCGTCGTGGATACTCTGAACGGCGTAATTGCAAAGTCACCAAACGACGCATTCCCGTATTTCCTGCTGGGCCAGAGCTATTACCAGCTGGGGGATTTCACGCGAGCGATAACGGACCTGGAGCGGGCCGTCCAATTATCTCCGAATGAATCCGAATATCACGATTGGCTGGGAAAGGCGTATGGGAGGAAGGCTGAGCAGAGCATGTTCCTGAGCGCGATGAGCCTGGCGCGCAAAACACATAAGGAATTTGAAATCGCCGTGCAGCTGAAGCCCTCGAATTTTGAGGCGCAACGCGATCTCATCCGCTACGAGATGAACGCGCCGGGCATCGTCGGTGGCGGCGACGATAAAGCCTTGAACCACATTCGGGCGCTCGCGCAATTGGATCCCATGCAAGGGGATCTGGCGCGCGGGGAATTTTTGGCCACAAAAAAAAGATTGGGCGAAGCCGATGCACTGTTTTCGAAAATATTGGAGTCGCAAACCGACCGGATTGGCGTTTATTTCGAAGTTGCCGATTATTTCCGGGACCGGGGAAACTCCGCAAAAATGGCCGAGGCGGTGGCCGACGCCGAGAAAATCGATTCCAACGATCCCCGGCTGAAGTATTACCGGGGCGTCCTGGAAGTGATGCAGGGGCGGAATGCCGGCGGGGCGGAGATGCTGCTGAAGTCCTATCTGACGACGGTTCCCAATAATTCCAGTCTTCCATCACATGCGTCCGCGCGAGAATGGCTCGGGAAACTCTACGAATCCCAGGGGCACTTCTCGGAGGCGGCCGAACAGTACCGGCGTTCTCTTTCCCTGGATCCCCACAACAAATCGGTGGAAGACGCGCTGAAGCGCGTGGAAAGTAAGTAAGACGAGCCGATTTTTTCGGAATCCAGTTTGTTAGCATTTTTGGTGGATAGTCATGATGCTGCGCAATGAGACATGGATGGTCGCGCTGGAAGCCCTGTGGGCCAACAAGGTCCGCGCCTTCCTGACGACACTTGGCGTCATCATCGGGAGCGCGTGCATCGTTCTTGTAGTGACCGTGGCGTTGAGCGGGCGGCGCTACGTGATCTCGCAGATCGAAGGTGTTGGTTCGAACCTGGTCTATGCGCGTCTGGACATCGATCCGAACCGGCCGATCATGCTCCAGGACGAATTGTCCCTGGACGATATGAATGCCGCCAAAGCGTCGATCCCCGGCGCGGTGGCGGTGGCGGGAACGCGGGGCATGCAGAGCAGCGTGATTGCCGGCTCGGTGGAGCACAATGTAAACCTTGTGGGCGTCACCGAAGAGTTTCAACGGATTCGGAACCTGTTGATTTTACGTGGCAGATTCTTGGACGCCGAGGATACGTCTTCCCGCAGCAGGGTCTGTCTGATCACGACCAAGCTGGCGGCCCTGATGTTTCCGTTCACCGATCCGGTCGGACAAACACTGCACGTCGGCGAACTCAGTTTCACCGTCATCGGTGTATTTCGCGAGCG
>DATLTA010000130.1:0-26520 GCA_035533775.1 Candidatus Dormiibacterota bacterium | reverse complement strand
CGCGCCGCCCGCGCCAGAAAGTTTCCCCAACCTGTGCAGCAGCGCGTTGACCAGCGTTCCGCGCGCGTGCCCCGCGCCCGCGTGGACCACCATGCCGGCCGGCTTGTTCACCACCACGAAATCGTCGTCAACCAAAAGTATTTCGAGCGGCAAATCCTCCGCCTCAGCCACCAGCGCGGGTCGGGGCAGGATTTGCACTTCGATGACCTCGCCGGCCGCAACGCGATGCGAAACCTTCGCGATTCGCCCTTCCACAAGCACGTGGCCTTCGCGAATCAATTCCTGTATGCGCGTCCGGCTCAATTCCGGCACGCGTTCCGCAAGGAACAAGTCCAGCCGGTGTCCCACATCCCCCGATGCGGCCTTCAGTTTCTGCTGTGTTGTGGAAGTCGAGGGCATCGGATGAAGTAGAACAGGCTTCAGCCTGTTTGGTTTTTCAAATCTCAAAAATCAAATGCCGTCAGGCGCGTTTCGCGCCGGCATGACCAGTCCGCTGCCGACCGTCCAAAAACAGTTCAAACAGCACCAGAACGGCTCCTATCGTGATTGCCGAATCGGCGAGATTGAATGCGGGCCAGACAAAACTTCCCAGCCGGACTTCCAGGAAATCGGTCACGCCGCCGTGCATCACCCGATCGAGGGCGTTGCCTGCTGCGCCGCCCAGAATCAGCGCCAGGCCACTGTGCGCCAGCGCTCCACCGGCGCGTCCCGTGATCAGCAGCCACGCCAGCAGAACCATCATGACCACGGCGCCCACCAGCAGCAGCGGCACAAGCCATCGCGAAGTCGAATCCGAAAAAAAACCGAACGCGATGCCCGGATTCTGATTGTGGACGAGAACGACGATGTCCGAAATAATCGGGTGGCGAAAAAAAACGCTGGTATATTGTTCGATCGCGAATTTCGTGGCGCGGTCGGCAACCAGAACGCCCAGAGACAACCACAGCCAGGCCGCGCCGGGGTTGCGGTTGATGTCGCGGTCGCTGCCGCGGTTGCTTTCGCCGCTCCCGCTGTGGTTGGCCGAACGGCTCATCAGGATGCGGCCCCTTGGCCTCCCGCGTTGCCTGAGGCCGCTAGGGCCGCTTCGATTTCGCCGAGCGCGTTCACACAGCGCTCGCACACGGTGGGATAGTCGGTGTTTTCGCCCACACGCGTCGAATAGTTCCAGCAGCGCTCGCACTTGGCGCCCTCGGCGCGCTGCACCGCAATGGCCAACCCTGGGATGGCTTCCGATTTTTGCGCGTCCACAGACGCCGCGCCCGCAAGTTGCACCTGCGACACGATAAAGAACGAAGAGAGCCGGGCCTGATATTGCTCGAGCAGCGGCGCAAGATCACTGCCCGCGCTCAACACCACTTTGGCTTCAAGCGCGCCTGAGATCGTCTTGGCATTGCGCGCGGATTCCAGCGCTCGCAGCACTTCGGTGCGCACCGTCAGAAGCTTCTCCCAGTTCGCCGCTTTTGCCGCGTCCAGCGGCGCGCCAAAATCCTCGGCATTCGGAAACAGCGCCAGGTGCGCGCTGTCGGGATCGCCGGCCACGTGCGGAAAATGTTTCCAGATTTCCTCGGCCGTGAATACCGTGATCGGCGTCGCCAGGCCCAGCAGGGCTCGGGCGATGCGATATACGGCGGTTTGCGCCGAGCGCCGCGCGCGGTTTTGCGGGGCGAAGGTGTAGAGGCGGTCCTTCAGCACGTCGAAATAAAACGCGCTCAGTTCCACGACGGCAAAATCGTGCAGGGCGTGGAAAACGCGGTGAAATTCAAACGATTCGTACCATTTGCGGCATTGCTGCGCGAGTTCCGACATGCGGGAGAGCATCCAGCGGTCCAGCTCCTCCATTTCGGCGTCGGCAACACTATCGCGCGCGGGATCGAAATCGGCAAGGTTGCCGAGCGCGAAGCGGAAGGTATTGCGCAGCTTGCGGTAGGCGTCGGAAAGCTGCGTCATCACGTTGTCGGACATGCGCACGTCCGCCGTGTAGTCCTGCGAAGCAACCCACAGGCGAAGCAGATCCGCGCCCCACTTCTCGCACACATCGGTGGGCAGCACAACGTTGCCCAGCGACTTCGACATCGGCTGACCCTTCGCGTCCAGCGTCCACCCGTGCGTGAGCACGTGACGGTACGGCGCGGCGTCGCGCACGGCCACGGCAACCAGCAGCGAACTATGGAACCATCCGCGATACTGGTCCGGCCCCTCCAGATACATGTCCGCGGGCCAGGGAAGCTGCTGCCCGTCGGCATCGAGCCGATCCAGCACCGCCAGATGCGAGGACCCAGAATCGAACCACACGTCGAGGATGTCGGTTTCCTTGCGCCAGCTTGACGCTCCGCAGGAACACCGCGTGCCCTCCGGCAGCAATTCTTCCATCGTGTGCGTGAACCAAGCGTCGGCGCCTTCGCGGGTAAACCATTTCTGCACGAGGGCGTGCAGCGCCGCATAGTCGTCAAACTGTTTGTTGCACTTCGTGCAATACAGGATCACCAGCGGCACGCCCCAGAAACGCTGCCGCGAGACGCACCAGTCCGGCCGCTCCGCGATCATCGAGTAAATTCGTTCGGCGCCCCACTCGGGCGTCCATTGCACTTTGGAAATTTCCGCGAGCGCTCGCGAACGGATGGGTGGTCCCTTCGGTTCCGGAACCCCTGGCCCACCCTGGTCAAGATTGATGAACCACTGCTCGGTGGCGCGAAAAATTACCGGATTGTGGCAGCGCCAGCAGTGCGGATAACTATGCGAAAGTTTCTGTTCCCCAAGCAATGCCCCGCGGTCGCGCAGCAGGTTGACGACAATCGGATTGGCCTCAAATACAGTTTTGCCTTTGTATTCCGCAAGGCCTTCCAGGTACCGGCCATGGTCATCGATCGGTGCGTACGCCTCGATGCCGTATTTCTGTCCGGTCTGAAAATCTTCGACGCCGTGACCCGGCGCGGTATGCACGATGCCGGTGCCCTGATCGAGCGTGACGTAATCGGCCAGCACCGCCGGCACGCGCAGATCCAGAAACGGATGCCGAAACTTCAGGCCTGCCAAGTCTTTTCCCTTCCACGGACCGCGCACGTTTCCCGCTTCCAGTTGCAACGCATCGAGCGCGGGGCCGACCAGGTCCGCCGCAAGCAGTAGCGCACCGGCGGAGGTTTCGGCTACGACGTACTCATAATCGGGATGGAATGCGAGCGCCCGATTGTGCGGCAGCGTCCAGGGAGTGGTCGTCCAGATGACCGCGGAAACGGCCGATCCCAGTTTTTCCGCCGCTTCGCCCGGCTCGACGGAAAATTTCACCCAGATGGACGGGCTGGAATGATCTTCGTATTCGACTTCGGCTTCCGCCAGCGCCGTCGTGTCCACGATGCACCAGTAGACGGGCTTGAGGCCACGATAGACGTAGCCCTTTTCCAGAAACGTGACGAAAGCGTCGGCGATCGTGGCTTCATATTGCGGACTCATCGTCAGGTACGGGTCTTCCCACTGCCCCAGCACACCCAGGCGTTTGAAATCCCGGCGGTGCTGATCCACATAGCGCGAAGCGAATTCGCGGCACATGCGGCGAAATTCTCCCGGTGGAACACTTCCCTTTTTCCCGCCCAGTTCCTTTTCCACCTGCGTTTCAATCGGCAGGCCGTGGCAATCCCACCCCGGAACGTACGGCGCGCGAAAGCCAGCCATGGTCTTGGACTTCACGACCATATCCTTCAAAATTTTGTTCAGCGCGGTGCCGAGGTGGATCGTGCCGGTCGGGTACGGCGGCCCATCGTGGAGAACGTAGGTGGGCGCGCCGGCGCGAGCCTGCTGGATGCGGTGGTAGAGTTTCTTCTCCTCCCATTCCGCCAGCTGCTTCGGCTCATTTTGGGGCAGGCTAGCCTTCATGGGGAAGGCTGTGCGTGGTAGATTCAGGGTGCTTTTCAAATCGACTAGTTTGGTCATAATTTGGCTATGGATGCGGGCGCGCCGCGCCGGAGACTCCACAACAGTGCAGGCAGACGCGACAGGTACAGTTCCTTCTTGTACCAGCGACCTGTACCGCTCACTCCGGAAACCTTCTTCCTCGTGGTTACGTCACAATGTTACAATGGAATTGCTAACCTGTCAGCCGTGGGCGTCCGGGCATCCATTCGTGCCACGCAAGAATCGTAGTTCGATAGGATTCTCGCGCCGGAGTGAGGCAAAAGTTTTTTGAGCACATTGGATCCAAAATGGACTGATCCCGGAACGCCGCCTCCCAAGGTGATTCTCCCCAAGGGAGATTCCGCCCCGCGCCTTGCCGGCTCGGTCAAGCCTCTTTCGCGGGGTTTCATCTCAAATCTGAAGGATTTCCTCACCGAACGCCCTATCAAGGTGCCCAAAAACGGCAAGGACGCGGTGTTCACTCCGGAAAAGTTCGGCACGGGCGTTTCCGAGAACTTCAAAGAGTGGTTCAAACCGACACCCAAGGCCGTTTCTTCGCGCATGACGGTGGATTGGCAGTCCTACCACAACGTTCTCTTGCAGAATATTCGCGACCTCATTTCGCCGCCGAAGCTGCCGCCGCTCAAGCTGACGAGCAAACCAGTAAAAGTAAAGGAAATTTGGACCAAGGACAAGTCCTTCGGGCCGGCGCAAGGGATTGCCCTAACGGTGCATCTCCTGATCGCGATACTGGCTTTATCTCCACTGCTATACACCGTGGTAAAAAAAGCAACCGCACCCCCGGTCAACGTGATGCCTATCGACATTTCTGATTATGCGATGAAACTGCCTCCAAGCAAGAAACGGGCCGGTGGCGGCGGTGGTGGCGGCGAGCGCAAACCAGTTCCCGCGACAAAGGGCAAGGCGCCGAAGTTCAGCCTGAATCAGATTGCTCCTCCCATGGTACATACGAAGCCCGATTCGAAGTTCCAGGCAACTTTGCTCGGCCCTCCGGATCTGAAGATGCCCAACCCCAACCTGGATAATTTCGGCGATCCCCTCGCCAAGCTGGTGAATAGTTCCGGCGGATCCGGCGGCGGCAGCGGGATCGGGACCGGCACGGGAACTGGAATTGGAAGCGGCTCGGGCGGAGGCCTTGGCCCCGGCTCAGGCGGCGGCACGGGTGGCGGAGTGTTCCATCCGGGAACTGGCGGCGTCGGCTATCCCTCCTGCGCGTATTGCCCCGATCCGAAATATTCGGAAGAAGCGCGCAAGGCAAAGTACCAGGGCACCGTAGTGCTCCAGGCCGTGATCACCGCGGATGGCCGCGCGATTCAAATACAAGTGGTGAAGAGCCCGGGGCTGGGCCTGGAAGAAAAAGCCGTCGAAGCCGTGAAGCAGTGGCGTTTCAAACCCGCCATGGGTCCGGACGGCAAGCCAGTTTCCGTGGTGGTTCCCATCGAAGTCACATTCCGCCTGTTGTAACTACTTCCACCAAGCCTCTGCAGGTATGTGTGCGTGGCGAAACACTCCGCTGCACAGCCGTTTGCAACGCCATCGCGGCGAGGTACACTTCGCGGGGAGTCCCATGAAAACGCTATCGCAGATTTGCTGTACCGTCTTGGCCACCGGACTATTGTTGCTCGCGCTGCCTGCATTGCTTGCGGCGCAGGCCACCGGGAGCGTTGAATTCACCGCGCACGTGGCGCCCACCGGAGGGCGTCCCGAACCGGTTCGCGAATTGACGTTCTACCTGCTCACCAAAAGCATGGCTGACATCCGGGTGGATGCGCAGCACAACGATCCTGCTCCCGACATGAATAAATTCATTGACTCCCTGAAGGTTTCCCCGAAGCTGAAATCCTGGATGAAAAAACACCACACGGTGCGTTTGGTCGGCGAGGATTTTATCAAGTCCCTCACGGCGGACGATATTATGGACGTGCCGGAATTTTTCACCGCTTATATGTCACGCAACGTGGGATTCAAGGGCGCCGGCTTCCCCGAACCGAAATTCAAGGTGAGCGACCGCGAAGCGCATCCCGACAAATTCAAGCAGGAAAAAGAAGAGTACATGGCGGGCATTCGTAAGTTTATAGCCATGTCGCTGGAAACGATCGAAGGGATTGACGCCGCCCTCTCGCAAGTCAATCCGTCGGTGAAATGGGACTATCAGGTCGCAGACCAGCGCAAGCGCGTGGAAAATCGCTCCTATGAACTTGCGGAGGAACGCTATCTGGCCGCACAGACCGACACGGATCTCAACGGCCACGGGTCCTTTGAGAATCTCACGCCGGGCAATTATTGGATCAGCCTGATGGCCATCCAGGCGATTTCAGGCGACGTTCGTCTGCGCTGGGATGTGCCCGTCACAGTCCGGGCGGGCGAAACGTCTCGCATCGCGCTGAACAATTTCAACGCAGAGAAACCCGGCCGCACAGATCAAAATGTAAACCAGTGAGTTTTTTCCCGAGCCGGCCTGCCCGAAGCTCATCTCCCGGATAAATATTGGATACAGACAGGTGTAACGCAGGTCCGGTCCATGGCAGTTCAGGGGCGAAAGACCCGGTTTTCAAGCTATCATGGTGCCGCGGCTTCAAAATTTGCGTAAAAAAGCCGGAGGATTTGCGGGTCGTGCCTGCAGGCACACGATAGCGTCCGCGTTTTCTTCAGGATTTTTTAATCCCGGAAGGCGGTCCATGCATTTTTCCGCGTCCCGTGAGGGCGCGGCGCGCAATCACCATTTATGCGACATCTACTTCTAAAAACGAGCGTGGCCTGAATGGGCACCTGGACGCTCTGGATCGCGTTCAATGCCGGCGTCGCGGTGTTCCTGCTGCTGGACCTGGGATTGTTTCACCGGCGCGCGCACAGAATCGCCCTCAGGGAAGCCCTGTTCGAAAGCATCGCCTGGGTCACGCTCTCGATCGCCTTTGGGGTATGGATTTTCTTCTCGCACGGGCGCGGGCCCGGCCTCGAATTTTTCACCGGTTACGTCATCGAAAAATCGCTGAGCCTGGATAACGTTTTTGTTTTTCTGCTGATCTTCCAGTATTTCCGGGTCGATCCGCGCTACCAGCACCGGCTGCTGTTCTGGGGAGTTCTGGGCGCGCTGGTCCTGCGCGGCGCGATGATAGGTTTGGGCACTGTTCTGATTCAAAGATATGAATGGATTCTCTACGTGTTCGGGGTGTTTCTGGTGTATGCGGGGTTCCGGTTGTTCCGCACCCACCACTCCATACACCCCGAAAAAAATCCGATTGTGCGCTGGGCGCAGAAGTTTCTGCCGATGTCGCAGGTGGAAACCAGACAGGAATTATTCGTGTGGCAAAACGGGCGCTTGCTGATCACGCCGCTGTTTCTCGTCGTGCTCGTGCTGGAAACCACGGACCTGGTGTTTGCCCTGGACTCGATCCCGGCGGTGTTCGGCGTAACGCACGACCCGTTTTTGGTCTACAGCTCGAACGTCTGCGCCATTCTCGGCCTGCGCGCGTTTTATTTTCTGCTGGCGGGACTTTTGCCGTATTTCCGGTATCTCAACGACGGACTCGCCGTCGTCCTCATGTTCATTGGCGGCAAGATGCTCGCCGAACCGTGGGTGCACATTCCCACGGGGGTTTCGCTGGCAGTGGTGGGCAGCGTCATCGCCGTCGCCGCTCTTGCCTCGATCCTGTATGCGAGGCCGCGAGAACAATCCATAAAAAAAACTGCGATGCCCGGCCAGCTGCGGGCTATTTCCAAGCCAACTCCGGAATCTATCGGCCAACTCGGCGGCGGCGATCCGGCGCAGCGCCTGCAGGTTGCCCGGAACCTCTTCGCCTCAGGGATGGAGCGCACGCACGGCTGGCTGGAAGATTGGGAAAACGATTTCAGGTTGCATGCACTCATCGTTCGTGAACAATTTCCGGATCAGGGTGGCGGAAATTCTTCTGCTCCGAAGCTGACCGTGGGCATCGCCGTCCAGCCGGAAACTTTCGCTCGAATACGCGCCGCCAACGGCGCTCCGGCTCTTGCCGACGCCCCCTCTGACCAGGACGTGATCGAATACGAACTTGAATTCGCGAAGGACGGCATCTCCTGCGCCCGGCTCGACATTCTCACCACCAAAGAGCCCGGCGGAAACGGCGCCATCGCACGCTTTCTGGAAAAATTCGGCGAAGCAATCCAGCAGTTGGAAATTGACGTGACCGACGTGGATCGCGCAACGGACATTCTGCGCACAGAATTCAAACTCGATCCGATTTATCCCGCCACACGCCCCGGCGCTAACGGCACGCGCGTGAATTTCTTCCTGGTCACGAATCGGAACAATAAAAAAGTATTGGTCGAACTGGTCGAGCAACCGAAGGCAGTTTCTGGAACTGATTCTGAGTAGCACAGGCTTCAGCCTGTGTGGTTTTGGGTGATCTACATTCTAAAACCAAATAGGCTTCAGCCTCTGCGCTTTTGGGTGAATTTGCATTCTAGACCCACACAGGCTGAAGCCTGTGCTACTTACGTCTTCCCGTAAACCGGAATGGCCGCGCCGTGAATCACGCGCGCCTCCTCCGAACACAGAAACAATATCACGCGCGCGATCTCTTCTGGCTTCGGCCATTTTGAAAAGTCCGCTTTGGGCATGGCTTTCCGGTTGGCCGACGTATCGATGATGCTGGGGAGCACGGAATTCACATTGATGTTGTAGGGCTTCACTTCCGCGGCCAGCGAATCAAACAGCGCCAGCGCGCCCGCTTTCGACGCCGCATAGAGCGCGCCGCCCGCGCCATGATCCAGCGCCGCCTTCGACGCGAGGTTGACGATCCATCCGCAATTTTGCCGGATCATCACGGGCACAACGGCTTGCGCGAGGACGAACCCCGCTTTCATATTGAGTTGAAGCATCCTGTCGTACGTCGCGCTGTCCGTCTCCCAGAGATTTTTCCCTCCGGCGTACCCTCCGACCGTGTTCACCAGAACGTCGAGCCGGCCATGCTTCGCGACGATCCCGGCGACAAACTTCTCGACGGCCGCCGCGTCGGTCACATCCACGGCCGCTCCATCAGGGGGTGTTGCGCCGGCGCGTTCCGCAGCGGACGCAACGGCGGCAAATTCTTCCTCCCGCTGGTACGTCACCACGACGCTTGCCCCGGCTTCCAGAAACGCCATCGTAACTTCGCGGCCCAGGCCCCCGGTGCCTCCTGTGACTAGAACAATTTTGTCGTGAAAGTTCATGAAAGCCTCCATCCTTACTCGCCCGATTGTTCCAGAAGCTTGGATACCAGGCCGGTCCAGCCGGTCTGATGGCTGGCGCCCAGTCCCGCGCCGGTGTCGCCATGAAAATACTCGTAAAACAGGATCAGATCGCGCCAATGCGGATCGGTCTGAAATTTCTCGATCGAGCCGTGCACGGGCCTGCGCCCATTTTCGTCGCGCAGGAAAAGATGCGTCAGCGAGCGGGAAATTTCAGCACCCACGTCCCACAGCGACATTTGCCGGCCGGACCCGGACGGACACTCGACTTGAAAATCATCGCCGTAATAATGGTGATATTTCTGGAGCGACTCGATCATCAGGAAATTCAACGGAAACCACACCGGGCCGCGCCAGTTCGAATTCCCGCCGAACAGGCCGCTCTGCGATTCTCCCGGTTCGTAATCCACGCGATATTCATTGCCGTTGATGGCAAGGATATACGGATGCGCCGCGTGATATTTGGAGAGCGCGCGAATGCCGTGCGACGAAAAAAATTCTTCCTTGTCGACCATGCACCCCAGAATGCGCACGAGCTGCTTCTGATCCACCAGGGAGAGCAGGCGGCGCACGCCGTTCGGCGAGCTCTGGCTGCTGTCCACGTGCGCCGCGAATTCCGGCATGTTGTCCAGGAACCATTGCATCCGGCGCTGAAACCCGGGCAGCCGCGCGATGACTTCCGGTTCGAGCGTCTCCACGGCAAAAAGAGGAATCAGGCCGACCATCGATCGGACTTTCAGATAGTGCTGGTCGCCATTGGGCAGGTGGATCGCATCGTAGAAGAAACCGTCTTCCGCGTCCCACAGCGCAACTCCGCCGGTTCCATGATCATTCATGGCGCTCGCGATGTAGACGAAGTGCTCGAAAAATTTGCTGGCCACATCTTCGTACGCAGGGTCCTCGCGCGCCAGTTCCAGCGCGATGGCCAGCATGTTCAGGCAGTACATGCCCATCCAGCTGGTGCCGTCGGATTGTTCGAGGTGGCCTCCGGTAGGCAGGGGCTGCGAACGGTCGAACACGCCGATGTTATCCAGCCCCAGAAATCCGCCTTCAAATACGTTCATGCCGTCGGGATCCTTGCGATTCACCCACCAGGTGAAATTCAGCAGCAGCTTGTGGAACACGCGCTCCAGAAAACCCCGGTCGGCATGCCCCTTGATGCGCTTTTCAATCTTGTACACGCGCCAAGCCGCCCAGGCATGCACCGGCGGATTGACGTCGCCGAACGCCCACTCGTAGGCCGGCAATTGGCCGTTCGGATGCATGAACCACTCGCGCAGCAGCAGGATGAGCTGATCCTTGGCGAAGTCAGGGTCCACCAGCGCCAGTGCAATCGTGTGAAATGCCAGGTCCCACGCCGCGAACCACGGGTACTCCCATTTGTCGGGCATTGAGAGCACGTCGGCGTTGTACAGGTGCGTCCACTCGTGATTGCGCCCGTTTTTTCGCTCCGGGGGAGGCACGGGCTGCCCTGGATCGCCTTCCAGCCACGTCCGCACATCGTAGTGGTAACACTGCTTGGACCACAGCATCCCCGCCAGGGCCTGGCGCGTGACGGCATGCGCGTCGTCCGAGCGCTCCGCCGGGAATCGCTGCGCATAAAACTGATCCGCTTCGGCATGCCGGAGTTCGAACGTCTTTTCAAACTCCGGGCCAAAGGGATTTGCGGCTCCCGGCACCGGCTCCACATCGGTCAGCCGAAGGCGAATCGTCGCGGAAGCCCCCGGCGCAATCTGCAGGTGATGGCGCGCGGCGCATTTCGTGCCTGTTTGTGCCGGATTTACGGCTTCGCGGATTCCATTCACCACGTAATCGTGAAAACCATCTTTCACATAGGGCGTTGCATTCACGTAGTCGAACACGCGCTTGAAATTCGTCTCATTTTCAGTGAAGAGCATCTCCGGGGCGGACTCGGCCAGCAGCCACCGCTTCCCGTAGCGGCTATCCTCCCCGGCAACGGCCGCCGCGCCCATGAAGTCGGCAATGCGCCACAGCTTCGGGTGCCCGTGCTTTCCCCCGAACGACCAGATGTTGCGAAACCAGAGCGTCGGCAACAGATCCAGAGGCGCTTCGTCCGGCCCCCGGTTCCACGCCGTGATTTTGATCAGAATGTCTTCCGGCGAGGCCTTCGCGTATTCCAGGAAGACATCGAAATAGCGGTTCTGGTCGAACACGCCCGTATCCATCAATTCGAATTCCGGGTCGCGCTTTCCCCGCCGAGCATTTTCGGCAACCAGTTGATCGTACGGGTATGCTGCCTGGGGATATTTGTACAGGTACTTCATGTAGGAGTGCGTCGGGGTCGAATCCAGATAGAAATAATATTCCTTCACATCCTCGCCGTGGTTGCCTTGATTTCCCGTCAGCCCGAATAAACGCTCCTTAAGAATGGGGTCGCGCCCGTTCCAGAGCGCCAGGGCGAAGCAGTAACGTTGATGACGGTCGCTGAATCCGCCAATTCCATCTTCTCCCCACCGATAGGCGCGCGAGCGGGCTTGATCGTGCGGAAAGTATTCCCAGGCCGTCCCGTTGGGGCTGTAATCCTCGCGCACCGTTCCCCATTGCCGCTCGGAGAGGTACGGTCCCCATCGCTTCCAGTGCTGGGTGCGCTGCTGGGCCTCGTCGAGGCGTTGTTCTTCGGGTGTCATCGTATTTTTCTTTGCTCCGGCCCCGGTTCAGGGAAGAGCGGCAGGAAGGCCCGGCAAAGGACAATGGTATAGATGGTATAGACGGAAGTAAGTTAGCACAGACATCCGCCTGCCTGGTGTTGCTCGTGCGAACTCTGAAGGACACAGGCTGAAGCCTGTGCTACCGGATCGCACGGAAGCAAACCAGAGGATGCGGCGCTTCCGTCCGACGACCCAGCGTGCCGCCTTGCTCAGCCAATTTCAATGACGCGCGCCTGGCGCACGGCCTGAATCGCGCGAAGTTCGGCCAGAACTTCCGGCGAAACTTTCTGATCCACGTTGACGATGCCGATAGCTTCGTCCGAATTCTGGACGCGGCCGAGGGCGAAATTGGCGATGTTGATTTTGTGCTGCCCGAGCAGAGTGCCGACGCGGCCGATGACTCCGGGAATATCCTGATTGCGGATCACCAGGAGAAAACCCTTCAGCGGCGCTTCGATGTCGATATTGTTCACGCCAAGCACGCGCAGAACGTTGTTGAGCCCGATCATGCCCAGTACGGACACGGACTCCCCTCCGGTTCGCAACGCCACGCCCAGCGAATTCGAATATGCAGCGCGGCGTCCGCTGCGCACTTCGACCACCTCAATGCCGCGCGCCTTCGCATAACTTCCCGCGTTGATCAGATTGATCTGCTCGGCCAGAATCTGGCTGAGAACGCCTTTCAGCACGGCGTTTTTCACCAGGTGCGTATTCAGGTCCGCCAGGCCGCCGTCATAGCTGATGGAGACTTCCGAAATCGGCTTGTCGGCAAGCTGCGCGACGAAGGTTCCCAGTTTCTCGCCCAACTGGACGTACGGATCGAGCTTCTTGAACTCCTCGGGCGAAATCGACGGCATGTTGACCGCGTTCTTGACCGCGCCCGTCACCAGATAATTCCGCAATTGCTCGGCGATGCGCGTCCCCACAACGTTTTGCGCCTCTTCGGTCGAGCCGGCAATGTGCGGCGTGGCAATCACGGCGGGAAGATTGATCAGCCGCGGATCGGCCGGCGGTTCGGTTTCAAATACGTCCAGGCCCGCGCCGGCGACTTGCCCGCTTTCGATAGCCGCCAGCAGCGCGGATTCGTCCACCAGTTCGCCACGCGCGCAGTTCACGATGCGCACGCCTTTTTTGGTGAGCGCCAGGTTCTTTGCATTGATCAGGTGATTGGTTTCCGGAGTCAGCGAGCAGTGCAGGCTGATGTAATCGCTAGTCTTGAGCACGTCCTCCAGCGGCAGCAGGCTGATATTCTGTTCGGTAGCCAGCAAGGGGGAAACGTAGGGATCAAAGGCCACCACGGTCATCTTGTGGGCCTGCGCGAGGCGCGCGACTTCGGTGCCGATCGTGCCGAGGCCGATCAGGCCCAGCGTCTTGTCCCGCAATTCGCTTCCCAGGAGTTTCTTCTTCTCCCACTTCCCCGCCTTCATCGAAGCGTCCGCCCGCGTCACCGGATGGGCCATGGCCAAAAGCAGCGCCAGCGTGTGCTCGGCCACGCTGATGGCGTTTCCGCCGGGCGTATTCATGACGAGCACTCCCTTGCGCGTGGCGGCGTCGAGATCGACATTGTCCACGCCGACTCCGGCGCGCCCGATGGCCTTCAGGTTTTTCGCCTTATCGAGCAGTTCGGCCGTCACCTTCGTAGCGCTGCGCACCAGCAGCGCGTCGGCGTCGTGGATTTCCTCGGCGACTTTTCCTTTGGTCTTAGGCAGGTTAACGACCTCCCAGGACGGGTCCGCCTTCAGAATTTCGATGATGTTATCGGGAACGCTGTCTGCCACAAGAATTTTCATAGTGTTTTTATCATCCAAAGTAATTTTTTATTAAAAGTGCGTAAAGAAAGCAAAGCAGGACAGGCTTCAGCCCGTCTGGCTCGGATTCTGCCTGTTCGAAATCAGACAGGCGGAAGCCCTGTCCTGTTGACCTAGGCTGAGTGGCGCAAATAGACGTTCTGCGCGGCCCGAACTCCGCTGCCGAGTTCGACCTTGTGGCCGAGTTTCAACAGCGTGATTTCCAGAGCTGCCAGCACGGCCAGCAAATCGAGAAAATCGTAATAGCCCAGATGGGCGATGCGGAACATGTGCCCCTTCATCGTTCCCTGGCCATCAGTGAGAATGGCGCCGAAACGCGCCTTTATGTCCTTGACCACTTTCGTGGACTCGATGCCGGTCGGGGCATTGATCGCGGTCATGGCGTTCGCCGGGGGTCCTGCGGCAAAATTCTTCAGACCCATGGCAACGGCAGCTTCGCGGGTTGCTTCCGCCAGAAGCGCGGCGTTGCCGATCAGGTTCTCGCGCCCGAGCTGCTTGATGTAATTCAAGGCGGCATGCAGGCACACAACCAGCGAAGTCGCCGGTGTGTAGCTGGATTCGCCCTTCGCCAGGCTCTTGGCTTCCTTGAGATAGTCGAAGTAATAGCGCGGCAGTTTCGATGTTTCCATCGCCTTCATCGCTTTCTTGCTGATGCTGGCAAACGCGAGGCCCGGAGGAATCATGGTCGCCTTCTGCGATCCGCCGATCATGATGTCGATGCCCCATTCGTCCGGCCGCAGGTCGGTGGTGCCCAGACCGGTGATGGAGTCCACCACCAGGCAGCAATCCGGCATCGCGCCGACTATTTTGCCGAGCGCCTCAACGTCGTTCATCACGCCCGTGGAGCTTTCCGTCGCCTGAATGAAGACGGCGCGGAATGGGCCGCTGGATTCCAGATGCTTCTTCATTTCGCCGATCGGAACCGCCTGGCCGTATGGAACTTCCACGACCACCGATGCGATGCCGTAGGCCTTGGCCAGCTGTACCCAGCGCTCGCCGAATTTTCCGGCGGTGCCGATCAAAACGCGGTCGCCGGGGGAGAGCAGGTTCGACATCGCCCCTTCCATCGCGCCCGTGCCCGAACTCGCAAAGACGATGACATCGTTCTGTGTGTTGAAGTAGTAGCGCAGAAGGTCAAGCGTTTCCCGCATCAGATTCCGAAACGCATCCGTGCGGTGATGCAGCGTCATGGTCAGGGCGCGCATCTGCGCTTCCATCAGAAGCGGGGTCGGCCCGGGTGTAAACAATCTTTCCTTTATGATTCCTGGCATATGAGTGTTTTTGTCCGTTTCTATTAGAATTAGGGAATTCGTTCGCGGGCACACGTACAGCAGCCCGACTGTCGCAAACTCTCGATACATCCATACTAAAAGCTGAATACAAGCAACCTGAACAGGTTAAGGGATGGCGGGAAATTGGTCAACTACCACGGTGGAGTTTATCCGGAGCCGGACAATTTTTCCGGTAATTTTTGCCGGATCGAGCCTGGAGCGGGAGCTTTCGGCGGGGCGGGCTTCAGCCTTCCGGGGTTCCGCTTGCGCCGAACTGCGTCCAGCAGATTGAAGCCCGCGCCACTCAAAATATATGCGGCAATGCGCTATTTCCAGGCCGAGTAGACCGGTTTGCCGATCAGAAGCGCCGGGTTCGCTCCTGGTCGCGGACGGAACTTCTGGGCGCGGCCGTTGCCAACCTCGGCAACATAAAAATTGCCTTCCTGGTCGACGCTCATCCCGTGCGTGTTGAACAGCCCTCCAGGCCGGTCGGAAAGAGTACCCCAGGTGTACAACAAGTGTCCCTGCAAGTCGTACTCCACGATCCTGGAATTCCTGTCATCCGCGGCCCACAGGTGCCGGTCGGCCGACATATACAGGAAATTCACGGATGAATTCTTATCCAGCGGCCACTGGTCCAGGAACTTGCCGTTTTCATCGAACACCTGAATCCGGTGGTTGGACCGGTCCACCACATACACGTGGTGCGTGACGGGATCAGCGGCAATGCCGTGCACGGTATTGAAATAGCCCGGACGCATTTCGTTTGGCGGAATGCCCTTTTTCCCCCAGTCCATAAGGAACTTGCCGTTTTTGTCGAATTTCGCGACGCGCGTTCCGTTGTATCCGTCCGCCACGAACATGGTGCTGTCGGGAAGCCAGGTAAGAAACGTCGGCCGGTTGAAGTGCGTGCCGTCCGCGCCTGCTTGATTGGGGGTGCCGATGGTCTGCAGGAGTTTCTTGCCGTCATTGCTGAACCGGAACAACGCCTCCTTGAAATCATCGACCACCCAAACGCTCTTTTGCGGGTCGTACGGATTGATGTAAACCGCATGGGGCCGCTTGAAGAAGTTGTCCCATTGCGTCCACTGCTCCGTGATGTCGCCCTCGGCATTCACCACCACCAGGTTGTCTTTCCAGCGTGCGTCAACGCCCTTTCTGCCTTTCCAGTTTTTGTCGGCGTCCTGGGGCAGGTCCCCCGGCGCGCCACCGCCCGGCAAGCTGGCTACCGGCCCCTGCGAAGCATTCCGGAACGGCACTTCCGCCGTCGGAAAGGACAGGCTCGGTCCGAACTGCGGAACAGCAGTATTCGCCGGCCGCTTCAACTCCGGCAGTTCGCCGCGCTCCGCGATGAACACGCGATTCGGGCTTTCCGCAAAAATGCCTTCGACCGCTCCCCAGGTCCAATTTTTATTCCCGGGCACTGACGACAGGGGCTTGGGCCAGCCCACTACCGGCTCGTACGGCCCGGTAACGTCTTCCCCACCCTTCTCTCCCGGAACTGCCGCATATCCCAGAAATGGCTTTTGTTGCGCCTGCACGGACTGCATCCTGCTCGCAACCAGCACACCCGCCACAAATCCTGCGGCGGTCATGGCTATGACTACGATCCATACCATTCGTCTACGCATGGGTCTCCTTCCAACGGGTTCCAACGTTCCAACGGGTTCCAAAAAGTTCCAACAAGGGTGTAGGAACAATCAAAAAATGAAATGCTTGCCCACAATCAATCCAACCCACCGGGCATCAACGGAACGGAGCAGTTTCACCCATCTCAAAGAAATGGTCCGCGCATTTGCCTCAATTGGGGGTCTACTGGAATCAGGATTCTAGACCTCGCCGCAGTCCGAGGCAAACCAATTCTGCCGGACTTTCCGGCTTCGTCGCCACGGGCGGATACGGGCCAACCGCGCGCGGAGCGCCCGCCGGAATTCGCGCGCGGAACCCTTACCCCGCGGACGCGCTTTCCTCAAAGGCTTCCCTGGCAATTCGGAACGAGTCCACCGCCGCGGGAACCCCGCAGTAAATCGCCACCTGCAACAGAATTTCTCGAATTTCGTCCTGCGTTACGCCGTTGCGCAGCGCCCCTTTGACGTGCAGCTTGAGTTCGTGAGGGCGATTGAGGGCGCTGAGCATGGCGATGTTGAGCATGCTGCGTGTTTTGCGCGGAAGTTCCGGGCGTCCCCACACCGAGCCCCAACAGTATTCGGTGACGAGTTCCTGCAACGGCTGGTTGAACGCATCGGCCGATTGAAGCGATTTCTCCACATATTCCTTTCCCAGAACAGCTTTGCGAATTTCCAGGCCGGCATCGTACGTTTTTTTATCCACGGATTTCATCCTTTCCTTCCCAGAGTATCTGTCCTCTGATCCTGAAGCTTAAAAATCGGTCCAGACACGACGAACCAGGCTACGCTATCAAAACAAGTTGCAAAAAATCTCCTGCGGCACAAAATTATTACGCATTGTACGGTTCGCGAATATCGCCCGGGCGCCAGTATCGCAAAATTTCCGGCGCATTCCACGGGCTGGACCGGCAGTGTGTGTGCGCCGAAATTATTTGTGAATTGATTGATGTAAATGGCCGCATCTTCTGCGATGCTATCGCTCCGGAGCGAATTATATTCAAATCGCCTGGGGCAAAAACACCGAACGGCCGCATCGGGATGGCAGCGGAAATTCCATAAGCCCCCGAGTGCAGCGGAGATTCGAACCGGGCGACTCGACCGGCGGCGATGTAGCACGGAAAGGCAAGCAAGCGATTCGATAATTCCATGAGCGAACAAGCCTCCAATCCCAAACGCCCGAAAATGACGCTGACGCAATGGGGAATCTGCGCGATTGCCTGCGTCGGATTTCTGTTTGACACGTTCGTGCTTCTGGTTCTGACCCTTGTCGTGCAACCCGCTCTGGTCGAGTTGCTCGGCACCAAACCCGGCAGCATCGTTTTCAATCACTGGGTCGGGATGCTGTTTTACGTGCCTGCGGTGGCGGGCGGGATTTTTGGCCTGCTCGGCGGATATCTGATCGACCGCCTGGGCCGCCGCCGCGTCCTTCTGTGGAGCATTGTGCTCCCGGCCTTTGCGACGCTGGCAACGGCTTTCGCAAGAACTCCCATGCAACTGCTGGTCTTGCGGTCTCTCACCTTCGTCGGCGTATCGGTGGAATTCGTCGCGTCGACAGCCTGGCTGGCGGAGCTTTTTCCCATCCGGGAACAACGCGAAGCCATCCTCGGGTATACACAGGGATTTTCGTCGCTGGGCGGGATCGTGATGAGCGGCGCGTATTATGTCGCGGTCACTTTCAGCCAGCATTTTCCAGTGGTTTATGGCGCCCATGATGCGTGGCGTTACACCCTCATGCTGGGAATTTTGCCGGCCATTCCGGTCCTGCTCATCCTCCCGTTCCTGCCCGAGTCTCCCATTTGGCTTCGGAAGAAAAAGGAAGGCACGCTGAAACGCCCGAGCGTTCTCGAACTGTTCCATCCCAAGTTCCGGAAAACGGCTTTGCTGACCTGCCTGATGATGGCCTGCGCCTACGCGGCTTCGTTCGGGATGCTGCAGCATTTCGCGAGAATTATTCCGGGCACGCCGGGGGTGCGAATCCTGCCTCACGCCGCTCAGCAGCAGCGGGTAGGCACACTGCAGGGCTGGCAGGAATTCGGAGGTTTGCTGGGACGTTTTCTGATGGCTTTTCTGGCGGTTCGCCTGCTGAGCCGGCAAAAATTGCTGCGCATGTTCCAGATTCCGGGATTGCTGCTCATTCCGTTCGTCGTGCTTCTGCCGGCCGTGCGGGATATGGACATGTCCACGTGGGGAATTTTCCTGTTGGGTCTGGTCAGCGTGGCCCAATTCAATTTTTGGGGGAATTACCTGCCGCTGGTCTATCCGGTGCACTTGCGGGGCACCGGAGAGAGTTTTGCGGCGAATATCGGCGGGCGCATGCTGGGCACTTCGGCCGCGCTGATCACGACCAACATCGTTACCTACATGCCGGGCGGAACCGCAGCAAGGCAATTGGCCTATGCGGCGGGGATCGTGGGATTTCTGGCGTACGCGATCGGCTTTGTCGCCAGCTTCTGGCTGCCCGAGCCGGGGCAGGACGCCGCCGCCGATTACCAGTGAACGCCTCACCCGCTTGTTCAGACGAACGAGTCCAGGCGAACGAATTGACAGGCGACTGGTAAGGATCAGCGGGAAAAATTCACTGTGAGATTGGCTGGGGGACTTGGACTCGAACCAAGATTAGCTGAGTCAGAGTCAGCCGTGCTACCGATTGCACCATCCCCCACCCGACGGACGCCGCCAAAATCACTCGCGCACGCTGCTTTCCTCTGCGGTGAATCAGGTTTGGCGACGCGATATTATAGCGCAGGAGGGCCTCCATCGTCTTGTTCCCTGATGGGGGTATTTTTATGCGCGGTTCCGGACGGGCAGAAACACGAAAAAAATCGACACAGGAAATTCCCCCGCAACCGGCGCCGTGCGGCGAGAGCAAAACTCCATCCACGGCTTGAATGGAATGAATCCATCGAATGGATTGGCATCCGCGGTGTTTGTTCTTGAGATCGCCGTGCCCGGCCAGTACCATCTTCCACCTGAGTTTCGCACGATTCCCGATGCGCCGGATTTCAGGGGAGCAAATCATGATGCCGCCCGCCGTCAGCGAATGGTCAAGCCTCATTCTCCGCTGGATCCACGTTCTGGCCGGCGTGTACTGGATTGGGCAAACCTATTATTTCACCAAGCTCGATGGACGGATGACACTGGCCGAACAGGCGGCCGGAGCGTCCGGGCAAACGCCGCAGGTCTGGATGGTGCACAGCGGCTCTTTTTCCGTCGTTGAAAAGCAGACATCGGTAAAGTCACTGCCGCCAAAATTCTACTGGTTCCGGTGGGAGGCGCTGATCACCTGGGTTTCCGGCTTTCTGCTGCTGGGACTGCTGTATTACTCCGGGGGCCTGCTGCTGGACGACAGCGTTTCGAACATCAGCCTGGGAATGGGAATCGCGATCGGCATCGGCACGTTGATCGGAGGCTACGCCGTTTACGAACTGCTGTGGCTATCCCCACTGGGGCGTTCGCCGATTTTTGCCGGAACAGTCTCCTACCTTCTGATCGTCGCGCTGGCCTACGCCCTGACGCATGTGATGAGCGGTCGCGCCGCCTTCATCCATATCGGCGCGCTGTTCGGCACGATCATGGCCGCCAACGTCTGGATGCGCATCCTGCCCGCGACGCGCAAGATGCTGGACGCGGTGCGCGATGGAAAACCGCACGACGTGAAATTGGCCGAGCGGGCCAAAGCCCGCACCCGGCACAACACCTACATGACCGTCCCGCTGATCTTCCTGATGATCAGCAACCATTTCCCCACGTCCACCTACGGTACCAGTTACAACTGGGTGATTCTGTCCGTGCTGGTCCTGGTGGGCGCCGTGGCCGCGAAAGTTATTTACAAACCCTGAGACCGTGTAGCACAGGCTTCAGCCTGTGTGAAGTTTAGATGTGCAAGATCTAAACCGCACAGGCTGAAGCCTGTGCTACCTAAGCCAGAATCTTGGGCATCGCACTTGCCAAAAATTCTATTGCGGACCAATTTTCCTCTTCTTCACATCTTCCAGAATTTTGCCGACACATTGTCGCGCAGCTATGTTTGTGGAGTAGTTCGGTGGATACTCAATATTCAGACATGGAATTGCAATCTGCTAGAGGCGGCCGGCTCGCGGCGCCACGGGCACCATGCGACCTTTTTCCAGCGTGAATGCGCTTCCCCGCCACTCGATGCGGTTCATGCCGAAGCTGGCCAGCCACACAAAAAACGAAAGCAGGTCGCGGATGGGCAGCAACCAAAAGCGGCGGCGCAAGATCGGATCGCGCAGTCCCCAGACGCCCACAACCCAGGCCATCGCGAACCGCAAACCGAAATAAGCGCACAAATA
Organism: Candidatus Dormiibacterota bacterium; assembly: GCA_035533775.1. Classification (GTDB taxonomy): domain Bacteria; phylum Acidobacteriota; class Terriglobia; order Acidiferrales; family UBA7541; genus Palsa-360. The sequence goes on along the minus strand of DATLTA010000130.1, from coordinate 5,717 downwards.
CGCCGCCGCCACGGTTCCCGACGGGGCTATGCAGGCTGCCGCAACCGCCCAGGGCAGTCCGTGCGTAAACAACATGCCAAAATGGCCGCCGGGACGAATATTGCGGATACCGATGGCCCAGCGCAATTCGTGGCGCAGGTATTTTCCCAGCGTTTGCGAGGGAAAGGCCATCCAGACCGGCTCAGGCAACAGCTCGATGCGGTAGCCGCAGCCGGCGATGCGGTGGCCCAGTTCGTAGTCGTCGGAATGCAGATCGACCATGGCTTCGAACCCGCCGATTTCGGCGAGGCGCTCTTTCGTGGTGGCCATCGTCGAGCCCATCATGAACTTGACGCCTTCCAGTTCGCGCGCCACCAGCGCGGCGCCGCAAAACGCCGCCGAAGAGCCCACGCAATCCATCGCGGCGACGAATTGCAGATTATTCTTGCCCCGGTAGAGCGCGGTCACTCCGCCCACCTTCGGATCGCGGAACATCGCCGCGACGCTGCGCAGATATCCGGGCTCCACGCGCACGTCGCTGTCCGTGATCACCAGCAAATCGTGCCGCGCTTCGCGCGTCAGGCGGCACAGATTCGATACCTTTCCGTTGGCCCCGAGACGCTCGGTCACTACGATCAATCGAACGGGCAAGCCGGGAAAATCCGCGATCAATTTCTCAACCACTGGAACCGCAGGGTCCGCAGCGTCCGAGACGGCGAATAAAATCTCAAACGTGGGATAATCCTGCCGGCAAAAGCTCGCAAAATTCTCATATGCGTCCGGGTCAAGGCCCCGCAACGGCTTCAGCACGCTGATCGCAGGCGCGTGGACCCCGTTGCCGGTGGCCGTATGCCCGGAAGACCGGTGCGCCACGCGAAAAAATCGCCACGCGGAATACATCGCCACCAGATAGTAAAACAGCGGCCCGAGCGCCAGCGCCAGGATCGCCCAGCGGAACATCGCGAAAGTCGAAGGAACGTGCAGGCCAGCCGCCAGATTGTTCACCCAGGCCATGGCCACGCCAAAACAGATCAGCAGGATGCCCGCCCAGCGCGTGGCGTTCAACTGCTCGCCGAGAAAAATCTTCGCGCCAAACGCTCCGGCCACGTAAGCCAGCGAAGTCGCCGGAATCACAAAGCTGACGGGAAACCAGGACAGCATCGCCAAAAACGAGAAGAAAGAAACCGCCATCAACAGCACAGCGATCCACAGCCAGCCGACGCGCAGCGCACGCAACACGAAAGCCATAATCGCGCGCGGACGAAAATCGTGAACCTCGCCCAGCCGCTTCATGGCGTGCGTCAGGCAGATTTCCCCGCCCGTTCCGGTAAGCACGACGATCGTGAGGATCACGGCAGTGCGCATGTCAGTCCGCCGCGCTCGTTTCCGTCGCGCGGGACGTGGTGCGGGGAGGTGTGCGATTGATCAAAAGGACGCCGAGAAAAATCAAAACGATGCCGATCCAGCGCTCCACGGAAACCTGTTCTTTCAGGAACAGATAACCGAGCAGCGGCACCAGGGCGTAGGCGATGGCGGAAAATGGCATCACGAAACTATAGTCGGCCCAGGAAAGCACGAGCATGTGGCACACCATGAACAGCAGCATGAGGGCAATGCCCAGCCAGATGGTTCCGCTGGTCAGTACGTGCACGGCGCCCGATTCCAGAGTGGCAAGGCGCGAAATATCCAGATCGCCGAGGTCCTTCATTCCCTTGCTCAATATGGTATTGCCCACCGATCCGAACAGCACCAGCAGAAACAGGAGGACGTAGGTTTTGGTCTCGTGGGTTTTTGCGGAGGTCATTTCAGGCGCGGCACCAGAAAGAAATTTCCGCCTCTAACGGGGCGGGCTGCAACGCTCGCGGCAACCGGCGGATGGGTGTGAAATTGTCGCACGGAGCAATTTCTTGCAATCCCGGATCCGTTGTCCCGGGCCCACTCCGGCGGGCGAAGATTCTCGGCCGGGGAGCCGTCAAGTTTTTATAAACAAAAATGCCGCGCGGGAAAACTCGGGTAATTCTCAGTCCCCAGAGCTCGAAGCGGAAGCCGCGGCCGCGGCTTGCGCCATTTCGCGCGCCGTCGCTTTGCGCTCGTGCAAGAACTTGAAAAATTCGACGCCTTCGCGGAGCCGCCGCTTCATCACTTCCGGGTTTCTCAGCATCCCGCCGAACAGCGAAAACATCTTTCGCGGACGGAAATAGAATTTCCGGTAAAACTCCTCGACCGAATTGAAAATCACAGTCGATTCCAGGCCCGGATAATTCATTGCCGCGGTCTGGATGCCGTGCGTGTCCACCAGGTCGCCGCTCTGAATCTGCAGCCAGCCCTGCTCCTGCGCCTGCCGGTACAGCTCGGTTCCCGGATAGGGCGCGGCCAGGGAGACCTGAATGGTTTCCGGCTCGATGTCACAGGCAAACTTGATGGTCTTCTGAATCGTTTGCGCTGTCTCGCCGGGCAGGCCGAGGATGAATGTGCCGTGAATCTTGATGCCGAGTTCGCGGCAATTTTGGGAAAACTTGCGGGCGATGTCCAGCCGCACGCCCTTCTTGATGTTGATCAGGATCTGATCGTCGCCGGATTCGTATCCCACCAGCAGGAGGCGCAGCCCGTTGTCCTTCATGATTTCCAGGGTCTTGCGCGGCACGTTGGCCTTGGCGTTGCACGACCAGGTCAGTCCCAGCTTGCCCAGTCGGCGCGCGATTTCTTCGACGCGCGGCGCATCGTCGGTAAAGGTGTCGTCATCGAAAAAGAATTCGCGCACCTGCGGGAAATACTTCTTCGCCAGCGCCATTTCCTCCGCGACGTTTTCCGGGCTGCGCACGCGGTACCGGTGCCCGCCCAGGGTCTGCGGCCACAAACAGAATGTGCACTTGGAGCGGCATCCCCGCCCGGTATAGAGCGAAACGTAGGGATGTTGCAGATAGCCGATGAAATAATTTTCGATCTTCAGGTCGCGCTTGTATACTTCCACAACGTGAGGAAGATCGTCCATATTCTCAATCGTCGGCCGGGGCGGCGTGAACGCAACGCGCCCGTTGTCGCGGTAGGCGATGCCTCCCACGTCTTTCAGCGGCATCCGCGCCGCAATGTCCGCGCAGGTGTAATCGAATTCTCCGACGGCAACCCAATCCACTGCGGGAGCGGCATTCATCGACTGCAACGGCAGAACGCCGACGTGCGCCCCCACCATGCCGACCATGATCTTCGGATTTATTTCCTTAAGGTGCGCCGCAAACTTCGCGTCATTCGCAAAAGAGGGTGTGCTGGTATGCAGCACGGCCAATTCGTAGTCTTTAGCAAGCGGCGCCACCTGATCCACCGTAAGCCCCTCAGGGGGCGCATCGATCAGCCGGCTGCCGGGAACCATGGCGGCGGGTTGCGCCAGCCATGTGGGATACCAAAAGGATTTGATCTCACGCCGCGCCTGATAGCGCGCGCCGGCTCCACCATCGAAACCTTCATAGCTGGGCGGATTCAAAAACAGCGTTTTCATCACTTCGGGCATTCTTTTCTTCCCCTAATCCAAAGGCGATCCAAATAACGATCCACAGCTTCGCGTCGCACTTCCACGCGGACTGAAGGTCTTATCTTACCTGAAACAAGGCGCGCCTCGCGAGAAAACTCCGCGGGTGTGCTTCCCCGCTGGAAACATGGGGCAAAGCCTCAAAATTCTTCCGCCCAAACGATCCGGATGGAAAGAAATCGCCCTGGCGCGGTCCGCACGATCTTGCTTTCTCTATTGCAGCACTTTGCTCAGCTGCCCGGTCTTTTCGAGCAGGTCGAGTTCCGCCTGCTGGCGCGCGTAGTTCGCATCCAGATACGCCAGCCACTTGTTGTTTTCATCGATGTGCGCGTCTTCCAGGTCTTTCAGACTGCCGCGTCCCTGGTCGAACTGTGCCTGCAGGACCTGCACGTTTTCCTGCGCGATCTTCAGCTCCAGCCGCGCCACTTCGCCGCCCAGATCGGCCTCATGGACCTGCCTGGCTTTCTGGCGGACATCGAGGGAGAGCTCGCTGCGCTTTTTCGCAAGCTCCAGGCTCGCAGCGTTCAGATCCTCCCGCGCAAACGCCACCGCGGACTTGGTGCGCGACGCAAAGATCGGAATCCGGACTTCCACGCCGAAGATGACGTTATTGCGCTGGAATTTATTGAAAAAATCCCCGTAATTATTGAACTTGCTCAGCACGTTGTACTGGCCCGTCAGCGCAAAGGTGGGCCAGTATCCGCCTCGCTCGCCCTTCAGTTTTTCTTCGCGGGCGCGCTTTTCCGCCTCCGCGACTTTCAAATCGGTGTTGTTGGCCAACGCTTCGGCGACCAGTTGGTTGGTAGCATCGAGGGCGGCGATGGGAAAATCCTCGTTGGAAACTTCCAGAGGCTGATCGTCCGGCAATCCCATCATGTCCCGCAGCTGGCCGGAAAGGGTTTCATCCCGGTCCTCCAGTTGAGCGATCCGCTGCTCGATTTTTGCGGAAGTCAGCTGGGCGCGCGTCACGTCGATGGGAAGCTCGCGCCCGGCATCGGCGCGCTCGCGCGTGGCGTCCAGTATGCGGCTGGCGCTGAGGCGTTCGCTGTGCATCAATTCCAGGGCGTGCCGGACTTTTGCAAGCTCCAGGTACCCGAGCGCGGCGCGCACCATCACGGCGTCACGCACGCCTTCCATGGAAAATCGTTGTCCCTCGGCCCGCTGCTGGGCCGCGCGCTGTTCCCCTTTCAGCGGAGGATTGAAGATTTGCTGGCTGTAAGAAAGGTTGAAAACGGCGGGAGCGCCTCCTCCAGCAAGCAATGGGAACCCGCTGGTATATGCCGCGCCGGTCCCCGTGTACAGGTTCGGGCGAAAAGCCGATCCCATCACGCCTGCTTCGCGCTGCACCAATCCGTATTGCACGCGGGCCAGCGCCAGATCGCGGCTGTTGCTGACCGCCAGGGTCACAGCTTCCTTCAATGTCAGTTTCCGGGGAATGGGAGTGCTTGCGTCCTGCGCGCGGCCGCACTGCGCGAAACTCAGAATCAGAATCAGAATCCCGAAACACACCGTCCATGCCGCTATCGACCGGCGGCACTTGCCAATCCACATGTTCCACCGCTCACACATCGTTCCGTACCTGCTTTCCCGGCGCCCCGCACGCATGGACTCCCACCCATGCCGAAGCCGTTCTTATTTTTCAAGCATCGAAGAAAACATTTCGCCGCGCTCATTCATATCGCAACGATTCGGTGGGCTGCAATTTTGCCGCGCGGTCCGCCGGCAGATATCCGAAGAACACTCCTACCGAGCACGACACCAGAAACGCCAGAACCACGGATTGCCACGGCACCGGCACGCGCATGTTCCCCGGGAGCATCGGCTGCACCATCACCGGAATCGCGGCCGCGATCAGGATTCCCACCACGGACCCGAATCCACTGATCAAAAACGCCTCCAGCAGGAACTGGTTCAGAATTTCTCTTCGCCGCGCGCCAATGGCCTTGCGAATGCCGATTTCCCGCGTGCGTTCCCGCACCGTCACCAGCATGATGTTCATAATCCCGATGCCGCTGACAAGCAATGCGATAAATCCAATCAGCACCAGAACGATTGTGAGGGCCAGGGCTATCTTTCGCGCCGCCTCCAGGATCGCAGTGAGGTTCATCACTGAATACCGGGCCCGCGTGGGATGCCGGCTTCGCAACAATGCTTCCAGCTGGTGCGTCGCCGGAATGACGTCATCGGGCGTCTTTTCCTGCACGTACAGCATTTC
>DATLTA010000129.1:0-14746 GCA_035533775.1 Candidatus Dormiibacterota bacterium | reverse complement strand
TCGGACGGTATTCTGAAGAAGCCGTTTGTTCCCCCGGAACCCCTCATTACGATGGTCAAGACCCTGCTCGATCGATCGATGAATGAACGCCTGGTTACGGTTTCTGCTTCCAAGGCGGTGGCCTCCCATCAAGAACGGGCCAGCCGAAGTGGAACCGCAATTGCCGAAGAGTCTTTGCCACAGATGCAGACTTTCGAGGATTCCCCCGCGCAAGATTTTCAGGTTCCCGCAGGCCGTGTTGATTTCGCAGAGGGCGAACATCCCGTCGCCTTTAGCCAGTTATTGAAGACTGCCGCCCCGGAAGACCCGGCGCCTGCGGCTGAAACCGTCGAGCCGGTTAACGACGACCAAATCCTGACCAGTGCGCGCGATGCCGCGCTGGGCGACCCGATTTTCTGGCGCAATGACGAATCCACACCAGAGCCGGAACCGGAAGCGCACCAATCGGAAAATGCTTCGGTCAGTCCCGCCGCGAGCGAACCGGCCCCAGTCGAGAAATCGTTGCCCCAACACGATGAAGGCATCCTGATACAGCCGGTCGAGCCGCTCGAACTCGTTCGAGAACAGCAGGAAGATACCTCCGAGAGCGTTGTGGAATCCGCGCCAATTCTGCTGGAACCTGCTGCCCAGGCAGATCTCAACGTCGATTCCAAACCACCTGAGGATCTTGCCGCGAACCCCCTCGAGTGGATGGCCACGGCCCCGCCGCAGCCCGCCGGGCAAGAAGAAGAACCAGAAAATAAAGCGGAGCAAATGCAGCCAGCTGCCGGGTGGGACACCCCCATTCCAGACGCCGGCGACGCCGCTCAAGGAATTGAATCGCCCGAACATTCGCAATCTCCAGAGGCTGCGCCGGTTTCATCTGCCGCTTCCGAAGAAATTTCCGGATCCGAAAAGGGCATAGCTCCTGCTGCGGACCCGCTTGCAGACACTGCTGCAGGCACTGCTGCCGTCCAACCGGACGCTCCCGCGGATGAAAAGGCGCCCGAACCTGTTAAGCCCGCCGAAACTCACACGGCGCCGTGGCCGGCCATATCCGCACAGCGCGCCGAGGATACAGTTCGATCAATTTCCAAAGAGGACTGGGCTGACCTGACGGAAACGATGCAGGCCGGCGGCGGCGAGGCCGTCTCGGAACAGCACTCGGTGCAATCCGCGGAAACGTCCACCGAACAGCACTCGTCACAAGCCGCGGAAATGACCGCCGAACACCCCGCGGCCGAATCGGAATCCTCCAAACAGGACTGGGCTGACCTGACGGAAACGATGCAGGCCGGCGTCGGCGAGGCCATCTCGGAACAGCACTCGGGACAATCCGACGAAACGTCCGCCGAACAGCACTCGTCACAAGCCGCAGCCGAATCGGAATCCACCGCTCTGGTTCCGGCGGCGAAAACGGAAAGTAACATTTCCACTCCAGAAGCACACTCGACTCCCGTGGTTCCGGACGCTGATCTGGTCGAAGCCGTGGTTCAGAGAATCCTGGAAAAAGTGCGTCCCCAGGTGGTGGATATCATCACCAAGGAATTTTTGCGGCCCATCGTTCACGTGCTTGTTCAACGGGAAATCGAAAAACAGTAAAAGATTCTATCCGCCTGGGTTCCTTCGATCTGATTTTGCGTTTCTGTGTTCGTCTTCCCGGCTATTGGTGTGCCTTCCCGCCTGCCCGCCGGGTATTTGACCGTCCGCATCAGCATCCGTATAGTAATTCTCTTGAACACAAGGCCGGAGAATATGCCGAGAGAGATTCCCAAGGCTTACGAGCCACAACAGATCGAACAGCGCTGGGCCAAACGATGGGCCGAGGAAAAACTGTTCCGCGCCGACGTGAACGCGCCGGGCCCCGTATTTTCCATTGTCATTCCCCCGCCCAACGTCACCGGGTCGCTGCACATCGGGCACATGCTGGACCACACCGAGATCGATATCCTGACCAGGTGGCGGCGCATGCAGGGCTACAACACGCTCTATTTGCCCGGAACCGACCATGCCGGAATTTCCACGCAGCGCGTCGTGGTGCGGCAACTGGCAGCCCAGGGAATCAACTACCGCGACCTGGGCCGCGAAGCGTTCGAGGCCAAGGTATGGGAATGGAAGAAGGAATCGGGCGGAACGATTACCAGCCAGATGCTGCAGCTGGGCGAAAGCTGCGACTGGACGCGCGAGCGTTTCACCCTTTCCCCCGAGCTTTCCCGCGCCGTGACCGAGGTTTTCGTTCGCCTCTACGAAGACGGCCTGATCTATCGCGGACACTACATCGTGAACTGGTGTCCGCAATGCCGCACCGCCATCAGCGACCTGGAAACCGTCCACGAAGAGCGACAGGGACATCTATGGCACATCCGCTACCCGATCGTGGGCACAAACGAACACGTGGTCGTCGCCACCACGCGTCCGGAAACTATGCTGGGCGATACGGCCGTGGCCGTCCACCCGAGCGACGTGCGCTATCAGCATCTCATCGGCAAAATGGTTCTGCTGCCGCTGGTAAACCGCGAAATTCCCATCGTCGATGACTTTGTCGTGGACCGCGAATTCGGCACCGGCGCTGTAAAAGTCACGCCCTCGCATGATCCGAACGACTTTGAGATTGGGCGCCGCCATAACCTGCCGGAAATCGACGTGATGACCGACGACGCGAAAATGAGCGCTGCGGCGGGGCCCTACGCGGGGCTCGACCGCTTTGAAGCGCGCAAGCGCGTGGTCGCCGATCTGGAAGCAGCCGGACTGCTCGAAAAAATTGCGGACCACACCCACGCCGTGGGAACGTGCGACCGCTGCGGCACGATCATCGAGCCGCGCGCCTCGACGCAGTGGTTCGTGAAAATGAAGCCGCTGGCCGAACCCGCCATCGCCGCCGTGGAACGCGGTGATGTGGAACTCCTGCCCGACAATCGTCGCGCAGAATATTTCGAGTGGATGCGCAACATCCGCGATTGGTGCATTTCTCGCCAGCTTTGGTGGGGACACCGGATTCCTGCGTGGCATTGCGGCGACTGCAAGAAAATCACCGTATCGCGCAAGACCCCGGCAAGCTGCGCAAAATGCGGATCAGTCAAGCTGACACAAGATCCCGACGTGCTCGAGACCTGGTTCAGCTCCGCGCTGTGGCCTTTCTCGACCATGGGCTGGCCCGACGATACGCCCGACTACCGAAAATACTATCCAACCACTCTGCTGGTTACGGCGTACGACATTTTATTCTTCTGGGTCGCGCGCATGATCATGATGGGCCTGAAATTTACCGGCCAAGTTCCTTTCCGTCAGGTTTGGATGCATTCGATCGTGCGAAACGCGGAAGGCCAGAAGATGTCGAAGTCCAAAGGCACGGGAATCGATCCCGTGGAATTCAATGAAAAGTTCGGGACCGACGCGATGCGCTTCACCCTGGCGAGCATGGCCGCTCCCGGAACCGACATCGTGCTTTCCGAAGAGCGCATCCTGAGCTACCGCGCCTTCGCCAATAAAATCTGGAACGCCGCGCGATTCGTGTTCATGAATCTGGACAAATACGAAACGGCGGGGGGCGAGACGCTGGAAGCCCTGGCCGCTCCGGAAGTGCGTTCCGCGGCGCCGCATGCGGTGAACGGGCAGGTCGCGCTTGTTGACCGCTGGATTTTCTCGCGCCTGGCGCGCGCCACGGCACAGGTGAACGACGCGCTGGAACATTTCCGTTTTCACGAAGCGGCGCACGTCGTCTACCACTTCTTCTGGGGCGATTTCTGCGACTGGTACATCGAATGGGTAAAGCCCGAACTGACTTCCGCCGACCGCCCGAAGGCGGCGGCCACCTGGAAAAACCTGTTCGCAGCGTTTGAGAGCGCGCTGCGGCTGCTCCATCCTTTCATGCCGTTTTTGACCGAGGAACTCTGGCACCAGTTGCCGCAGCCAGAGGGTGCGCGCTCGATTGCCCTGGATCGTTTTCCCGAGCCCCACGCCGAGCGCATCGACGCCGCGGCCGAGGAACAGATTGTCCTGGTGCAGGAGATCATTACGGCGGCACGCAACATTCGCGCCGAAATGAAGGCCGACCAGAAGGCCAAGCTTCCCGCGCAGATCGCGGCGGCGTCAACGCAGGTGCAATCCACCATCGAAGGCAGTCTCGATACAATTCTGCGCCTGGCAAATATCTCTTCCCTTTCCTTTGCGGCGCTCCCGTTCGATTCGACCAAAGGAAATATCCGGTCGACCAAGGATTTCGAGCTGTTCATCGCGTTCGAGGCGGGGCTGGATATTCCGGCGGAAGTGGCGCGGTTGCGCAAGGAACTGGAGCGGCTCGCAAAGGACATTGCCTCAAAGCAGCAGCGCCTGGAAGATCAGACGTTTCGCAGCCGCGCCCCCGAACACATCGTGCAGGGGCTGGAAACCACGCTCGCCGAGCGCCAGGCGGAGTTCGCAAAGTTGTCCGAACGGCTCGCGCAACTGGAAAAGAATTCCGGCGCCTCGGCCTAGCTTGCAGGTTTTTGGTAGCACTGGCTTCCGCCTGTGGGATTTTGATTTTTCACGCTCAAAAAGCACACAGGCTGAAGCCTGTGCTACTTGGGGCCGCGTTTCCCAAGCATACGAACCAAGCGCGGCGGGACAGAACTTGCGGGAAGTGCGGGATTTTACAGCGCCTGAGTTTTTCCCGGAACCGCCATGAAGCAACAAACTCTGAACGGCTCCACCGATCGCCGGATTGACGCGCTGCTGGCGCTGCTCGCCGACAACGCCATGATCGTCATCAGCGGGTCGAAGATCGCCCGCGAAATCGGCGTTTCGCGGTCCACCGTGTGGCGTTGGATCGAAAAACTGCGTTCGCTGGGCCTGCGCGTGAAGGGGCACCCGCGCAGCGGCTATCAGATCGAAAAAGTGCCCGACATTCTCGCGCCGAAACTTCTGCGCCGGAGGTTGCCGCCCGGCCCGTTCGGCAAGCGCATCCACCATTTCTTCAAGATTGATTCCACCAATTCCGTCGCCATGTTGCTGGGCGAGCAGGGCGAGCCCAACGGAACCGTCGTGATCGCCGAGGAACAGACGGCCGGGCGCGGGCGCGCCGGGCATACGTGGTATTCGGAAAAGACAAACGGCATCTACATGACCGTGCTCCTGCGGCCACCCATCGCGCCCCAGCAGGCTCCACTGATCACGCTGGTCGCAGGACTTGCGGTTCGCGAAGCCATCGTGGAGCAAACCGGGATGGTCCCCGACCTGCGCTGGCCGAATGACCTGCTGTTCGGGCGCAAAAAATTCTGCGGCATCCTGACGGAAATGAACGCCGAGCAGGACCAAATTCATTACGTAGCGGTGGGAATCGGAATCAACGTGAACCACGAGCGCGTTCCGGATGAACTTTCGGAAATCGCCACTTCCCTGCGCATCGAGACCCACAGGGCGCATTCGCGCGTGGAACTGGTCGCGCGGTTGCTGCGGCACATGGACTCCTACTACAATCGTTTCCTGGTGGAAGGGCCGGAGGCGATTGTGGCGCGGTTCAGCGAAGTTTCCAGCTACGCTCGCGGCAAGCGCGTGCGCATTACGACGGTCACGGACACTTATGTGGGCACGACCGAAGGCCTCGAGCCCGGCGGTCTGCTGCGCGTGAAACACGATGACGGGCGGATCCTGCCGGTGATAGCCGGCACCCTGACAGAGGCGGATTGATGCTGCTGGCGCTCGATGTGGGAAACACGAATACGGTGCTGGGCTTTTTCCGGGACGCCGAACTGGTGGCGCACTGGCGGCTCACCACCGCGCGCGATCAGACGGTGGATGAATACGGCATCCTCACGCGCGATCTGTTTACGTTGGCGGGGATCGATCCCACGGCGGTGCACAACGTCATCATCAGTTCGGTGGTGCCGCCGCTGAATTCCACTCTGGAGGAAATGTCCGAGCGGTATTTTCACGTGAAGGCGATGTTCATCGAACCGGGCATCAAGACGGGCATGCCGGTGCTCTACGACAGCCCCCAGGAAGTGGGCGCGGACCGGATCGTGAACAGCGTGGCCGCATTTTCCAAATATGGCGGGCCGTGCATCGTGGTGGATTTCGGAACGGCGATTAATTTTGACGTGGTATCCGAGCGCGGAGAATATCTGGGCGGGGTGCTGGCGCCCGGAATCGGAATTTCTGCGGAAGCCCTTTTTTCGCGGGCGGCGCGACTGTTTCGCGTGGAGATCAAGGACCCGGGAAAGATCATCGGCACGAATACAATGCAGTCGCTGCAGGCGGGGCTGTATTACGGCTATGCGGACATGGTGGATGGAATCGTCACGCGCCTCAAGAAAGTCATCGGCGAAAATGCGCGAGTCGTCGCCACCGGGGGGCAGGCACCGCTGATCGCCCGCGCCTCGCAGCACATCCAGATTGTGGACGAATTCCTTACGCTCGATGGCCTGCGCATCGTTTGGGAACGCAACCACGCGCCCCGTCGCGCGGCCGCTGACGCCCCGGAGAAGGCGCCCGATCCCATTCGTGTTCTGAAAACGCGAAAAACCAAATCTTGAATTCTTCCGAAGCGATGTCCGAATTCAACTACTTCAACTATTTCACCGAGATCGAGGAGTATTTCTGGAAAAAGCGCGGGGCGCATCTCCTGGTTTCGCCGCTCGACTGGGCCATTGTGGAGACCTGGCAGAAGGCGGGCATTCCCCTGTCCGCGGTGCTGAAAGGAATCGATCGGGCGTTTGAGAGTTACGCGCGCTCGCGCCGCGCAGCCGGAGGCCGACAACTGAAAAGCCTGGCCTACTGCGTGGACGCCGTGCTCGATGCCGCCGAGGAAGAAAAAGAAGCCGCGGCGGGCACGGGACCTACCGTTGCTTCGGCAAAACAGGCTACGGAAACTTTCTCGCGCAGCGAACTGCGGGCCTTCTTCGCCCGGAACGTTGAGCGGATCGCGGCGCAAGCCGCCGCGCTTCACGCGGCACAGCCCGACCTCGCCGCGCGTTTGGAAGAGACGCGCGCGCGCATCGCTGAACTGGCAACGCTGATCGATGCCCCCGGCGCGCTCGATCTGGAAGATCTCGAACGGCGTCTCACCGTGATGGAAGAAAAACTCACCGCAGCGCTCACCGCCGGCGCCCCCGATGATTTTCTGGTCGAAGTGCGCCGCGAGATGGACCGCCAGCTTGCGCCCTACCGCAGAAAAATGACCGGAGCACAGCTGGGACAACTCGAACGCCAATATCTGCAGAAACGCGTCTGGGAGAGATATAATCTACCTCGCCTGAGCCTGTTCTACCTGACCTAAGGATCCCGGCCAAAATCGTACCTACCGCAACGGAAAGCGACTACACATGGAAGTAAGAATCGAAAAGCTCGTGTACGGCGGCGACGGCCTGGCGCATCATGATGGCCAGACGGTGTTCGTGCCCCTGGTACTTCCCGGAGAACTGGTTCGAATCGAATCGGCCACGCGCAAGAAAAAATTCGTTCGCGGACGCCTGGAACAGGTCCTGGAAGCCTCGCCGGAACGCATTGCGGCTCCCTGCCCGCACTTTGGGCGCTGCGGCGGCTGCCAGTACCAGCACATTCCCTACGAAGCTCAGGTGCGCTATAAAACGGAAATTCTGCGCGAAACGCTCGGGCGCACCGGACGCATCCAGTGGACCGGGCCAATCGAGGCGCATGCTTCTCCACCGTTCGGCTACCGGAACCGCGCGCAATGGAAATTGCGCCCCAGGAAAGATGGCGCGGCCGATTTGCCCGGCATCGGATATTTCGAAGCAGGTTCCACTCGCCTTTGCCCGGTAGACGAATGCGCCATTCTCTCGCCGCGCCTTGCGGAAACCTTCGCGCAATTGCGCGCCCTGGTGGCCAGCAGCGGGATCTTGTCGGCCATCGATGAGATCGAAGCGTTCGCGGATTCCGCGAACGAAAAAGTTCTGCTGAATCTTTCCGCCGACCGTCTTACTGATTCCGCGGAATCGATTGCCGCGGCCCTGCGCCGGGCCGTGCCGAATGCCGAGTCCATTCTGATCCAGGATCGCCACGCCGACACCTTCGGCTTGTTCGGGCCGGGTTTTCTCACATATTCGGCGGGAGGCGCGGAGTTCCGCGTCGGCCACCTTTCATTTTTTCAGGTGAACCGATATATGGTCGATACGCTGGTCGATGCCGTGCTGGGCGACAGCCGCGGGCGGCTGGCTCTGGACCTGTTCGCGGGCGTCGGCCTGTTCGCCGTGCCGCTGACTTCGCGATTCGATCGGGTGATCGGCGTGGAAGCGAATCTTGCGGCCGCCAAGGACCTGGAAGTCAATCTGCAAGCGAGCGGCGGAAAATCTCCCACCCCCCGTCACGCGACGGCTGAAGCCTTTCTGATGCACTGGCATGAGACGCCCGACCTGGTGGTTCTGGACCCGCCCCGCGCGGGACTTGATCCCGACCTGCTGACACAAATCAAGAAACTCAATCCGTGGCGCATCAATTACGTTTCCTGCGATCCGGCAACGCTGGCGCGCGACCTCGCCGGACTGGTGGGCTCCGGGGAAGCCCCCGGGCCGTACGAGATACGGGATATTAATTTATTTGACATTTTCCCACAAACCTATCATATGGAGGTGTTGGTGCGGCTGAAACGACGCACATGAAGCTTCCCTTACTCTGCCCCATCGCGTGTTTTGCGGGAGGAATACTCCTCTCCAGCGCGCTCACAGGCAGGTTCTCCCCGCATGCAGGATTATTTCTTGCGGCAAGCGCGTGCCTTCTGGTCGCGGCCTACATTTTACTTCGCAGGGAATGGATTCTCACCGCTTTCGTATTCGGTGCGATGGTCTGGATGTCTTTAGGATTCGCGGCATCGAACCTCGCACGCGCGTCCGTCTCGCCTCAGCTTGCCGGCACCCTGATCGAAACCGGAAAAATAGATTCCAGCGTGGCCCTGCGCTGGCGAGGCCGTTTGCGCAGTGACCCTCTGCAATTGCCTTGGGGAATCCGCTATGTCATCAATCTCGACGCCGTCGAATCTTCCGCCGGCATCACGCCCGTAACGGGCGGCATGCGCCTGACCTTGTACAACGACACGGTGAAACCCGCCCAGCCGCCCGCGCTGCGCGCCGGAGATCGCGTCGAAGCTCTGGCGCGCGCGATTCCCATCCGCAATTTCAACGATCCCGGCAGCTTCGACAATCGCAGCTACCTCGCCTTGCAGGACATCGAGTTGCAAGCCACGCTGCGCAACGCCCAACTGCTCACCATTCTCGGCCACCCGCGCTTAACGATTGCGAACCGGCTCGCGCGCGCACGCGGGCATTTTCTGAACTCGATTGACGACCTGCTGGCGTCCCGGCCCGACCAGGCCGCTCTGGCCCGCGCCATGCTGCTGGGAGACCGCAGCTTCGTCCAGCACGACAGTGTTGTCGACTTCCAAAAGACCGGCGTCTACCACGTTCTGGTCCTTGCCGGGCTGCACATCGGCGCCCTGGCCGCTTTTTTCCTCTGGGCAGGCCGCCGCATGCGGCTGAAACTATTTCCCAGGATATTTCTGACGCTGATTGCGCTGGCGGCCTATGCCGGGATCGTGCAGGATCGCCCGCCAATCCTGCGGGCGGTATTAATGGCGGCGATCTATCTTTCGGCGCAATTGCTGTATCGCCGCATGGACCTGCTCAACGTCGCGGCGCTTTCCGCTCTGGTGATTCTGGCCGCGCGACCCGCGGAAATTAACGATGCCAGTTTTCTGCTGACCTATACGGCCATCGCCACGCTTGGCGCGCTGGCCGTTCCGTGGCTGCTGCGGACAACTGAGCCTTACCGCCGCAGCCTGGGTCATCTCCACGACGTGACCCGCGACATTTCGCATGAACCGCGCATGATTCAATTCCGAATCGAAATGCGGGCCGCCTCACAATGGTTCTCCGCGCGGCTTCCGAGAATGCTTGCGTCACTGGGCGGCAATTTGCTCGTCGTGCCCTTCCGAACCGCTCTCTATGTCTGGGACTTTGTGGTTCTTTCCGCCATCCTGCAATTCGGCATGCTTGCGCCGATGGCCTATTATTTTCACCGCGTGACGCTGGTCGGCCCGCTTGCCAATGTTCCCGCGGTTTTACTGACCAGCCTGGCCGTTCCCATCGGATTTTTCATGCTCGCGGCCTCGCTGGTGTCTCACGGACTGGCCGCGTTCCTGGCGAAGATATTGGGTTTGCTTCTCGGAATGCTGGATGCGTCCGTACACTGGTTTGCGGGGTGGCGCGGGGCCAGTTACCGCATTCCGGTGCCGCCGCTGGCCGTTATCGCGATGTTTGCGGCGGCCGCGCTTGTGCTTTCTTTCGCCATCCGGTCGCGCAAGAGCGGCTGGTGGCGCTGGGGCGCCGGGACTGCCCTGCTCACTGCGGCAGTCGTCATCGCCACGTATCCTTTTGCGCCGCGCCTGTCGGGCAAGAACCTGGAACTTACGGTGCTGGACGTGGGACAGGGAGACAGTCTGTTCGTTTCCTTTCCGGGCGGGAAGACGATGCTGGTCGACGGTGGCGGCGAACTCGGAAATTTTCATTCCGGCGGAATGCACTCCGGCATCGATATCGGGGAGGACGTTGTCTCGCCGTATCTGTGGACGCGAGGGCTCAAGCGCATTGACGTCGTCGCCCTCACCCACGCGCATCAGGACCACCTCGGCGGCCTGCCCGCGGTTCTCGAAAATTTCCGCGTCGGGGAACTCTGGGTCGGGCGGGACATCGCAAGCGAGCCCTATCGTCATCTTCTGGCCGTCGCTCGCGAACGCGGCGTGCCCGTGCGCCACATCAAGCAGGGCTATACGTTCACGCGCGAAAATGTGGCCGGAAGCATTTTGTGGCCGGACAACCTGCGCCCGGGCCTGGTGGCCAAAAATGACGATTCAATCGTGATGCGACTCACCGACGGCTCTCAAGCCCTGCTGCTGGCCGGAGACATTGAAAAACCTTCCGAGCGCGCCATCCTCGCCGAAGGTCAGGACGTGAGCGCCACTTTTCTGAAGGTGGCGCATCATGGAAGCAAAACATCCACGACCGACGCGTTTCTAAAAGCCGCACACCCGGCATACGCGACCATTTCCGTGGGGAGGAACAATATTTTCGGCCATCCCTCTCCCGAAGTGGTCGACCGGCTGTGCGCGGCGGGTGTTCGCGTATTTCGCACCGACCAGGACGGCGCCGTCACGGCATTCACGAATGGCCGCAGCATGACCGTCAGCACTTTCCTCAGGCACTCCCCGCCTCCGCACTAGACGCGTTACGATCATGCCGCGGATCGGGCTTCGCAGGAAAACGGCGATTTCTCAGGCAATTTCCACGGGCTTTTTCCCGGCATTTATCCGGCCTGAACCTGGAAGGAAAAACGAATATTTTGGGGGAGTCATTCTGTCCTCCGGGGGCCGGGTATGTTACTCTCTATAATTCGCGTCACTGCTATCACACACCACCGAGGGGCATAGACATGAAGCCATCGTATAACGGCAGGGCCATTCCGTCCGAAGGACAAGCGATCCAGTACGCAGACGGCAAATTCGCTATTCCTGACAATCCGATTATTCCGTACATCGAAGGCGATGGCACGGGGCGGGACATCTGGAAAGCGTCGGTGCGCGTATTTGACGCTGCCGTCAAGCTGGCCTATGGCGGCAAGCGCAAGATCGCCTGGTTTGAAGTGTACGCCGGCGAAAAGGCGTTCAACGAATTCAAGCAATGGCTGCCGACCGACACGGTCGATGCCGTCCGCGATTTCCGCATCTCCATCAAGGGGCCGCTGACGACTCCGGTGGGCGGAGGCATTCGCTCGCTCAACGTCGCCTTGCGCCAGCTCCTCGATCTCTATGCCTGCGTGCGCCCGGTGCGCTACTTCAAGGGCGTGGACTCCCCGGTGAAGCATCCCGAGCGGTTGAACATGGTCATCTATCGTGAAAATACCGAGGACGTCTACATCGGGATCGAATGGAAATCGGGCACGCCCGAAGTCAAGAAGCTGATCGAATTTCTGAACAAGGAGATGCTGGGCGGAGGGCCGAAGCAGATTCGCCTGGACTCGGGAATCGCAATCAAACCGATTTCTCCGTTCGGCACGAAACGACTGATGCGCCGCGCGATTGAATACGCCCTGGCCAACAAGAAACGCATCGTCACGATCATGCACAAGGGCAACATCCAGAAGTTCACCGAAGGGTCCTTCCGCGACTGGGGCTATGAGCTTGCCGTGGACGAATTCCGCAACGAAATCGTCACCGAACGCGAAAGCTGGATCCTCGACAATCGGGACCGCAACCCCGACCTCACCGTCGAACAGAATGCAGCGCTGGTCGAGCCGGGACTCGAGCAGGCCACAGAAGCCTTCCGGCAATCGATGTATGCAGAGGTCAAATCCGTCCTCGATAAAATCTATGCCACGCACGGGCAAGGCAAGTGGAAACAGAAACTGATGATCAACGACCGCATCGCCGATTCCATTTTCCAGCAGGTGATTACGCGGGCCGATGAATACCAGGTCCTGGCCACGCCCAACCTGAACGGCGATTACATTTCCGACGCCTGCGCCGCGCAGGTCGGAGGCCTGGGCATGGCTCCCGGCGCCAACATTGGCGACGGTTACGGCTGCTTCGAAGCCACGCACGGCACCGCACCCAAGTACGCGGACAAAGACGTCATCAATCCGAGTTCCGTAATGCTTTCCGGAGTGATGATGTTTGACTATATGGGCTGGCCGGAAGCGGGAAAGCTGATCACAGCGGGAATCGAGCGCACCATCGGACAGAAACGCGTCACCTACGACCTGGAACGCCTGATGCAGGGCGCAACAAAACTGAAAACATCGGAATTTGCCACCGCCATCATTGAGAATATGGAAGCGCTCGCGGCGGGCAAGTAAGGGCCGGAAAAAAATCAGGCCGGCGGCAGCGGCGGGCGCCCTGCCGTAATTCAATTCATCTTGAATCCAACAGGAGAATGCACTCATGCGGAAGAAAGTGACAGTGGTCGGCAGTGGATTTGTGGGATCGACAACGGCGCAACGCATTGTCGACCTGGAATTAGCTGATGTCGTTCTGACGGACATTCTGGACGGCCCTCCGGCCGGCAAGGCCCTGGACATGGTGGAGTCCACACCCATCACGGGATCGGACGCGCACGTCACCGGCGTTTCCACCGCTTCCGGCGATTACAAGGAGACGGCAAACAGCGACGTGGTGGTGATCACCGCCGGATTTCCCCGCAAGCCGGGGATGAGCCGCGATGACCTGCTCAAGGCCAACCACGACGTCATTAAAGCTGTTGTCGGTCAGGTGGCCAAGCATTCCCCGAACGCGATTCTGATCATGGTTACCAATCCGCTGGACGCGATGGTGCAGGCGGCCCACAAGGTGAGCGGCTTCCCGAAAAATCGCGTGATGGGCATGGCGGGCGTTCTGGACTCGGCGCGCATGAGCGCGTTTGTGGCCATGGAACTCGGCGTCTCGGTGGAAAACGTAAATTCGTTCGTGCTCGGCGGTCATGGTGACGACATGGTGCCGCTGCCCCGCTACTCCACCGTTGCCGGCATTCCCCTGCCCGACCTGCTCCCCGCCGACCGCATCGAAGCGATCGTGCAGCGCACGCGAAAGGGCGGCGCGGAAATCGTGAACCTGCTAAAGACCGGGTCGGCGTATTACGCTCCGTCAGCGGCCGTGGTGGAGATGGTCGAGGCCATTCTGAAGGACAAGAAAAAAATTCTGCCCTGCGCCGCTTACCTGGAAGGCGAGTACGGAATCAAGGGACTGTATGTCGGCGTTCCCGTAAAGCTCGGCGCAAGCGGCGTCGAACAGATCATCGAGATCAAGCTGACCGCGGAAGAACAAGCCGCTCTGGACAAGTCGGCAGCCTCGGTGCGCGAACTGGTCAACGTTCTCGGCGTCGCGTAGTTCATCCTGGTAGGACAGGCTTCAGCCTGTCTGCTTTTGGTTTTGTATTTTCCGGAGGCAGACAGGCTGAACAGGCTGCGGAAAAATCGATTTGTACGCCTTCAGGGGTTTAAAACCCCTAAAAAAACGCACGTGTTATGTCGTGCCTGAAGGCACTACCCACAAATATTTCCACTTTTTCCGCAACCTGTGAAGCCTGCCCTACAAAATACTAACCATAAAATTTCAGGCGCGGCCAGGCTTGTTGCAGCGTCATTTTCGGCTTCCGGCAAATATAGACAGGCAGGTTATTTTCTTCGGGAATGGCGTACCCGTTGACAATGGTTGCGGCCAGATCGATCTGGCCAAATAGCGGCTTCAAATCCTTCAGCGACATTCCCACGGCGATGACCACGTGGCCGTCATACTGCCTCGGCCCCCACAAATAATAGTTATTGTGACCGCTGATGGCGCGGGGCAAACCGGCCGCCGCCCCAAAATAATCAATCGCTCCCGCCTGTCCGTAATTTTTCGTCAATATGGCGACCTGCGAACGCTCCGCCACCGGCAACGAGTGGAATACTCCGGCCACAACTTTTACCTGATGCCTCCAGCCCATCATGTCCGCGTACATCTGAGGCAATTTCCCGCTGGGTTCTCTTTCCACCTGTACGCGCTCCACGTCCCAGAACCTCGCATATGCCGCGGCCGCATTAAGGGGCAGGATGGGCAGCGCCAGCGGCGCGGCCACCATCCCTCCCATCACCAGCGGAACCAGAATCGCTTTCTTGATCCATTGCCTGCGCACGTCGCCGATCCAGGCCTCGATCGCCACAGCGCCCGCCGCAAAGAGCATCGGGTAAGCAGGCGCCAGATAATAGATGCGGCCTCGTAAAATCAAAAATTGCGCGAGGATGAAAAGGTACG
>DATLTA010000128.1:0-5829 GCA_035533775.1 Candidatus Dormiibacterota bacterium | reverse complement strand
CCCAGCCTGAGCGTGCTGGACGGCTGGTGGGTCGAAGGCTGCGTTGAGGGCGTGACGGGATGGGCGATCGGGTACGATGACAGAATCAACGGCGACGAATCGGTGGCTGAGAGTGCGTCACTGTACGATAAGCTCGAACATCAGATCATTCCCATGTACTACCGGGCGACCGAGGCCTACACGCAGATCAGGCGGTCGTGCATTTCCCTGAACGCGAGCTTCTTCAACACGCACCGCATGCTGGGCCAGTACAAAGCGAACGCGTATTCCCCCAAGGCATTGATCAAGAACGCGAAGGAAGTCTGAGAGAGGCACACCACCTTCCCGCCGCGTTCCGGATCCATATGATTTTCGTGGCTGATCGCATGCCCTTCGCCGCCCAACGCGCGTTTCAGGGATGGAGCGCCTGCC
Organism: Candidatus Dormiibacterota bacterium; assembly: GCA_035533775.1. Taxonomy (GTDB): domain Bacteria; phylum Acidobacteriota; class Terriglobia; order Acidiferrales; family UBA7541; genus Palsa-360. The sequence goes on along the minus strand of DATLTA010000128.1, from coordinate 5,418 downwards.
CGGAAAGCCATTTTTTCCCCAGCGCGTACAGGGCCTCGGCTTCCGGGCCTTTCAGCCCGGGCATATCCGTTTTGACCTTGAATCCCAGGCTGGATTGCAGGTAGGCGAGGTGGCAATAGCCTTCGGGAAATTGCGCCAGGATTTTCGGATCGAGTTGCACCGTTTTGGACGGGTCGACGGGATCCATGCGGTCTTTTTCGTAAAACAGCCGCCGCAGGACGATGGCCCAGCGATCGTTGCGCTTCTCGAAGAAATCGTAGAAGCGGCCCGTGCATAGGACATCGACCTGGACACCGTGCACCATCGCGCGCTGCGAGATGGTCATCTTCGTTTGTGCGATGGCGCGTGCGCCAGCGATCTCGACGGACGTTCCGCCCAGCAGGTGCAGGATGCTCACGCCGCGTTTCCAGCCCTCCTGGTTGACGCGAATGAATTCCTCGAAGGTTCCCTGGAACCACGTGGCCATCATGACGCCTTCTTCGTGCCACACCGTGCGGAAACGCTCCCAGTCGCCGGAGTCGCGCCACACGGCCCAGTTTTCCACCACTTCCTTGATGGCCAGCGTGTCGAGCATTCTTTGATCCATGTTAGGCCCTCACATAGGTGGCGAGGAATGCAAGCGCGAGCGGCCAGGCCTGCTTGGCCGCGGTTTCCTTGTAGCTGGCGCGCGCATCGCAGAAGAATCCGTGGTCGGCGTCGGAAAATTCGACGTTGACGAATGTCTTTTTCGCTTCCTTCAATGCGTCAACCACCGAGCGAACCTGATCCTGCGGGATGTGCGTATCAAGGCCGCCCCAGAACATCAGCATCGGCGCATGCAATTGGGGCGCTCGCGGCAGCAGTCCCGGAGCGATGCCTCCGCCGTAGAACGAAATCGACGCCTTCAGGGGAAGCGCCGAGTTCGCCAGGAACGATACGCGTCCGCCCATGCAGAAACCCACGCTCGCCGTGCTATTCGGCAGCACGCGCGGATTCTTCTGCAGCCAGTCAAACGCCGCCTGGGCGTCGGCGAGCAAACCCTCCGGCGTCAGCGCCTGCATGTGCGGCATGCAAGTCTGAAAGTTCGTGTAGCTTCCCTCGAAGCCCGGCCCCGAGCGGTGAAATAACTCAGCCGCGATTGCCACATAGCCTTGCCCGGCAAATCGTTCGGTGATATCCCGAATGTGCGGGTTCACCCCGAAGGCTTCCTGAAAAACGAGCAGGCCCGGCAGCTTTCCGCCCTCGACCGGAGTGGCTACGTAGGCGTTCATTGACGTTCCGTCGGCAACCTGCAGTGTGATTTTTTCCGTTCGCACGTTATCCATAGTTTCCTCCTCGCATGTCGTGGTTATGAGAGCCAAGACATCATAGTCATTGTCGTGAAAAAATTCGAGGCGGAAGTGACAGGAAGAAGTGAAGAGAAGGAGCGATAAGAAACGAACCGGAATCATGCGGGACCACCCGGTGGCCGAAAAATCCGCTCCGCTTTGAGAAAAACAACGGCGGAAATTCCGGAAATCCTGCTTGATCCGCGCTCCACTGCAACAGTGTATCAACGCTCTGGTCACACCTGTCCTTGTGTACCATTGACGCAGTCCATCTGGGGGCCTAAGCTTTTTACAGGCGTCGGCCATCCTCTCTGTTACTGCGTCGTGGCTGGGCCAGCCTCCTGAGGGACCTTACAATGGCTGATTTTCGAACCACGCGTACCCCGCGCATTCCCGGCAGGGCCGCTCATACCGCCGAAAAAGCGACTTCTGCCAACAGCTCTGAGAAGCGCCGGGGCGTGCGGGTAAATTCGCAGGTTCCCGTGGCAGTGGAATGGGACGTGGGAGGCGAACCGCGGCGCGGGGAAGCACAAACGCGCGTGGTTGGCCCGTATGGATGCCTGGTGTTGCTGCCTCAAAGCCTGGAACTCAGGCAACCTATCCGATTGACCAATCTGGTGAGCAAACAAAGCAATTCAGCCGTGGTTGTCTGGCGCGGCCATGAACGCACGGAAGGCTGGGAACTGGGAATCGAATTGACAAATCCGCAAATGGATTTCTGGGGGTTTGAACTGTGAACCAATCCAATGAGAAATCCGATCGTGGTGCAGCGCTGTTGCCGGGAGAAGAGCGCCGGCGCAGCCAGCGCGTGATAATCCGCGTACCGGTTACGCTGGAGTTGACCAAGAGCGGGCAGAAAGTGACCGTGTCGGCCCACACGGTCGCGGTGAATACGCATGGTGCGATGGTCGCGTGCACGCGCACGTTTGACGAGGGAACCACGCTTGCAATGCAGAATAGCCGCACAAATGAGCGCACGACCGCCCGCGTGACGCGCGCGCCGCGCGAAAGTGCGGAGGGCTATCTGATTCCCCTGGAATTCACCGTCCCATCGCCCACGTTCTGGCAGATCTCTTTCCCGCCCACCAATTGGAAGCAATCTGACGTCTGACCGCTGCAAGGCTCTTTGCCCGGTGCTGCTCCTGGTGTTGCGCCGCACCTTGGTGCGAAGCGCGACACCTGCCGGATTGGCGGCTTTCGCGTCCCCATGTATTTTTCCTTGGCATGTTTTTCCACGACGAATCGAAGGTGTTCCCCGGAAAGCCCCGAAGCGCCTCCCTGCTCCTGCCGGTTGTTATCTCGCACGCCACCACCGAAAAGGACTTTCTGGCAATCTCTGCGGCGCGGGAATAGCCTTTGGAAGGGGAATCGGGGGAAGAACGTTGCATTCGAATTTCGAGAAAACCTGGAACCGAATCCTGCATCCAAAGGAACTGCAAACGGCATCAGAACTCGCGTATTGGGTTCGGGCCGGTTGAAATTCAATCATTTGTTCAGGCTTGAGCTGAGGGAACCGTGAATCAAGGATTCTCAAGAGTGCAACATAGATTTGTGCCCATACTCAGGAACGCCGCGTGCAGGACTCACGGTGCGCACCGTTTTCGACCGATCGCACGCCGCCTGTATCCGGTGCTGTTGGCCGCTGCCTGCATCCTCATCCTGCCGCGCATGGCCGGCGCGCAAACTGTTACGGTGCGCCCGCGGATTGCCGGGCAGGTGGACGAATCCCAATTGACGGTGCTGCGGGGCAACATGCATCCCCTGGCGCGCGCGCAATATGACCAGGGCAGGGTCTCCCCCTCCTTCCCGCTCGAGCGCATCACCATGATGTTCCAAATGACGGCGGCGCAACAGGCCGACCTTGCTGCACTGCTAGCCGCGCAGCAAAATCCCACCTCGCCCAGCTTTCATCAATGGCTGACCCCGGCGCAATATGGAGACCGATTCGGCCTCGCGCAAGCCGACCTGAACAAAGTTACGGCCTGGCTGCAGGCGCAGGGCCTGGAGATCGTGGAAACACCCGCAAGCCGGAACATGATCGTATTCAATGGAACGGCCGCGCAGGTGGAATCCGCCTTCCACATCCAATTTCACAATTACAACGCGAACGGCAGGAAGTTTTATGCGAATTCAGCCGAGCCATCCATCCCCTCCGCTCTGAGCGGCGTTGTGGCTGGTTTTCGTGGACTCAATAACTATCGATTGAAGCCTCGCGCCATTCGAAAAAGCCCCCTGAGCGGAATTCCACAACCACATTTTACGTCGGGCATTTCCGGCAATACCTATGTGACCCCCGGGGATTTTGCTGTGATTTACGATTTGAACCCGCTGTACAGCGCCGGCACTGCAATTGACGGCACGGGACAGAATATTGTGGTCGCCGGGCAATCCAATATCGTGCTCGCGGATATCGCGGCGTTTCGGACGGCCGCGGGGCTTCCGCCCAAGACTCCCACGGTGATCCTCACGACGGCGACGGACCCGGGGGTCCTCGACAGCACGGGCGATGAGCAGGAATCGAGCCTGGACGTGGAATGGGCCGGCGCGGTGGCGAAAAATGCCATGATCATTTTCGTCTATTCGAACAATGGGGCTTTTGACGCGGTTCAGTATGCCATCACCAATAATCTCGCTCCCGTGATCAGCGTCAGCTACGGGACCTGCGAAGCCTTGCTTTCCTCTTCCGATCTGGCGAGCCTGACGGTCATGGCGCAGCAGGCAAATGCACAGGGAATTACGCTCGTATCCTCCGTCGGCGATGGCGGAGCGACCGACTGCGATGGAACCCTTGGCAATTATCCCGCGACTTTGGGGCTGAACGTTGACGTACCGGGCAGCTTGCCGTATGTGACCGGCGTGGGAGGAACCGAATTCGACGAGGGAAACGGAAGTTATTGGAAAACGACTACGGTGCCTGGTCCTGATATCATCACCTCGGCGAAGTCCTACATTCCGGAAATGGCCTGGAACGATACCTCCGTGCAGAACGGATTGTTTGCCGGAGGCGGGGGAGCAAGCTCCCTATTTGGAAAGCCTTCGTGGCAGACCGGAACCGGGGTGCCGAACGATGGCGCAAGAGACGTTCCCGATATCTCGTTGAATGCATCGCCTGTGCACGATCCCTACCTCATCTGCGACCAATTTCAACCGTCGGGGTCGAATACGTACACTTCCAGCTGTCTTAACGGAACTTTTCGCTACTCGGACAATAGCCTTCAGGCTTATGGCGGCACATCGTTTGGCGCGCCCACGTTTGCGGGTATTGTGGCCCTGATCAATCAGAAGACCGGATCCAACGGGCAGGGAAACCTCAACTATATTCTCTATCCCCTGGCGGCCAGTTCTTCGACCGCCTTTCATGACGTTACGACGGGAGACAATAAGAGCCCGTGCACATCGGGCACGCAGGATTGCCCGGATGGGTCTGCGATCGGCTTTACCGCCGGGCTGGGCTACGATCAGGTGACAGGTCTGGGGTCGATTGATGCCACGAATCTTGTGAATGCGTGGTCCAGCATCAGCACGAGCGCCGGATCGACGCCGATACTCAGCTCAATCAGCCCAACATCGAAGACGGCTGGTTCGGCGAATTTTATTTTGACGGCCACTGGGAGCAATTTTGCAACGAAAGCGCAAATTTTGTGGAACGGTTCGACGGCGGGCGTGACCATGATCCCGGGCGGCACGGCCACTTCCATTTCGGCGACGATTTCCAGTTCCCTTGTGACCTACGGCACGATTGCCTCGGTGTCGGTGACCGACGACGCCCCGACGGCGGGGCAGTCCACGGTAAAAACATTTACTGTGAATGGAGTCCCTCCGGCAAACGACAACATTGCCAACGCCATCGTAGTGACGTCCAGCAACTTCACGAGCACCGTCGATAATTCCGCCGCGACGACGGAGTTGACCGATCCCACTCCCGCTTGCGTGAGCGGAAGCACAAATACACGCACCAAGACGGTCTGGTGGTCGCTCATGCAGTCCATCAGTGGAAACGTCACGATTTCCACGATTGGCAGTGTCTACGACACGACGCTTTCCGTATGGTCCGGCACGCCGGGAAGCCTGACTGCCGTGGCTTGCAATGACGACATTTCCAGCGGGCAAT
>DATLTA010000127.1:0-17289 GCA_035533775.1 Candidatus Dormiibacterota bacterium | reverse complement strand
CCGTGAACGAGAACGACATTGAAAGCATCCACGTCGGCGAGGCGGCGCGCGTGATGCTTGATGCGCTTGGGAACACCGACCTGGCCGGCAGCGTGTCGCAGATCGTTCCCGCGGCCGACGCGGCAAGCCGCAGTTTCCTGGTAAAAATCAGCCTGCCGCCGGACGCGCGATTTCGTTCCGGCATGTTCGGCAGGGCGCGCTTCGCCCACGGCACGCACACGCTGGTGACGATTCCTCGCTCTGCCGTGGTCGTGCGCGGCCAGTTGCAGGGCGTGTACGTGATTGACGCCGGGCAGACCGCAAGCCTGCGCTACATCACGCTCGGCAATCCGACCGGGCAGCAGGTCGAAGTTCTCTCCGGCCTTCAAGAGGGAGAAAAACTGGTGGCCGAGCCCGGAGAACGCGAACTTGGCGGCATGAAAATCGTGGCCCGACAATGAGCGACACTTCCCCCAACCCGGTTCCATCCGCCCGGCCGCTGCGCCTAGCGGGGCGCATCGCCAAAGCGTTCATTCAATCCAAGCTCACGCCGCTGTTTATTCTGGCGGCGCTCGCCATGGGTGTTTTCAGCATCCTGCAAACCCCGCGCGAGGAGGAGCCGCAGATCGTCGTGCCCATGCTGGACGTTTTCGTGCAGATGCCGGGGGCGTCCGCCAACGAAGTCACGCAGCGCGTCACCGTGCCCATGGAAAAACTGCTGCGCGAAATTCCGGGCATTGAATACATCTACTCGATCAGCCACCCGGGAATGAGCATGGTGATCGTGCGGTTCTACGTGGGAACCAACGAAGAAGACGCGATCGTCAGGACGTACAACAAGCTCTATTCGAATTTTGACAAAATTCCCCCCGGCGCCTCGCGACCCCTGATCAAGGTGCGTTCGATTGACAACGTGCCCATCCTGGCCCTGACGCTTTGGGGAAAGAATTACAGCGCGTATTCCCTGCGTCGCATCGCCGAAGAAGTGGAGCATTCCCTCAAGCAGCTGGACGACGTCTCCGAAACCAGCGTGATCGGAGGCGAACCGCGGAAAGTGCGCGTGATCCTGGACACGCAGCGCCTGGCGGCTTACGGGCTCACGCCCGGCGCGGTGGTCCGGCAACTCAGCGCCGCGAACGCGCGCAGCCAGGCCGGCAGCTTCGCGCGCGACAACCAGGAATTCCGTGTCGACGCCGGCAACTTCTTTACGAGCACCGAAGACCTGCAAAAAGTGGTCGTAGGCGTTCACGCGGGGCGGCCCGTGTTTTTGCGGGATGTCGCCAGCAAGATCGAGGACGGGCCCGCCGAACCCGGCAACTACGTCATGTTCTCCAGCGCGCGCGGAGCCTCCGGCGCCGCCGCAAACAAGGACTTCCCGGCCGTAACGATCACGCTGGCCAAGCGCAAGGGCTCCAACGCCACGATCATCGCCCAGAACGCTTTGGACAAAATCGCGTCGCTTCGCGGAAATACGCTGCCGAATGATTTGAACGTCACCGTCACGCGGAACTACGGGGAAACCGCGCGGGAAAAATCCAATGAATTGCTCGAGCACCTGCTGATCGCCACGCTTTCGGTCACCCTGCTCATCGCCCTGGCCCTGGGCTGGAGAGAATCCGGCGTGGTTCTTCTGGCGGTTCCGGTAACGCTGGCGCTGACACTGGCGATTTTCTATGTGTACGGCTACACGCTGAACCGCGTCACGCTGTTCGCATTGATTTTCTCGATTGGCATATTGGTGGACGACGCCATTGTGGTTGTCGAAAACATCGTGCGGCACTTCCGTCTGCCCGACAATAGCGGGCGTTCCCTGGCAACCGTTGCGGTCGAGGCGGTCGACGAGGTCGGCAACCCAACGATCCTGGCGACCTTCGCGGTGATCGCGGCCATTCTTCCGATGGCGTTCGTGCGCGGCCTGATGGGGCCGTACATGCGGCCGATCCCGGTCGGGGCGTCAGCCGCGATGGTGTTTTCTCTGATTGTGGCGTTCGTGGTTTCACCCTGGGCCGCGCTGCGCCTGCTGCGCCATTACGCGGATCGCCCGGGAACCGGGCACGAAGCCGAAGGCTGGACCACGCGTTTATACCGCCGCATCATGAACCCCCTGCTCCGCAATCCCGCGCGGCGCTGGATGTTTCTGGGCGGCGTGGTTGTTCTGCTGCTCGCCGCCTGCGCATTCATTCCGCTCAAGTGGGTGCAGGTCAAGATGCTGCCGTTTGACAACAAGAGCGAATTTCAGGTGATCATCGACATGCCCGACGGAACACCGCTCGAGCAGACCACGCGCGTGGCGCAGGAGCTGGGAGCGTATCTGGGAGCGCAGCCCGAGGTCACCAACTATCAGATTTATGCGGGCACGTCGGGGCCCTACAATTTCAACGGATTGGTGCGGCATTATTTCCTGCGCAACCAGCCGAACCAGGCGGACATTCAGGTCAACCTGCTTTCGGCGCACGACCGCAGCGCGCAAAGCCACGAGATTGCGCGGAGACTGCGGCCCGGACTGGACAAGATTGCCGCTCCCTTCGGGGCGCGCATCAAGGTGGCGGAAGTTCCGCCCGGCCCGCCCGTGCTCGAAACGCTGGTTGTCGAAGTCTACGGCCCGGACTACAAGGGGCAGATCGACGTCGCCGCGAAGATCAAGAAGATTTTTCAGCAGACTCCGGGCGTGGTCGACACTGACTGGTACGTGGAGGACCCGCAGACGAAATACGACATCAACGTGGACCTCGATAAGGCCGCCTTGCAGGGCATTTCTGCCGCGGAAGTTTCTCGCACCGTGCAGATCGCGATGAGCGGAGCGTCCGCGGGGCTGCTGCACGATCCCGCCTCGCGCGAGGACATTCCCATCGAGGTGCGCCTGGCGCGGCCGGATCGCTCCAGCATCAAAGACGTCGAAAATCTCAAATTGCCCGGCCCGTCCGGCGCGCAGGTGTCCCTGGGCGATGTCACCAGCGTTCGCAAGACGACCATCGACACTACGGTGTACCGGAAGAATCTGCGGCCGGTTGTCTACGTAACCGGCGATGTGGCGGGAGTGATCGAGAGCCCGGTTTACGCCATTCTAAAAATGAGGGATGCCATCGGCAAAATCCAGCTGCCCGACGGCTATGCCCTGAAACAATATACGGGCACGACGCTTCCGAAGCGCACCGACCGCTATGCCATCAAATGGGACGGCGAATGGCAGATAACCGTGGAAGTGTTTCGGGATCTGGGCCTGGCCTTTGCCGCCGTGCTGGTGTTGATCTACGTGCTGGTGGTGGGCTGGTTCGGATCGTTCAAGACGCCGCTGGTCATCATGGCGCCGATCCCACTGACGCTGGTCGGCATACTGCCGGCGCACGCGATGCTGGGCGCGTTCTTCACGGCCACTTCCATGATCGGCTTCATCGCCGGCGCGGGCATCATCGTTCGCAATTCCATCATCCTTGTGGATTTCATCGAATTGCGCCGCTCTCTCGGGCAGTCGCTGGAAGACGCGGTGGTGGACGCGGGCGCCGTGCGCTTTCGTCCCATGCTGCTGACCGCCGCGGCGGTGGTCGTGGGCGCAAGCGTGATCCTGTTCGACCCGATTTTTCAGGGACTGGCAATTTCCCTGATTGCCGGTGAGGTGGCTTCGACCGTGCTTTCGCGCATGACGGTTCCCGTTCTCTATTATCTGAGCGAACGGGGCGCCGAACGAAAGGCCATAGCGGCAGGAACTTTTGCTACGCATTCGAATTGAGAAGGATTGAGAAGGAGGAAACAAAATGACACTGGAACGCTATATTCGAATGATTGCCGGTGCCTTTGTCCTGATTTCATTGGCCTTGGGGTACTGGGTGAATCCCTACTGGTATCTTTTCACGGCCTTTGTGGGATTGAACTTGCTGCAATCGGCATTCACCAACTGGTGTCCGATGATGACATTCCTGAGGAAACTTAAGATCGGGACATGAACCAGGCTGTCACCGGCTCCGGCGGATTCCATGGCGCAAGGCAACAAAAAGTAGCGCAGTGAACGACCCGCGCGCTTGGCATCCCCTGCGGGGCGCACAGGAAGCAACGTCCGTACCCTGCAAACAAGTCCGCGTGCGACGAGCACATTTTCGTCTCGCCGCACGCGGCAGATTGTGAAATTTCGCTAACCGGCTGGCAAAGATTTCCCCGGCGATTGCACTTACTTGACCGGGACAAACCTCTGCACGCGTTCGCCGCCAAAGACTTCACCCGTATAGATGTTGCCTTTGGAGTCCACGGCGATCATGTGCAGGCCGAAAAACTGGCCGGCGTTTTCGCCCATGCTTCCGAGCTTGCCCACGACCTTGCCCGTCTGGCGATCCAGAAACCAGATATGGTTGTTCGTGAGGTCGGAAATATACAGGAACTTCTGCGCCTTGTCGGGGGAGAAGGCTACGCCCCCGGTGGAACCCCCAACGCCCGTGTACGGGGCCATGACGAATTCCTTCACGAACGTGCCGTCCTTTTTGGTGACGTCGATGCGGTTCGCCATGCGGTCGGCCGCGTAGACGAGGCCGTCATGGGAAATATTCAGCGTGAGGTGGCCACGAAACTCCCGGGGCTCCGGCCCGCCCGGTTTGTACGCGCGGTCCTTGTCATCGGTTGTGATTTCCGAGAGCTTGTGCCCGTAGGCGCCCCAGCCCCGCTTGAACTTGAATGTGTCCAGATCGAACACCATGACGCGCCCGCCCAGATAATTGTCGGATGTGTAAAGTTCGTGCGCGGGTTCATCGAGACGAACCTCTTCGATTCCTCCGACGATAAATGGCGACGTCGGGGGATACTTGGCGCGGAAAGCCGCAATTCTCTGGTTGAGAGACGCCTGAGCCACGGGATTGAGCCTCGGGCGTGGTGAAATAAAACCGAAAACCGGACCCATACTGCCTACGCCTGGAACATGAGGCGCAGTTTCGGCGCCACCGTTGCCGCTGCCCGGCGGCATCTCCGGAGCGCGTGGGAGTTCCATGAGCATTTTCCCGGTCTTCGGATCGTATTTCCGGACATTGCCCATCCCATCGACGACGTTACCCAAGTAGACGAATCCTTTGCTGTCCACCGCCATGCCGTGTCCTTGCGGCGGGTCGAAAGAACCGATCACGTTGCCTGCCTTATCGAAATGGATCATCGATGGCGGCTCAACGCAGCAATCGGCAATCGGAGGATTCAGCTCGGCCTCAAGCTCAATGGACGTCAGATCGTGCGGGCGGTCATAAGCCCAGACGTTATCGTCCTTATCAACAGCCAACCCCGTCACGCCGCCCATCTTCCATTTGTGCGGCAAGGGTTTTGGCCAGGTGCAATCGACCCTGTACTTTGGCGCGGTCATCTTCTGCGCACCCACACCACTACCGATACCCAGAACCAAAAATCCAGCGCCCGCCAAAAGGCCAAGGATTTTTACGCTCTTATTCAGACTCATGAGACCTCTCCTCCATAACTTTCCGGACTTCCGTTGTATACCACCCGATGGGCACTCTTATACACCCGAAGGCCTGTCCAGTAAACCTTACAAATTGACGTCCCGCCCCAATGACGGGCCGCGCGGTCCAGAAAATGCCGAAGCGCGATCGGTGTTTTCAGCCACTTGCTCTGCTCGCTCTCCGGCAGCAATGACGCGTCGCTATCCAGCGTGAGAAAGTAAATCTTCGTTTCCAGCCGGACGGAGTACCCTTGGCTGATCCTGGCGTATCAGTCGGTTAAGCGTAAACTTTGGATCGTGATCGCTGGGGATTTGTTTGGAAGCTTATCGTGTCCGCCTGCAGATCGCGGAACCTGATTCACCGCGCGCAGGTTATTTGAAAGGCGCTTCGGCGGCGCGCAGGCTTGCCCTTGCTTTGGGCGCACTTATGGTGGCAACCAGCAGCGCGGACAGACCCGCGGATATAGCCATGAATATGAATCCCGCATCGTAATGACCCGTCCACTGGATTAAGGCGCCGATGATGATCGGAGCCCCAACCCCTGCGATTTGACCTCCGGTGTTAATGAAGCCCGACGAATAGCCCATCACTCTGGAGGGCAATAGATCCATGGACAAGGACCAGAATGGCCCCTGAATCGCCGGAAGGAAAAAGCCTGTTGCTGTCAGGAAAATGACGGCAGTGGTAGCGCTGCCGGCCTTCGCCGTCAACAACATGAAAAACGCATTTCCCAGCAGAACTGAAATCAGTGTCGCTTTCCGTTTACCGGTCCAGTCCGAAATATAAGAAGAGGCCATCAAGCCGATAAACCCGGCGGCGAAGGGCAGAGCTGCCAGGACGCCCGTTTTCACCAGCGTGAAACCTCTGACCTTCAGCAGATAAGAGGGCAACCATGCCTGGAATCCCCACCAGGTTACGTCCCATGTCATGTAAATGAAAAAAAGCTTCCACAAAGCCTTGTATTTAACCAACGCGGCAAAGGGAATTTTTTCCTGGGTCCATTCGTCCTTCCCGATTTCCGCCAGTTCGTCCGCGGTCATTTTGGGATGTTCTGCCGGCGTGTCTCGCAGATACCAGTAGACTGCGAGAGTAATAAGAAATCCCGGGATAGAAACCAGAACAAATGCCTTCCGCCAGCCGTAAGCTCCCATCAACGTGGCGAATAGAATCGGGGCGATCATGGGACCAATCGTGTTGGAAGACATCACGAAACCGTTGGCGCGCGCCCGCTCCTTGCTGTTGAACCATGCGGAGAGCGCCTTGAAGGCGGCCGGGGGATGCATCCCTTCGCCGAGTCCGAACAGGATGCGAATCCAGATGAGGCTCGTAAGGCTGCTTGCCGTGCCGGTTAACAGGCTAAAAATGGACCAGGAGGCGATGCCCATCGTGATGGTCTTGCGAGGTCCGAACTTGTCCGCGATGATGCCGCCGGGAATTTGCATCGTGCCGTAACCGATGAAGAAGGCGCTGAGGACTACCCCCATCACGGTGGGACTCAAATGAAATTCCTGGCCGATCAGGGGGATAGCCATCGGCATCAGGCCGCGGTCGATGTAGGACATCAGCCAGGTCAAAAACAGAAGGAAGCAAACCCACCAACGCACCTTCATGAATTGACCCTGTCTATGGATGGGGGGCCATCGCGGAAATACCCAAGCTCGCGCCAGTCACGCAAGAGTGCTACAAAGGCTCGTGCCTCGGCGGCGGAGACATTCCAATTCGTCATGGTGTACAAGATGGGCGGCCCATAGTATCGCAAAAGTAAGGGAAATCCGGCGCAGATAAATCTTGGATTGTCTTCTCACTGCCGCACGTGTTCGCTCCTCAATCTCCCGTGCTCGTTATCGGAAGGGGTATGTTAACCTGACCATTCGCAAAATATAATTTATGTGGATTTTTTCAGGCGGAATCATATCTCGAATCAGGGAGAAATGCGTTGAAGCAAAAAGCGAAACGGATTGGACTGGCCATCGTGGGGGCGGGTCGCGTCGGGCTACTGAGAGGCGAAGTGGCGGCGCGGCATAGCGCCGTCGATTGGATTGGCATTGCTGAGAAGAATCCGGATCGTGCCCGGGAGGTTGCCGGCAAGATCGGAGCGGATTTCGTAACCGGCGATCACCGGGAACTGCTCAAGCGTCCGGAAGTCACCGCCGCGATCATTGCCACGGACGAGCACCTGCATGTCGATCCGGTAATGCTTGCAATCGAGCGCGGCCTGCCCATGCTGGTCGAAAAGCCGCTGGCGACCACACTGTCGGAATCGTTTCGGGTGCTGGAAGCCATCGAAAAGTCCAACGTTGATGCGGTTGTGGGCTACACGCAACGATTTCGAAGGCGCTGGCTCGCTGCGAAGGAAAAGGTGCGCACGGGCGCGCTGGGGGACGTAACCCTGGTCACTTCACGGGCCTTCATGAACCGGCTTGTGGCGATAGACAACTACAAAAGGAGCAACGCGCCGGAGACAATTTCGCCCATGGTGATTTCCGGCACGCATGCGCTCGACATCGTCATGTGGTACCTGGAAGCCAAGACGCCAGTCGAAGTCTACGCCCGTTCCATCGACAAAGTTCTGGGGCCGCTGTATCGCGGAATCGATGCGACGGCCGGCATGATCATGTTCAGCGATGGCTGTATCCATCACCTCAATATTTCGTGGGCCCTCCCGGTAACCTGGCCGGCAGCGGTCTATAGCCTCGAAGTGGGAATAGTGGGCACCGAGGGTGTGCTCACCATCGACGATACGCATCGCGACATCGTCCTTGCCGTAAGCGCCCCGCAATCGGAAGGGTATGCCCCAGATAAGACGCGCCTGGTGGATTTTATGGGGAGTTACCCGCCGGGCGATATGGCGCTTGGCGAACTGCGTGGGCCAATGCGGGAGGAAACCGAATCCTGGCTCAATCGTGTAGCTTTGGGCGCGCGGACCCAGCATGCGACCGCCCGAGAAGCCCATAATCGATTGATGCTAACCAAGGCTCTGGATCTTTCGGCGAAACGTCGGCAGCCGGTTTCCCTCCCTCTAGCGCCGGATGATGAGTGATTGAATGGGTCCAGAGTGGCCTGATCCGACTGTGAGTGACCGTCGACAAAACAATTCCAAAAGGGCTGCCACCCCCCGTGGTTCACCAGGCGTATGGCAGCCAGTATGATGGCGAAAAGCGAGTCGAAACTCCCAGTTGGAAAACAGAGGTTCTTACCCCAATGACCGGCAATTTCGACAGCGACGCGACGCCGGAAATGCGCCTGGCAGCAGCCGGTTTTCGCATGGAAAATCTGGAAGCAGACGCCTCGATCATATATCTGATGCAGCCCGATTTGCGAATTGTGTATTGCAACAAAGCATGGGATCAATTCGCCTCCCGGAATGGAGGGGCCGGGCTTAGTCGAAGCACGATTCTGGGGACGCGCACACTGGACGTAATCGCCGAACCACTGAAGTCGTTCTACGCGAATGGATTCGCCCAGGCAAAGGCAAGCGGTAAGCCCTGGGTGCATGATTACGAATGTTCGTCTCCGGAGTCATACCGCCTCTTCCACATGCGCGTGCTTCCGCTTGCGGATTCGTACTTGTTGGTGGAGAACTCACTCCGAGTCGAGAGACCTCATGGCCCGGAACGTCCAGCGATGCCTGCCAACCCGGCCTTATATCTATCTGAACAAGGCATTCTCACCCTGTGTTGCCACTGCCGGCGCACTCGAAGAATCGACTCCGCTGCGAATCCTGTCTGGGATTGGGTTCCAGCGCATCTCGTGGATCCACCGGGACCGGTGTCCCACGGATTGTGCCGCAACTGCCGAGCCTATTTTTATCCGTAATTCCAACACACTTCTCAGGCATGCCTGAGCGGCTGGCTCATCTGTCGCTCAGCGACAGGTGAGGGTCGTTGCGTAGGTGGCCAGCGGTCAGGAAAAAATGGCGCGCCCGGAGAGATTCGAACTCCCGACCCTCTGCTTCGAAGGCAGATGCTCTATCCAGCTGAGCTACGGGCGCGTGATATTACTCTACCTAAATTCTTACCTGAAGCGCCAGCCTGGAACCTCCCGCTCGCCGGGAAGCTAACCGGAACGCTTTCCGGCCGTCACGATCCGCTTTACTTCATCCCTTCCTTTGCCCGTCTTCAGTTCACGCTCCCGGACCACTGCCTGCGCGCGCGATGCGTATTCCTTATGGTGGATCAGTTCCCATGGACCGCGATGTTTTGTCGAACGAGTCGCATCCGAATTGTGCTGCTCGATCCTGATCGATAGGTTTGACGTAGATCCTGTATAGAGGCGGCCAGTGGTCTTGCTGCACAGGACATAAACGCTGAACATGTCAACTCGCTGATCGGTAGCTGATCGGGAGTAGCCCCGACTCTCTGCTTCGAAGGTCCGCCGCGGCGGACTCTATCCAGCTGAGCTACGGGCGCGCAAACTGTTACCGCAATCTTATCACTGAGTTAAATGCCTCGGTTTGTGATTCTCCCAATATGCGTTTTCCTCAGTGTGCCCAAGTTTGTGCCCACCTAGCCGCGAACATTGCGTCTGCGGACGGATGAACATAGCGGGGAAAAATTCCAATCTGACTGTGCCCAGCAATATGGGCCAGTGTCCATACATCGCAGCCGGACTCGGCCAAAAGTTAGTGTGCTGTTACTTGGAATGGCCGCCGAAACCCCGAATCAACCGAATCAGGCCGTAGGCTGCTACGCACATCACAAAATCAACCGCCAAGCCCAGGTCTATCTGATACATGCGATGGCGCATCACCGAGGGAAGTTGCGGCTCGACAGAGAAGTAGACGATATTGCCGATCAGCACAGCGACCAAAAATTCAGCCCAACGCCGTGCCGTGGAAATGATGTCGATCCGCTGATTCGTATTTCCGTGTCCCATCAGGCCAGACCCCAATAGGCCGAGCCGACGCCTGCCCGTGCCCAATTTTGTGCCTACCAGCAAACTCGGCGAAAAAACGCGAACTGCGATAAGACTACTACTACGCTTTGAAAAACAAGTAATTACCGGCAGATTGCCGCAACCCGCCGCACTTGCTGTAAATACTTGATTCTTCATGAGACAAGCTTTCGAAGGTCCGCCGCGGCGGACTCTATCCAGCTGAGCTACGGGCGCGTGGTATTACTCTACCTAAAATTCTTGCCTGAAGCGCCAGCCTGGAACCTCTCGCTTGCCGGGAAACTAACCGGAACGCTTTGCGCCCATCGCGATCCGTTTCACTTCATCCCTATTCTTTGCCGGTCATCCGTTCGCGCTTGCGCACCACTGCCTCCGGGCGCGGTGCATATTCCTCATGCTGGGATTCGTTCGAAGAAGCGGCTTTTGCTCAATTCAATTTAAAATTGACAACGGCGGTGGATTGCGATTCCAATGGAACTCCGCCGCGCCGCGCGGGCCGGTAGCGCCAGGACTTTACGGCAGTCACAGCGGCCTGTGCCAGCAGGCCATTTCCCTTCATCACTTTTACATTGCGCACTCTGCCGTCCACGCCGACGGTGAATTGCAATTCCACCGGCCCTGAAATACGGGCGGCTCTTGCCACTGGCGGATAGACAGCATTGTGACGCACTAGAAGCTGAGCGGCTTCCAATTCCACCACTGGCTTCACGGATGGCTGCACCACCGGCCGCACCGATGGCTCCACCGAGATGGTGGGAAAGAGCACAGGCACGGACGGGCCCGGGGTCGCCATGGAAGGCAGGGGACCGGGTTGCGTCCTCGCTGGTGGCCCAAAAGAAGGCGGGGAAATCTTCGTCGCACCATAATTGGGAACCGCGGTCGGAACCATAGCCGCTGTAAGCGCCGCCAATTGTTGGGGTGTATTCTTCGGCGGGTTGACCTTTAGTCGCTTCGTTGTCACCGCTGGATGCGGAGCAACCGGCCGCGCACTCGAGGCCACGGCAACCGGCCGCGCACTTGAGGCCACGGCAACCGGCAAGCTCTCTGGAATTGACGGCTGCGCAACCGGTGCAGGCATTGGTGCAGGCGTGGAGACGCTGCTCGTGCTAACGAGTGCGCTCCGGCTATGCTTCCATGAGATCAATCCCACAACTGCTAGCAAAACGACGCCAGCAATCAGCCATATCGCAACAGGAACGTGCCGCTCCTGCTTGCCTCCAGGATCACTCAGGAACGTCCGCAATCTGGACTCTGGATTGATAACTTTCGAATCCGGAGAAGACGAAATAGGAGCCGCGATCAGGGTCGGCATCGTTTCCCCGGCAAGGTGCCGGGAAGGTTCTTGCACCACTTCGATGACAATCTGATTGTTTATGGCGGCAGCGCTGCTACTCTCCCGGGCCGGCAATTGCACGGCCGGTGCAAAAGCTGCGGCCGGGGCCGGGACTGGGGCTGGGGCAATGGCTGGAACCGGGGATTTTTCCTTTTTACCCTCGTGGCTGGTAGGCTGCTTCCCCGCAGAAATCCAATTCCTGATCACAAGTCGGGCTTCGTCGGATAGATCGATGAAACGCAGCCCACCGCCTGTTCCCAATTCGTTCAACCAGACGATTTGTCCCGTGACTTCCAGGGGGTTGCCAAGGTCGGGAAGCTTGAAACGGATAGATACAACTTGGTCTATTTTCAGCCGCTGAATACCCTGAAAGGCCAATCCCTCTTCGGTCACATTGATCGGAAAACCCCCGTTGGAAGATCCGAGTTCGATGTAAACCAACGCGTCAATTCTCTGTCGCGGGGAGCGTCGCCTATCCTCGCTTCCGTTTCCGGGGTGATCGTGAGCCGTGCTGGGAGTCGAGGACATAGGCAATATTCAATAAAATTCTGTGCGGCTTCTTTTTCACCCCGCGCGGGGAAACGGGTGTTCATCGCAATTGGATACCCAAAACAGGAAATAAAATCGGGTCACAGCATTAACAGCAAGCTAACACATCCCATTGCAATTACGAATAGCTGGACGCTGGACGCCCGGAAGTATCAAAAACGCATCAAAATATGGAACCAAACCACCTAAAATATGCAACCAATTGCACAATTTTGCCCTAACAGAGAAATTGATGCAAGAAACGAATTCATCTCTCGATCTGTTGAAATTGGGGCGACCGGCCAGTCCATTGAAGGTTGAAGAAGGCTTAGTTCTTGTCTTTGGTGTTCTTATATCCCTTCTTGGTGACGCCGGGGGCGCGATGTTCCAGGGAGGCGCGTGTAAAAAGGTTCGCGTCCAGGTCGGAATTATATTTGCACCCGGTTAAAAATGTTTGCGATAACTTGCGGCCGTCGCGCGAATGCACGATACTCAGCGGCGTCTTCACGCCATCCAATGAAATGTACTGCGTGTAGCTGGTGACGGCCTCGGAGGGCCGGCGCGTTTCCGGATCTCGCGTGGTCACCACCCAGCGCAGCGGCAGGTGCGTCATTTTATCGACCGCCAGGCGCATGTCGCGCTGGTCGCGATCGCTGAAATCGATCCATTCCGCTTCTTTCAGATCGATCACATCGGGTCCGCCGTAGAGAATTTCCACGCCCGGCTCATTCATCCTGGACCGCAGCATGTCATTCATGCCGGATTTTACCTGCTCGTCAAACTGCTTGACCAGATCCCCGGGCTCGTCGGATACGCCGCCCTTATCCAGCATCCATCCCTGATTGCCGTTGAACACCCTAATCAATACGCCGCCATGCGTGACGGCCAGGCCGTCCACGCCCAACAGATATTTCAATATCGTGTCCTGCCCCTTGGCGATGTATTCGGTGCGATTTTTTTCGGGCAGCAGCCAAAGATCGCGGAAGGACGTAAAACCCATCAACTGGTCATGCGTACCATATTGCGCGACACGGCCCTGGCAATCGATGTCCCGGACATTCAAGTACGCCTGCCCGCCCAGCGCGGCGATCACTTGCTGCAGAACCTGCTTGGCCTTCGCGGTGCTTTGCTCGGGAAGCATCTCCTGCGCATGCGCGGGCGTTCCGCACGCCGCAGCCAAACTCAAAAGCAACACGATGCACGCCGCCGTCCGCAATTTCATTTGCACAGAACCACACCTCCACTTACATGGAACGCTTCACCGGCCATAAAGGTTGCCAGGCCGGAATCGCCGGCCCAGCCAAAACCTTGCGATTCATTTTGCCGCATGAGAAAGGCGCGCGGCGAATAAAAGATCTTGAAACAACGCCTGCGCCAGCGCATCTTCCGGCATCCTCTCCGGATGCCATTGCACGCCAACAACCCACTGGGAGTCTTCGGTCCACTCGACCGCCTCGACCACTCCGTCCGGCGCGCGCCCCGTGATGCTCAGGCCGCTGCCCGGATCGAGCACCGACTGGTGATGGGAAGAATTGACTTCGGCTTCACCTGCGCCGCAAAGATCCCGCACGCGGCCCGCGTCGAATCGCGCCGCGTGGTTGGGGTCAGGGCGTTCCGCACCGCCGGTAAATTCATCCTTGTCCGGGCTGTGGCGGATCTTTCCCCCAATCTCGGCGGGAATGTCCTGCACCAGGCTTCCACCGAGAAAAACGTTGAGCGATTGCATCCCGTAGCAGATCGCCAGCACCGGCTTGCCCGCAGCCAAAGCATGCTCCAGCAGAGTGAAGTCCGCGCGCTCGCGCGCGGCATCGGGATCGGACGTCGCGGGGTGGCGCTTTGCGCCAAAGTGAATCGAATCCACATCGGCGGGACTCCCGGGCAGCACAATCGCGTCCAGATCCGCTGTCTGCCGCTTCCATTCCGCCGGCCCGCGCATCACCGAAAGCAGCACGGCTTCGCCGCCGGCGCGCTCCACCGCATGAAGATATTTGTCAATCTTTGCGCGGCGATTCGCCGCCTCTTCAACGGCCGTGCGCCAGGGAACACCCACGCGTGGTCGAACATGATGTTGCTGCGGCATGAAAGAAGTCATCCTAGCATCGGGCATCGGACGCGGCAACAGAAGGCCTGGCGCGGCAAAGGATCGGCTCGGGCAGAATCAACCGTCAGAAAAAACCGGGATCTCCTCGCGCGCAGCGTCGATTTTCGATGCCTGCGCAATTTCGCGCGGATTGCCGCAAACCCTTTCAGAACCGCGCGTGCCGGAGTACGATATTCGGGCGCGATCTGCAAACCCGCTGCGGAATCATAAAATAAAAGGAAGAATCATGGATTACGTCAATCTCGGCAAGACCGGCCTCAACGTTTCCCGCATCTGCCTGGGCTGCATGAGCTATGGCGCTCCGGCCACAGGCAAGCTCATGCCCGGCAGCCACGCCTGGGCCCTGGGTGAGGAGGAAAGCAGACTCTTTCTGCGGCAAGCCCTGGAATTGGGGATTAATTTTTTTGACACGGCGAATGTCTATTCACGCGGCGAAAGTGAAAATGTGCTGGGGCGATTCCTGCAGGAAAACGCCCGCCGCGAAAACATCGTCCTGGCCACGAAGCTCAACGGCGTGATGCGCGACGATCCCAACGGGCGCGGCCTTTCCCGCAAAGCCATCTTTTTCGAACTGGACGAAAGTCTCCGCCGCCTGCGAACCGATTATGTGGACCTCTACCAGATTCATCGCTGGGATTACAATACGCCGATCGAGGAAACGCTCGAAGCGCTGACCGACGTGGTGAAATCGGGCAAGGTTCGCTATATCGGCGCCTCTTCCATGCATGCCTGGCAATTCACCAAATCGCTCTATCTCTCCCAAATGCACGGTTGGGCACGCTTTGTTTCCATGCAGAATCATTACAACCTGATCTATCGCGAGGAAGAGCGCGAAATGATTCCCCTGTGCCATTCCGAGGGCATCGGCATCATCCCCTGGAGCCCGCTGGCGCGCGGCCGCCTGGCTCGCCCCTGGCAGTCCGAAAGCACGAAGCGATACGAGACTGACCAGTTTGGAAAAACCCTGTACGCGCAGACCGAGGAAGTGGACCAAAAAGTCGTTGACCGCGTGGGCCAGATTTCCCGGCAGCGCGGCGTGTCCCGCGCTCAAATCGCGCTTGCCTGGATGCTGAGCAAGCCGGGAATCACTTCGCCGATCGTCGGCGCCACCAAGCCGCACCATCTTTCCGACGCCGCCGCAGCCGTCTCGCTGCGTCTTACGCCCGAGGAAATTTCATCTCTCGAGCAGTTCTATACGCCGCATCCCGTCCTGGGTTTTAAATAAGGATTTTAAATTTTAAATTTTTAAATTAAAGAATAAACTCGCCCGCCGCGGAAATCAGCATGCCAGGCGGTTGCCAGCCGGAGCAGCGGCGGCGGGCTGCCCGGCAGCTTTGTGAACGGTCAAGGAGTCTTGAATTGCTCGTCGATTTCCACCTGGTATCCGGCGGCCAGGCGGTTGGTTTCATTGGCCATGCCGACCACGGCCATCAACTCGTAAAACATGGCGTCGGTCATGCCCTTGTTGCGGGCCGAAACGGTGTGGGAGGCGATGCAGTAGGGACATTGCGAGGTGACGCTCGCGGCGATGTACAGCATTTCCTTGGTGAGCGGGTCCAGGGCGCCGGGAGCCATGATCTGCTTGATGGATTCCCAGGTGCGCTTGAGCGTTGCGGGATCGTTCGCCAGCGCCTTCCAGAAATTATTGATCCAGTCCGTTTTGCGCGTGGCCCGGATGTCGTCATAGACGGCGCGCACTTCGGGGCCCGCGTCCTGATATTCAATGAGTTTTGGCGCGGCCATGGCATTCCTCCTCGGACTGCGGCGCTAGGCGCGACGGCGGGCGCGGCCGTTCAATTGAGGTCGCGCGACAGGATCAGCTTCAAAGTCACTTTGTCCGATGCGGGCGTCAGCCCGAACCCCACACCGAATTCGACATCCACCAGCTTGCTGCTATGGTCGACCACGGCAAACATCTGGTGGGACTGCTCGTCCAGTGCATTGAACTGGTGAATGGGGCCCACGTCGGCATATTCCTCGGCGGCAACGGCCCACTGCGAAGGCAGATTGTAAGCGATGCGCATCGATGGCGCGAAATCCAGATTCCGAAAGCCATTGTAGGACGTATCCAGAATCGGATTCACGATAATGTCCACGGGATGCAGGTGCAGTCCGAGGATCGGCCGGATTTCGGCGGTAGCGCGCTTGGGGTCCCAATACCGGGCATTGTAACTGAACTCGAAATTCATGCCGTAGACGAAAGTGTGGTCGGCCGCATGCGGCCGCACGAACAGCGCGCGCAGCTTGAAGCCGTTGAGCGAGCCGCCTCGCCCTTTGGAGATGCTGTAGAGAGGCATATACAGGCCCGCCTCAAACCAGTCGGTCACGCCGTAGGCCCATTCGGCGGTACCGTTAAACGACCTGTCCGCGATGATGGCGCCGGGAAACGCCGGCGTTTTCTGACCGCTCGGGGTGAAGTTGTCATGCAGCGTGAGGTTGAAAATTCCCTTTGCCGCGATCGAGCCGTCATACACCTGGATCTCGTCGGTTTGCGCGAATGAAACTTTTGGTATTGCCAAGAGGGCGAAAGCCACCAGCACGAGCATAAAAATATTTATTTTTCGAAGATTTCTCATTGGACCGGACAATCTCCATGTCTGCCGGATGTCCATCCCGGTTTCAGGACCTGACGGCAACCGGCAACCGGGTCCTTCCGAAGTCGACGCTCCAGCACAGATTCTATTTTGTCGTTCTTACAGTACCCGCACGCACCCGCGAAAACCCCGGAAACTTCAAGAATAAATCATCACATCGAAAAATGCAGGGCCTGTGGAGGCCCGCTTGCATCCCGGGCCAATGTCTTTCCCGGAACCAATCGAAGAGAGTACCATTTATTCTTGATTTTGTGAGCCACATGTCCATGACGCACGCGATTGCCGGCAGGGCGCGGCTTTCGCCGCCTGCCGTTGGGTCGCAAATGCTCGCACAGACTCCTCAAGCCCTGGGATGCGCCTTGTCGTAGACCTCCAGAAGCTGACGTATCGTGGCGTGCGTATAGCGCTGCGTGGTCGACAGGGAGGAATGGCCCAGCA
>DATLTA010000126.1:0-16378 GCA_035533775.1 Candidatus Dormiibacterota bacterium | reverse complement strand
CCCGCTACGGCAATCCGACGCTCGCGGTGGCCGAGGCAAAAATCGCGGACCTGGAAAATGCCGAGGCCGGGCTGGTCACGGCTTCGGGCATGGCGGCGATTTCCAGCGCGCTGCTGGCCGTGCTGAAATCCGGCGACGAAGTGATCGCCACGCGGCAGATTTACGGCGGTTCCTTCGGGTTGTTCCGGGATATTTTCCCCCGCTTCGGGATCCGCACGCATTTCGTGGAGCCGGACCTGGAAGGGGTGGACGCGCTAGTGAATGCGAATACGCGCGCACTGTATGTGGAAACGCCCACAAACCCCACGCTGCGCCTGGTGGATTTGAAAAAGGCCGTGGCCGTGGCGCGCAAACATAAACTAGTTTCGCTGGTCGATTCGACATTCGGTTCGCCCGTGCTGCAGAAGCCGCTCGATGCGGGCTTTGACCTGGTTGTTCACAGCGCGACTAAATATCTGGCGGGCCACTCCGACATCATCGCGGGGGCGGTGGCGGGCAGCCGGAAATGGGTGGAAAAAGTCAGACAGATGATGATCCGTCTGGGCGGCTCGATGGACCCGGACCCCGCCTTCCTGTTAATTCGCGGAATCAAGACGATCGACGTGCGCGTGCGGCGCCAATGCCAGACCGCCATGATCGTGGCGCGTTTTTTGGAAAAACATCCCAAGGTCGCGCGCGCGCATTATCCTGGCCTGGCGTCGCATCCCGACCATCGCCTGGCAAAACGCCAGATGCGCGGCTTTGGGGGCATGCTGGCGTTTGAGTTGAAAAGCGGATTGCCGGGCGCGCGCCGCCTCTGCGACAGGACAAAACTTTTCCTGCTGGCGGGGAGCCTAGGAGGAGTTGAATCACTCATTGTGCTTCCTATCTACACATCTCACCATGGAATGAATAGTGCAGAACTAGCTGCCGCAGGGGTCGAGCCAGGCACGATTCGTGTGTCGGTGGGTCTGGAAGACCCGGCGGACCTGCTCGCGGACTTAAGGCAAGCTCTCGGCTAACCTAAAACATTTCAATAGGTTAACGGACTATCAACAGGCCTTCACATTGCCTATTGACCCCATACGGGGCACTTGATCTAAGATTGGGCCTCGGGCTTTCCGAGCAGCGGGAAGCCGTATCCGATTTGGCATCATTCTTGCTCCCCTTAATAGGGGGTCGAGCGGTCGCTTTTACCTAAAGTGTCTCTTATGGCCTATCGCAGTCATAAATCGGCGCTCTATCTTTTGGCAGCGATTGCTGTGCTTGTAGGTTTCACGGGGTGCGAAGATTCGATGCGGCACGCGGTGCAGGCCCATCCGGTAGAGATCGCTCCGCCTGCGCAGATCGAGCCGCTGCCCCAGCTGCCGGTGAATGCGGCAGGCAGGGACCTGCAGGCGCTGTCGGTTGAGGCACCGGACGGGATCGATTGGCTGGTGGCGCACAGCCAGTCTGCGTTCGACGCCGGCGAGCAGGATTTTCATGCCGGCCATCTGGGGCAAGCGCGGAAAGAGTTCAATCAGGCGCTTGACCAGCTGCTGGCCAGTGGATTTGATCTCGAAGCCAACCCGCAGTTGAAAGGCCTGTATCACCACATCATCGACACGGTGAGCGAGGACGAGGTCGCAGCCTTTCGCGACGGCGACGGATTCAGCGAGCAGCAACCCACGCCGGCGCCCATCGATGAAATCGCCGGGGAAACGATTCCTCAACCGGAAAAATTCGATCCCAACCTGCGCAATCGCGCGGAGGCGGAGATCGGAAAGGTCGCGCACGACCTTCCGCTCACCGTCAACGATCCGGTGCTGGCCTATTTGAATTATTTCAAGACGCCGCGCGGCAGCGCCATTGTGGAAACCGGATTGCGGCGCGCCGGGCGTTACCGGGCCATGGTGGAACGCGTGCTTCGGGAAGAGGGTTTGCCGCAGGACCTGATTTATCTGGCGCAAGCCGAGAGCGCATTCCAGCCGCAAGCTGTTTCCAGAGCAGGCGCGCGCGGGATGTGGCAATTCATGTCCTTCGCCGGGCGGAAATACGGCCTGCAGAAAAACTGGTGGATCGACGAACGCCAGGACCCGGAAAAATCGACGCACGCCGCGGCGCGCGATTTGCGGGACCTGTATGAACAGTTCGGCGACTGGTATCTGGCCATGGCCGCGTACAATTCCGGCGCGGGAACCGTGCAGCGCGCGATTGAGCGGACCGGGTACGCCGATTTCTGGGAGCTGTACCGGCGCAACGTTCTGCCGAAGGAAACCCAGAATTACGTGCCCATCATTCTGGCGCTGACCCTGATCTCGAAGGACCCGGCGCGATACGGCATTGATTACGATCCGGAACCCCCGCTGAGGGCCGATGCGGTGAAACCCGGGCAGCCCATTGATCTTCGCCTCGTTTCGGAAACGATTGACACCGATCTGCACACGCTGCGCAGCCTCAATCCGCAGTTGTTGCGGATGGTGACGCCGGCCGACCCCGACTTCGTTCTGCACCTCCCCGAAGGAACCGCGGAACGCTTCTTCGCGGAAATCGCCGCCATCCCTCCCGACAAATGGGTGACCTGGCGCCGCCACAAGGTCGAAGAAGGCGAGACACTTTCCGGCATCGCCAGGCGATACCATATACGTTCGTCGGAAATCGCCCAGGCCAATAATCTGTCGTCCGGGACCCCTCTGCAGGTAGGGGAAAAACTGATTATTCCGGCGGCGCGTTCCGAGGCGATCGCGGGCAAATTGATTCGCTACCGCGTGCGGCGCGCCGATACGGTTGCCTCCATCGCCGACGAATTTGACGTGAGCAGCGCCGAGCTTCGCAAGTGGAACCACCTGCGGTCCAATCACGTGCGGCGCGGCAGGTCTCTGCGGGTCTATCCGGGCGGTATGACGCCGGCGCCGCATGCTCAGCCCCGCGAGACTTCGCTGGCTTCGGTCATCATCCGGCGGGACGCTTCAAGAAATGCCCCTGTCATGGAGGCTCGCTCGTCGAGCACGGTCGTGCATCGCGTCAAGCAGGGTGAAACGCTCTGGTCCATCGCGCGGGCCTATCGCACCACGGTGGAAGCCATTCAATCCGGAAACCGCTATCTGTTCAGCCGTCCGCTCCAGGTGGGCGATACGCTGACGATCCTATCCTCGCATTAGTCCCATCTTGCTTTTTATTCCGTCTTGTCCCTATATATTGCATGTGGGCGCGCGGCGGGAACGACGGCAGCGGAAAATCGCGGAGAATCGGGAGGTTCCCGTGCGGGTGCTTGACAAATCCGCCGGGTTCCGTTTATAAGCCTGCCGTGGTTGCCACAGCCGGTGTATTCCTCGAAAGGGCGGCGAATTGAAGGGAGACCTCACATGACCTACGAAAAAGAAGATCAAGGCGACGAGAACGAGTTCGTGCATTTTGAGGAAGAAGAACTCGGCGGCGACCCCGAAGAAATCCTCGAAGAAGAAGGCGAAGAGGAGTTGGTCATCTCCGAGCGCACCATTGTCGCGGAAATACCTCAACCTCCACTGGTGGTAGCGCGGAAGGCGGCGCCGAAGAAGGCCGCGGTGAGACCATCCAAGCCCTCCAGGAAATCCGCGGCAAAGAAATCGAAGCCCAGGAAAAAGGCCAAGGCAGTTCCAAAAAAAGCGAAAAAAACAAAGAAAAAAGCCGGGAAAAAGAGTTCCGGCAAGAAAACCACGAAGCGCCGCAAGAAGCGCTGACGATCCGCCGGCAGAATTGATGTGGAGCGAAAGCCCGGGACAATTTCTCCGGGCTTTTGCCTATCCTCACGCAAGCGGCAGATTCATGTTTTCAGCTTCCCGTTTGCAGGTTTGTGTATTCAGTTTTTAGTTTTCGTCCCGGCGTTTCATTCCGGTGCAGCTCCGTAATTTTCCACATTATTGGCAACCTCTTCCCGAACCGGAACATTCCGCTTGCGGCCTGCCCTGGGCATGACTAGCATGGCGCGCATGAAGCTGGCCATCGAGCATGTGCGGCGGATGCGAGGCGGCGCGCAGGCCCATCTGATGCAGTGCGACGACGGGGGGTATTACATCGTCAAATTTCAAAACAATCCGCAACATTTGAGGATTCTGGCGAACGAAATGCTCGCTACTCGGCTGGCGGCGCGCCTGGGGCTTTGCGTTCCGCAAGTCGAAGTGGTCGAGGTCCGCCCCGAATTGATTGCATACACTGCGGACCTGGTCATGCAACTCGGCATGGGCCGGAAACCCTGTTCGGCGGGAAAACAATTCGGGTCGCAGTTCCCGGGGCATCCCGCGCGGATGACGGTGCATGACTTTCTTCCGGACGAACAGTTGCGCGCGGTCCGGAATCTATCGGACTTTCTGGGTGTTCTTGTATTCGACAAGTGGACGTGCAATACGAATGGCCGGCAGGCGATTTTCTTTCGCGAACCGGACGACGCCGCGGTCTTCTCTCCGGGCGCGTCTCCCGGCGCGGTCCCTTACAAGACCCCCTATGTGGCCCCTTATGTGGCCATGATGATCGATTTCGGTTTCTGCTTCAATGCGGGCGAGTGGGATTTTCCGGACGCTCCGCTGCGCGGGCTCTACGCGCGCCACCGCGTGTATCAGGGCGTCGCCGGCATGGATGCCTTCGAACCGTGGCTCGACCGCCTGGAGAAACGCATGACCGAGCAGGTGCTGGGCGAGGAAGCCGGGCACATTCCACCGGAGTGGTATGCCGATGACTGGAGCGCTCTGGAACAACTGATCGAGCGCCTGTGCGCGCGCCGCAAGCGCGTGCGCGAATTGATTTTGTCGGCCCGGAATTCGGGCCGCGTTCCATTTCCCAATTGGAAGTCCTGACCGGAGGGAAAACACATGGCTGACGAAACCCTGCAACCCTGCGCCTATCACGTGGTGCGCTACCAGCCCAACCTCATTCGCGATGAGTGGGTCAATATCGGCGTCCTGCTCCTGGATCCCGCCACGGGACGCGTGCGCCAGCGCTGGCTGGAAGACGCCGCCGACTTCGTGCGCCTGCGCCGCCTGCATCCGGGGGCGGACGAGGAATTGCTGCTGCGCTTGCCCGCCGAATTCGATAACCAGTTTGCCGGGCGTGAAATGGACGCGCAGGCCATCCTCGACAAATTCGACCAGACCCTCTCCAACGCCGTGCAGCTTTCCCCGCGCAAGGGTTTACTCGCCCGGGACCCGGACGCCGAACTGGACCGCATTTTCCGCGAGCAGGTCGAGCCGCTGCGCGAAACTCGCCGCGGCGTGGTGGAAATCCGCACGCGCGGCGACGTGCGCTCCCGGGCCGCGGATTATTTCCGCACGGAAAAAATCCTGCGCCTCATGCAAAGGGGGGTGCGCGTGGAGGAGTTCACCATTCCCGGCGATCCGATGCGCATTGATTTTTCCTACCGCCGCAACGGCACGCGGGGCTTCGTGCATGCCGTGGCCCTGGGGCGCGATCCGGGACAGGCGAAACTGCTGGCGTTCACGGCGGACTCGATTCGCGAGCGCAACGAGCACTCCGAATTCCTCGCCGTCACCGAACGCCCGCCATCGCCCGGCAACGTGCGCGACCAGTTCGTCACCGGCATCCTCGCCGGCAGCGGCGTCCGCGTGCTGCCGCTCCCGGACCTGCGCAGATGGGCGCATGACGTGGCGCCGGCGCTGCGAACGAATACGGGCGGCTCGTGACGGGGGATAGGTAGCTGGTGATCGCCTGACTGATGATCGGAGCGACATCTTGTGAAAACTGTGCGAACTTGCTGCGAAGTTGAGAGTGAACAGTCAGCAGCAGACAATCCGTACCAGCCACGCCGCACGATTCGGGCTTGACGCTCGACACTGCACATTCCACCGTCGAGACATCTCACCGGTCAGGAGAAGCTGTCTCAAAAATGCCCGCCGTTGGTGCTGACTCCGCGCCTCAGGGGCTGAAGCCGCGACCACAAAGCCTGTTTACAAGATGATTTCCAGGCGTTGTTCACCCGGCACCGTTCACCAGTCACACTCCTACAGAATCTCCTCGTTCCATTCCTCCAGGAACGCCTTGACCCTGGCGACAAACTGGTGCGCGACGGCGCCG
The DNA here is from genome assembly GCA_035533775.1 of Candidatus Dormiibacterota bacterium. Lineage (GTDB taxonomy): Bacteria > Acidobacteriota > Terriglobia > Acidiferrales > UBA7541 > Palsa-360. The sequence goes on along the minus strand of DATLTA010000126.1, from coordinate 10,357 downwards.
TCCACGACGCGGTGGTCGTAGGAAAGCGTCAGGTACACCATCGACCGGACCGCGATGGCATCGTCAATCACCATGGGGCGCTTCTGAATCGCGCCGATGCCGAGGATAGCGACGTTCGGCTGGTTGATCACCGGTAATCCCATCAGCCCGCCGTAGATTCCCGGGTTGGTTATGGAGAAGGTGCCTTCCTGAACTTCCTCGGGTTTTAATTTTTTTGCGCGCGCCCGCTCGGCAAGATCGTTGATGCCCCGCGCCAGGCCCAGGAAATTTTTCTCCTCGGAATTCTTGAGTACGGGCACGATCAATCCCCAGTCCAGCGCCACGGCGATGCCTACGTTGATCTCCCGGTGCAGAACCATGTTCGCGCCGTCGGCCGACGCGTTGACCGTCGGAAATGCGCGCAATCCCTCGACACAGGCGCGTACGAAGAACGGCATGTACGTCAATTTCGTGCCGTACTTGGCTTCGAATGCGGACTTATTGCGCTCGCGAATCTTCACGATGCGCGTCATGTCCGCCTCGTCAATCGAGTACACGTGCGGGGAAACGTGCTTGGACGCCACCATGTGCTCGGCAATGCGCTGGCGCATCACCGACATCGGCTGGGCTTCGTAGTTGCCGAAATAAATCCGCTCGCGCGGGACGGCATTTTCCAGCGCGGGATGCACGGTTGCGCCGCCCGTGGCCGGAGGCGCGGCGGGCGCAGCCGCACGAACCGCCGGGGCAGGCGAACCCGCCGCGGGTGTGGCCGCAGTGGGCGCCGGGGACTTCGCGCCGCCCGGCTCCAGCGCAGCCAGAATGTCTTTTTTGCTGATGCGCCCGCCCGCCCCGCTGCCCTGGATTTCGGCCAGGTCCAGGTGGTGCTCGTTCGCCAGCTTACGGACCAAAGGAGAGCTGCGAATTTCCCGCCCGTTACCGTGGGACACTGGCTCGGCAGGCGCCGCGCTCGCCGCGGGAACCGCCGCCGCAACTGGAGCGGCGGGAGTTGCGGTGGGAGTTGCCGCCGGCGCCGGAGCTGCCGGAGCCGCAGCAGCTGCCGCCGGGGCCGGGGCCGCCTTGGGTGGCGCAGGAGCCGCCGCGGGAGGCTGCGCAGGGGCAGATGCCGGCGCGCCCGAAGCCTCGATCACGGCCACCACCGTCTGGATCGGCACCGTATGGCCTTCGGTAACCTTGATTTCCTTCAGCACCCCGGCGGAAGGAGCCGGGATTTCGGCGTCGACTTTGTCGGTTGAGATTTCGAATAGCGGCTCGTCGCGCTCGATGCGGTCGCCGGGCTTCTTGAGCCACTTGGTGATCGTGCCTTCAAAAATACTTTCCCCCATTTGGGGCATGATGACATCTACGGCCATGTGGGTCCTCTTTCGTTTCTGTCGTCGGCAAGGGGCTTGCGATGCGCGCCCCGCCGGGCGTCTTGTAAAAATCAAAAAAACTGATAGTTGACACTCGAAAGTTGAAAGTTAATAGCAAGGCGCCCAAAACAGCATCTGGCGCTGCTTCGATCTTATATTAACTTTCAACTCTCAACTTTCGACTGTCGATTTCTTCACCAGTCACCAGTCACCAGTCACCCTAATAGTGTGCCAGTTCCCGGGCCGCCGCGACAACCTTTGCGGCGCTCGGCAAAAAATAATTCTCAAGAGATGGCGCGTACGGCACCGGGGTATCGAGCGAGGTCACGCGGCGAATCGGGCCGTCCAGATCCTCGAAGGCGCTTTCGGTTACGATGGCCGCGATCTCCCCGGCAATGCCGCCGGTGCGCGTGTCTTCGTGCACGACCAGCAGCTTGTTGGTCTTGCGGACCGAGGCCAGGATCGTCTCGCGATCCAGCGGCAGCAGCGTGCGCAAATCGATCACTTCGGCCTCGATGCCTTCCTTCTCCAGCTGCGCCGCCGCTTCCAGCGACGTGTGCAGCATCGCCGCGTAGCTGACGATCGTCAGGTCGCGCCCTTCGCGCCGCACCGCGGCCTTTCCGATGGGCACCGTGAAATCTTCCTTGGGAAGATCTTCCCGGATGCGGCGGTAGAGAAACTTGTGCTCGAAAAACAGCACGGGATTGTTGTCGCGAATCGCCGACTTCAGCAGGCCCTTGGCATCGTAGGGCGTCGCCGGGCAAACCACCTTCAGGCCGGGCGTGTGCACAAAATACATTTCCGGATTCGCCGAGTGGAACGGCCCGCCATGCACGCCGCCGCCGCACGGCCCGCGCAACACCATGGGCGCCGGAGCTCCCCAAAGGTAGTGCGATTTCGCCGCGACATTCGTGATCTGGTTGAAGCAGCATGCGATGAAGTCGATAAACTGCATCTCCGCCACCGGCCGCAATCCCGCATAGCTCATCCCAATCGCCGCGCCCACGATGGCCGACTCGCTGATCGGCGTATCGATCACGCGCTCCCAGCCAAAGCGTCCCAGCAATCCCACACTGGCCTTGAACGCCCCGCCATACACTCCCACGTCTTCGCCCAGCAGCACGACGGCCGGGTCGCGGTCCATTTCCTCGAACAGCGCCTGGCGCACCGCTTCCAGATAGGACGTTTCGGCCATCAGGGGCGCCCCGATTTCCCGCGCCGCCGCGCCGTCCCGGATTTCTTCGCAGGCTTCGGCTTCGCTGTTTTCTTTGCCGCCGTTTGCCTCGCCGCGGATTGCTTCGTCGCACGAGCCTTCGGCCATTCCGGCTTCACACTGGATTGCGGCGGCATCACTTCTTCCCTGGGCCGCTTCCAGACCGCTTCGATCGTGTGACAGCCGTCGCAGTACACTCCGCGTTCGGCGAGTTCGGGCGGAGGAAACGGCGAATTTTCCGCAAATTCGACGTCGGCCTGAATTTCGCGGGCAATCCGCGCGTCGATTTCCTTTTTCGTTTTCGCGTCCCAGAGCATATGCTCGTCCAGGTATTTCTCGTACCGGTCCAGCGGGTCGCATTGTTTCCACAGTGCGAGCATTTCCCTGGAAACATACTCGGCGGCGTCATGCTGCGCGTGGCCGCGCATGCGCATCGTCTTGGCTTCGATCAGCACCGGTCCGCGCCCGGCGCGCGCATGCGCAATCGCTTCGCGCGTTGCGCGCTCGACGGCCACCACATCATTGCCGTCCACGATGGCGCTCTCGATGCCGTAGGCCCTGGCGCGATCGGCAAGGTCCACCAGCAGCGATTGCCGCTCGACCGGCGTGGAATACGCCCACCCGTTGTTTTCCACGATCAGCACGAACGGGGCTTTCTGCACGGCCGCGAAATTCAATCCCTCGTGAAACACGCCGGTGGACGTTCCGCCGTCGCCGATCCACGTCATCGCCACGATTTTCTGGCCCAGATAGCGCCCCGCCATGGCAATTCCCGTCATCACGGGAATCATGTCGCCCAGCATGGAAATCGGGGAAACCACGTGCCGCGATTTCAGGTCGCCGAAATGGCTTGTGCCATCCTTGCCCATCGTTGGCGATGCGTAGCGCGCCATGTGTTGCGTCAGGATGTCGCGCAGCTTGAAGCCCCGCACCAGCAGCGCCCCGATGTTGCGGATCATGGGCGCGATCCAGTCGCCCGGACCCAGCGCGTACGCCGCGCCCACGGAAATCGCTTCCTGGCCGAGGCTGGAATACAGCCCGCCGACAATTTTATTCTGCCGGAACAGCCGCACCATCTGCTCCTCAAGCTCGCGATTGAGGCGCATGAAATAGTAGAGTTCCAGGTGCTGCTCGCGCGTCAAGGCAGAAACCATTCTTGCTCCACGCTGTCGGGAATCTGAGCCGGCCGCAATGTACCAGTCTACGCGGTCGCGCAGGCCGGTTGTTCTTCAAACTGCCGAAGCATTGCCTCCAGCGCATCAACCCCGGCCGCGCGCAGATCGAGGCCAAAAACCTCCGCCAGGTGCGCCGCAATCGGCGGCGCGACTTCCTGGATTTCGACGCGCCGTCCCAACAATTTTTCAAGCGACGTCGCCCGTTTCCCCGCAATCCCGCACGGCACGATCAGATCGAAATAGCGCAGGTCGGTGGACACGTTGTAGGCAAAGCCATGGGAAGTGACCCAGCGGCTCAGGTGCACGCCGATGGCGCCCAGCTTTTCTTCCTCGGTGGCAGTTCCGGCGGGGATATCCACCCACACGCCGGTTCGCCCCGGCACGCGCCTGGAAGCGATGCCAAACCCGGCCGTGGCGCGGATCATGGATTCTTCCAGGCCGCGCACGTACCAGCCGACGTCGCGGCGAATTTCGGAAAGATTCAGAATCGGATAGCCCACCAGTTGCCCCGGCCCGTGATAGGTGATATCGCCGCCGCGGTTGGTCTCAAAAAATGAAACGTCCCTGCGGCGCAACTCCTCATCGGAAGCGCGGAGATTTGCGAGTTTCCCGCTGCGCCCCAGCGTGATCACGTGCGGGTGCTCGCACAGCAGCAGCACATCGGGAATGGCCGCGGCCTTGCGCGCCGCGACCATTCGGCGCTGCAGACTCCACGCCGCGCCGTATTCCACCAGTCCGAGATCGACGATCAACCCGCTCTTCATTTTTTCCGCTCTTGCCCTGCACCCCGCCCCGGCATGGGATTTTCTTTCTTACGCGTTGATTGAAAGTCCCCGCACCGCCGCCACCGCGTCCGACATCGCTTCCCACACCGTCGGGTGCGCGTGCACTGTGGACATCAGATCGTCCACGGTGGCCTCCATCTGCAGCGCGGCCACCGCCTCCGCGATGATCTCGGTAGCAAAGGGTCCGATGATGTGCACACCCAGAATCTCGCCGTATTTTTCGTCGGTAACGACCTTAATGAAGCCCTCGTGATGTCCCAGGATGGTGGCCTTGCTGTTTCCCAGGAAGGGGAATTTCCCGGTCTTCACCGCGTAGCCGGCCTCGCGCGCCGCGCGTTCGGTCAAGCCGATCGAGGCCACCTGCGGCTCGCAATACGTCGCGTTGGGGATGCGCGTCTTTTCGATGGGAGGCATGTTCTTGCCGGTGATTTTCGCGACACACGTGATGCCCTCCATCGACGCGGCATGCGCGAGCTGCGGCATTCCGGCGACGATGTCGCCGATGGCATACAGGTGCGGCTCGGCCGTTTCCATGTACGGTCCGACGTGAACGAAACCGCGTTCGAGTTTCGCCTTCGATTTTTCCAGGCCCAGATTTTCCGTTTTCGGAATGCGCCCGACGGCCATCAACACTTTTTCGGCGGACAACGTCTGCGTTTTTCCGGCCTTGTCTTTGAACGCGACGGTGGCGCCCTGCGCGTCTTTCTTCACCGATTCCACTTTGGCCTCGGTAAAAATCTGGATGCCTTTCTTTTTCAGCGACTTCTCAAGTTCCGCCGAAATTTCTTCGTCCTCGATGGGCGTGACGCGCGGGAGCATTTCCAGCACCGTGACCTTCGTGCCGAAGGAATTGAAGACCGAAGCAAACTCCACGCCCACCGCCCCGGCGCCGACAATCACCAGCGTTTTTGGCACGGCGGGTAGCTGCAGAATCTCGATGTTGCTGAGGATGGTCTTTCCGTCGATTTCGATTCCGGGCAGCGACCTCGCGGCCGAACCGGTGGCGAACAGGATATGCGTGGCTTCCACTTCCGTGACTTTTCCGTCCTTCTCGACGCTCACGCGCCCCGGCCCCGCCCACTTGCCCCAGCCCTGCATGCCCTCCACTTTATTCTTGCGGAACAGGAATTCGATGCCCTTGGCATGCTTGTTGACGATCTTTTCCTTGCGCGCCAGCACCGCCGGCCAGTTCAGCGCAAATTCCTTCACGTCAATGCCGAATTCCTTGGCGTTCTTGAACGTGTCGTAGATTTCGGCATGATGCAGCAGCACCTTTGTGGGAATGCAGCCGACGTGCAGGCAGGTGCCTCCCAGAAATCCGTCTTTCTCGATGACCAGCGTTTTTAGCCCCCACTGCGCGGCCCGAATCGCGGTGTTATACCCTCCCGGACCGCTTCCAATGATGGCGAGATCGTATTTAGCCAAGTGTCCTCCGCGGCAGGCAAGGGTGCCGCTCGTAAAGCAAAGTTTAGGTGGAAAAGAAGCCGGCGCCCGCCTTGTCGCACGGCCTGCCCCGATGGAATCGGGACTTGCGCGGAAATTCCGCGTCACGATTCTATCAGCGGCCCCGGTGCGCCGCAACACACGGCTCTGCCTGGCAGTTCCTGCATGGACGATGGGCGGATTTCAAACTGATCCATTGCCGGGAGGGCGCTTTCCTTGACAGTTGGCATGGGCAAGCCTACAATCACCCATTTGCGAATGTGCAATGAAGTGACCCGTGGGGCCAGTGACTATGGACAAAAAGCGTCTCGAATACTACAAGAAGAAATTGCAGACCCGGCGCGAGGAACTGGTGAAGACCATTGCCCGAACCGAGGAAGAGGGCCGCACGGCCGACGACGATCCCACCGTGGATCTCGCGGACAAGGCCGCCAACTCCTATACCAAGGAATTCCTGTTCGGCCAGACCAATACCGACCGGTCCCTGCTGCAGCTGATTGACGCCGCCCTGGTGCGCATCCGGACCGGCACGTACGGCTCGTGCATCGAATGCGAAACCGAACTCCAGCAAAAGCGCCTGGAAGCGGTGCCGTGGGCGCGGTATTGCGTGAGCTGCGCGGAAAAACAGGAGCAAGGGCTGCTCTAAAGGGTTCTAAGCATCGCTGCACTGCAGGCACACATAAAAGCGGGCGTCCCGCTGCAGCCGGGACGTCCGTTTTCTGCTTCCATGTGTCATTATTCGTGACAGTTTTCCCTTCCCCTAAACGCTCGACTGGCGTAGGCTGGGCGCATCGTGTCCCGGCATGCCGCTACCTTCAGCTCCCAGTGGCGTGGAATTTGCGAAGCCCTTGCTTCGCTGGTGTTTCCCGCGCCGTGCCGGATCTGCGGACAAATGCTGGATACCAGCAGCCGCGTTCCGTTTTGTCACGCCTGCCTGGCCACGCTTACGCAAACGCTCCCTGAACCGCTGTGCGCACGGTGCGGCAGGCCCATCGTTTCGATTGCCGTCGCCCAATCCCCCTCCGCGCCCCAGTGCCACATGTGCCGGAGCGGGGCGTATGACTTTGACCTGGTGCGCAGCTATGCGGGATACACGCCGCCAACCGCTCGCGCCATCCTCATGCTCAAATATGGAGAGGTCACCCCGCTGGGGGCATGGTTCGCCAGGCTTCTAAGGCGGGTGGTGGAGCGCGATCCACCTGCGTTTGCCGCCGACGCCGTGGTTCCGGTGCCCCTGGATGCCGGCAGGCTGCGAGAACGCGGGTATAATCAGGCAGAACTCATCGCTAGGCCCCTGGCTCGCTTCCTCGGCATTCCTTTTCGCTCCTATCTTTTGGTTCGCACGCACCCAAGACCCAATCAGCTGCGTCTAACCAGACGGGAACGTTGGGAAACCGTTCGCGGCGCTTATGCTACGCATAAACGGGCTCACGTTGACAAAATGCGTGTTTTACTGGTAGATGATGTATTTACTACCGGGGCGACGCTAGACGCGTGCTCCCGAGCCCTGAGGCGGGCCGGGGCAGTCCGGGTAGTGGGTCTGACGGTTGCGAGGGCTTTGCCTCAGGTGCATGACCCGGAGGCGGCAATGCGATATCAGGACCTTGGGGAATGAAAGCATCAGCCCAAAGCGGTAGATCACCCCGGCCGAGACCCTTACCGGCTGTCCGTGGAGAAACGCGTCCCCCGGGCGCCATTCGCCCCAGCGCTCGAAAACCGGCCATCATGCAGGAGCCGGTCCTTGTCCTGAACGCCACATTCGAACCGATCAACGTTACCGCCGTGCGGCGCGCCATGGTCCTGATGATCAAAGGCGTGGCTCAGGCGGAGGAAATCAATCATGCGCACGTGCACTCCGCCAGCAGGGCGCTGCCCGTCCCTTCTGTAATTCGTCTGCTCGCCTACCGGCATATCCCGCAGCAGACTCGCGCGCTTTCCCGCAAGAACATTCTGTTACGCGACCGCAACACCTGCCAGTTCTGCAGCCGCACGCTGCCGGCTTCGGAGCTGACACTGGACCACGTGGTGCCACGCTCGCGCGGCGGGCGATCCTCGTGGGAGAACCTGGTCGCCTGCTGCTACAAGTGCAATAACAGCAAGGGAAACCGCACCCCGGAAGAAGCAGGGTTTGCCCTGGCGCGCCGCCCCCGCCCCTTCACGCTGCACACTTCCCGGCAACTGATGCGGCTGATCGGAAACAAAGACGAAAAGTGGCGCAAGTATTTGTTTTACTAAGACTTGCCTTCAGTGCGGACTTCCGCATCCACCGCGTGATTTGAAAAAGTTCACATTCACATAAAATTCTTTTCAAAAGAGCAACCTTTTCATATTCCCCGCGTCTAAATATACAAAACCACTTCAAGGACACACCCCGGGAAGCAGCGTTGGCTCTGCCAAGGCTGCTTCTCTTTTTTTACGGCCACTTTTGGCTGCTTTTCTGCGAATTCGCGCCAGGACCAGAAATCAAAAGCCAGGAGCAAGATCGCTTATTGCCTGAACACCACACGCAGACCCCTGCGCCAGTTTTCGGCCAGCGCCACGCGCACCACTTCGATTTCCGGGGACAAGTATCGCAATACGATTTCGATCGAGGGGTGAAACCGGAATCCCGGAGCAACCAGAAATAACAGGGGCGGCTTGGCCCGCAAAGCCGCATCCGGGAAATAACCATACCGCCGGAAGTCGTCCCGGTCGTGGTGCCAGCGCACGCGCAGCCAGTAGTCCACGGCCTGCATGACCAGCTGAATGTCTTCGCTTGCCTTCAGCTCGATGACTGCCAGGCGGCCATCGCGAGTGGCCGCAAGCAGGTCAATGATTCCGCGATCGTTTGCGGAAAACGCCGGCACCTGCGCATAAATGTGCCGCGCGTCCAGCCGCGCATCGATCCGGGAAGGATCGGCGGCGACCATGGCTTCCAGCCAGCGCTCCGGCTGCGCGCGGTAGAGCCCGCGCCTGGTTTCCGAAGTCAGCGGATGGCGGACCGTTTCCATCTGGTGAACCAGGGCTTGTAGCACGGGCCATTCCCCCGGCGTCAAAACCTCCGGATGATCGCCCAGACCGAACCACATGGCCCCGAGCCTCCAGCGCGCGAATTCCAGGCCGCGAAAACGCAATGTTACTTCCTGCGTTCCCGCAGCCACGCCGATTTGGATGGCATCCGGAGCGAGGCTACGGATGCGCTCGGCCTCGGGCAAAGCGGCGGCGATGGACTGTTCGATTCCGCGGCGCGGCGTAATCCACGTGGCCAGGTTTCCGGCGTCCGATAGCGCCACGCGCCGCACGCGCCAGTACAACGGATCGTATTCGTACAACTCCGCTTGCTGGGGCGATGCCAGAGCGGTGAGGCGATGCGCCGTGATGGCGGAACTTCCCCGCGGCAGGAACAGGCGCAATCCGCACACCGAATGGCGCCGGGCGCGATCCCGCAAATGCTGCAGCCAGATCAACCCGAACGTCAGCATCCCGTCGATGGTCGCTCCAGTTTCCTTCGGAGAAGCGCCGATCACGGCAAACGCCTCCGACCCGCGATGCATCAGGCCGCGCGTGTAGGAACCGGAAAGCGAGCGATGCAGATCCGCCGAGGTAAGCAGCGAGTCCACCGTTTCGTCGGGAAAATGGTCGGTAAGAATCTGATGCAGACGACCGCAGAATTTTCCGCGGTCCACGTGGCGAACTTCGCGGCCGGCGCCGGGCGCGACAATCTCCAGTTGGGCGCGCCGCGAATGCCCGAAACGCTCCACCTCCACGACCACGCGCTCGCGCGACTGCTCGGCCACGCGAACCACGCGCCGCACGAGGCTCTGCTGCGCGCTCCAAAGATGCAGCAGCGCCGCTTCCCCCTGAATGCGCACCTCGTATTGCGCGCCGTCCAGCGCGGCGAGCCATTGCCCGTTTTCCCGCACTTCCGGCACACCCGAGGCGCACACGCCATCGAGGGCTCGTCGCAGGTCGGCGGCCAAATCCATCGATGGGAATTATATGCGAAGACAGCCGGAAAATGGGAGGGCGAAAGTCACCGTTAGTGACACGCGGACATGACCGCCATGGGCCGCTACTGGAACAACAGGCCGGTTACGCGGATCGTGGGATACGCGTTGTTCCATTGCGGGGGAATGTTCTCATAGGGAACCTGAAAATCGCGCTGCTCGCCGGGAGCCATGGGCGGGGTCGTCGGCAGGTACAGCCGCTGCTTATCCCGCAAAATCACCTGATTGAAGGGGTCGTGAAATTCAAGGGTAATTTGAATCTGCTTGACCTTGCGGTCTCCCCCGTTCACGACCGTGCCAAATATAAATGTCACCTCCTGATTCAGGAAATTTGCCGCCCGGCTCATCTTGGGTTCAATAAAATGAATTTGAGAAGCGTACGCCTGCTCGGCCGGTCCCATCGGCA
>DATLTA010000125.1:0-11150 GCA_035533775.1 Candidatus Dormiibacterota bacterium | reverse complement strand
CGCGATTCCCCCATGGCACGAACAATTCCTTGCAGCATTCCGGCAAAAACAAATTGATGGACCGGATATAACAAGTACCAGTAAAGCTGCCCCGGCACTCCTACAGGATCGAAGATCGCCGTCTGGCGAATAATCGATCCGGAACCCTCCGCATCGACTTCAAATTGCAGCCAGGCCCTGCCCGGCAGGCGCATTTCCGCCGCCAGGCGGAGCAAGCGCCCGCGCTGGATCTGCTCGACACGCCAGAAGTCGACCGTATCCCCCGGAAAAAGGCGGTCAGGATCGCGCCGACCGCGGCGCATGCCCGCGCCACCGGTCAGCAGGTCCAGCCACCCTCGAATTTTCCAGAGCCAGTTGGCGTAGTACCAGCCGGTTTGGCCTCCCAGCCGCTCGATGGGCCGAAAGGCCGCGTCTGGAGAAAAAGGCACGCGCGCCGACCGCGAATCCACAATGCGGCGGCCGAAGGTGACGCCGCCCCATTGCCGCGAAGCGGCAACGGAGGAAAATGCGTCGGACCAGCGCGTTTCGGCAAAGTCGCGATCCTCATTGGCGAGCGCCCGCTGCAGCGCCGCGCGATAACCAAGCGGGCGAATGGGAAACATCTCGCTTGCGGACGCATCCCTCACAACCGTTTCGTTGCGCAAGCTGTCGACCAGTTCGCGGCCGACGCGCGCGTAGACCGGAGTGACCAGTCCCAGCCAAAGGCTCGACAGGTGCGGAGACAATACCGGCACGGGAATCATCCATCGCTTCAGCCCGCGCAGATGCGCGTACTCTTTCATCAGGTCCAGGTAAGCCACACAATCCGCCCCGCCAATCTCGCAGATACTGCTCTGGCTGATTTCCAGGGCGAGGGCCTGCACCAGATAAGCGATCACGTCCTCTACGGCTATGGGCTGCGAGCGTGTCCTGACCCAGCGCGGAGTGATCATCACCGGAAGTTTCTCAACCAGCGCCCGGATCATCTCAAACGAAACGCTGCCCGATCCGATGACGATGGAGGCGCGGAACTCAATGGTTGGCACTCCCGATTCCCTGAGGATGCGGCCGACTTCCTGGCGGCTTCTTAAATGCGCGGAAAGCCCGCTGCCGCTGCCCAGCCCGCCGAGATAAATTATCTTTTTTACCCCCGCTGCGCGCGCTGCCTCCGCAAAGATGTGTGCCGCGCGACGGTCCTGCTCTTCAAACGAATTCGCCGAAGCCATGGCGTGCACCAGGTAATAGGCCGTATGCACACCAGCCATCGCGGAGGCAAGCGACGCGGGGTCAAGAACATCGCCCTGTACAACTTCCGTGGACTGCGCCACGCGCTGGCGGAGTTCTTCAGGGCGCCGCGACAGGCAGCGAACGCGATACCCAGCCGCTTCGAGCTCATGAAGCAATCGCCCGCCGACGTAGCCCGTCGCGCCTGTCAGCAAAATCAAATTGGCATCATCTCGCAAGGGTCACGCCTTCATAAGTCATAAGGAAGTGTATTTCTGGATGTAGTCGCGGACAGTGAACTTCCGTGCAGTATTTTCTGAACTCATGTAACGAACCGTACCGAAAATAGGCCGCTCAGGGCCCCAGGGGCGGTCATAGCGCCCCAGACACCAAAAGATCCCGCTGTAAGAATTCGGATCGCGCCCATCAAGAGCGTACTTGTTGTTCAATTCCACCATGATTTCGAGTGCCTTTTCGGGAGTCCGAGTCCACTGCATGATTTTCTTTCCCCACAGCATACGAAGGTAATTATGGATTCGCCCCTCTTTGAACAATTGCGTCTGCGCGGCATTCCACAGTGGGTCGTGCGTCTTGGCATATTCAAATTGCTCTAAGGTATAAACGTAGGTTCGTTCATCACGTGTATGGAGTCGAAGAGTCTTGAGAGCCCACGCTGGCAGTGATTCGAATTGATCATAGTCTTTTCGCATATGGCAACAATTGAAGCCGAGTTCTCGCCAAGTGATGAGTTGATCCAGAAAGGCTTCAGCATCTGGGCTAGTACCCCACCAACCAGAACGGTTGCCTGTTGCGCGTACGGCGAGATGGCTGGCAGACCAGCCTTCATGTGCTGTGAGTTCTGAGAAAATCTGGTGCACGGAGATATGCCCGAAATGAAGATATGGAGAGAGTTCACTGGTGGCCTGTTGTGCTGGCTCATTTCGCGCATGGGCATAAGTCGCCAGCTTCCTTTGCAGAAACGTTTGCAGCAGTGTTTGGGCCGCTGCGCTGCCCCCGCGGGTCTCCACCGGGGAAACCTCGTGATTCAGGGGAATTCCTTTTAGCACTCTCTCCCCCGAATTCAACAGTCCAGCCGAAGCTTTTGGCCAGCGCTTGGCAATCTCACTGGGAAGGCTTTTTCCTTTCGGAAACTTTGCGTTGCAGAGTGCATTGGCTTTCGGAAATTCCATCAAATGACGCGGGAGTTCCTTTTGCAGGAACCGGCGAAACGCATATGCGGTTGGATAGGCTTTCTCCGCTTGCCGCATCGGAAGCAGGCCATTCGAGTCCACTATCTCCATGTGCACCGGGACCTGCTGTACAGCGGATGCGACCATGCGCGGGAGGAAAGAGCAGGGGAAGTCGTCCGTCACTACAACGCAGGCACGTGATACCAGAGCGCCCAACAAACCTTTTCCGGCATTCGGTTTAGGCTCCAGGTACGGATAATAGAGAACATCCGTGCCGTCAAGATAGCAGGCATTCTCTGCCATTCCATCAAGTACAAAGCGGTGTATCCGATCGCTCGCCCAGGGATATCCGCAGCGCAACGCCTCCAAGATAACCAATGGTTTCTGCAGCTTCTCGGCCCACTCCACAGCCCGGTCCAAGGCAAAATTCCAGGTCACCCTGCGGGAGGCAATCATCCAGTACAGAACAAAATCTCCATCGTGCCGGACTGGCAGGGAGTTAGCAGACCTAACGCGAGTCGCTGGAACTGAGCTCAATTCAGAATTCCTTGAGGCGTAGCGAATATGATCAGGGATTCAATTTCCATATTGAAAAGTTGAGTGCTGTCGCGTAGCCAACCCAGATTAAATATGGCAAGAGCAACCACCCCGCCGCCGGAACCACTGCCCAAAATTCGATGGTTGTCGCCAGGATGGCGAACCACAAAACGACAATTTCGCCAAAGGCCAGTCCCGGTGACCGTAACCGGAAGAACAGCCCCGACCACGCGACGTTCAGCAGCAACTGCAGCAGGAAGAACCGCATCGGAACAGCCGTCAACCCATCCTCGCGCCAAACCAGCCATGCCGCCACGCCCATCGCCAAGTACAAAATTGTCCACACAGGTCCAAACAGCCAGTTTGGCGGGGTCCAGCGGGGCTTGCTCAGAGATGCGTACCACGGCTGCAGCGCCGGCGTGGTCAGCAACGACCCGAGCCCTGCAGCTGCCAGGCAGACGGCGATGGAAACAATGAGTCGCATAATCAATAATGCATCACAATAATCAACGACAATCCAAATCCCATGAGGGGCGTGGGCCCAGTGTCTCATGCCCACAAGGCCCTGTCTGCCTTCAAATTTGCGTGCCGGCTTCACGCGTCAGGGGCTAAAGCCCGGCTCTTGTCGTGGTTCTGATATCGCGGCTGAAGCCGCGACCCACAAAGCACATTTATGTGATGTGCTTCTGGAAACACTTCTTTCGACTGCAAGGACACCCTGCGCAAAAATGCAAAAATGAAAGTCGAGTGACTGGCAGTCAAATTCGCGCCAGGATCGTGGCGCCACCGCCGTCACCACCTGCGTCCCCGAAGCGACCAGCGGAATTCATCTACCGGTAATCCGACCGTGGGCAATCTATGTATAATGGACCACGCTAGAGGAGGGCAAATCACATGCGTATGTTGCTCAAGGTTACAATCCCTGCAGAAACGGGCAATGCCGCCGTTCGCAACGGTAGCCTGGGAAGCACGATTAAGAGCATTCTGGATGGCCTCAAGCCGGAAGCGGCGTACTTCGCCGAAGACAATGGCGAACGCACGGGATACATATTTTTCGATATGAAGGAAGCCTCGCAACTCCCGGCCATTGCCGAGCCCTTCTTTCTCGCCTTCAATGCAAAAATAACGGTCCGCCCCGCCATGACGCTGCAAGATCTTGCGACCGCGGGTCCTGACTTCGAAAGGGTCGTAAAAGCATACGGAAAGACCGCCACGTAAGGGTTCGTTATAGTCGTTTATCCTGCTTGCACTGTGTTCGCGAATTGCATGGCCGGCCGAAATCCCTCCGCACGCGCGGCCATGGAAACGCGATAGAAATTACGACATCATTAGGAGATAAAAACTATGCTGCGCATCAACGATGAAGCTCCAAATTTCACCGCCGAAACTTCGCAAGGAAAAATCAACTTCCACGAATGGATCGGCAACGGCTGGGCCGTCTTGTTTTCGCACCCCAAGGATTTTACTCCGGTATGCACCACCGAACTGGGTTACATGGCCGGGCTGCAGCCGGAATTCGAAAAGCGCAATTGCAAGATCATCGGGCTGAGCGTCGATCCGGTAAGCAGCCACGCGAAATGGGCCTCGGACATCGAGGAAACGCAGGGCCACAAGGTCAATTACCCGATGATCGGGGACCCCGAACTCAAAGTGGCCAAGCTGTATGACATGCTCCCCGCCGATGCGGGCGACACTTCCGAAGGCCGCACCGCGGGCACCAACGCCACCGTGCGCACCGTGTTCATCATCGGCCCCGACAAAAAAATCAAGCTGATGCTCGTCTATCCCATGAGCACCGGGCGCAACTTCAACGAAGTGCTGCGGGTCCTCGACTCGATGCAGCTCACGGCCAAGCACCAGGTGGCCACGCCGGTAAACTGGAAGCCGGGCGAAGACGTGATCATCCTTCCGTCGGTGTCGGAGGAAGATGCCAAGAAGAAATATCCCGGCGGCTGGAAAACGGTGCGGCCGTATTTGCGGATCGTTCCGCAACCGAAGTAACGCTCTGCAAATCGAGGGTGGCGGAAAATGATCTTCAAGCAATTCTATCTGCCGTGCCTAGCGCACGCTTCCTACCTGATCGGGGACGAAGCGACAGGCACGGCGGCCGTGGTGGATCCGCAACGCGACACAGACCAGTACATTGCTTTCGCCGCCGAGCACGGCCTCACGATCAGGCACGTGATCCTCACGCATCTCCACGCCGATTTCGTTGCCGGACATCTGGAGTTGCGCGATCGCGTGGGCGCAAAAATCTATCTTGGCGCCCAGGCCAAAACCGGGTACGCCTTCACTCCCCTTCATGACGGCGACATTCTGGAGTTCGGGCGCGTGCGCCTGAAAGCGCTGGAAACCCCGGGCCACACGCCCGAGTCCATTTCGATCCTGGTTTACGACCTGAATGCCCCCTCCACGGCAGGGGCCGCGCAACCCTATGCCGTGCTTACCGGAGATACATTGTTTATCGGCGACGTCGGCAGGCCCGACCTGCGCGTGGCGCTGGGCTGGTCCGCCGCCGATCTCGGCAGCATGCTGTACGATTCACTGCATACGAAACTTCTGCCGCTGCCCGACCAGGCGCTGGTGTATCCCGCGCACGGCGCCGGCTCGCTGTGCGGGAAATCGCTCAGCAAGGAAACCGTATCCACCATGGGAGAGCAGCGCCGCACCAACTACGCCCTGCAGCCCATGAGCAAGGAAGCCTTCCTGCAGGTGGTGACCGCCGATCAACCGGAAGCCCCCGCCTACTTCACCTATGACGCCGTGCTGAACAGCCAGGAGCGCCCCACGCTGGATCAAACGCTGGCGCGCGTGAATCCTATGACGCTGGACGACGTGCTGGCCGCGCAGGCGGCTGGCGCACAGATCCTCGATACCCGCGATCCAGGCGAATTTGCTTCGGCGCACCTGGCGGGCAGCATCAACATTGGCCTGAGCGGCCAGTACGCCACCTGGGCGGGAACCGTGCTGGACCACACTCATCCGATCGTAATCATCGCGGACCCGGGCCGGGAAACCGAATCGGCAACGCGTCTCGGACGCATCGGGTTCGATCATGTGACCGGATTTTTGCAGGACGGATTGCAGAGCCTGAAATCGCGCCCCGATTTGACGGTCACAACCGACCGCCTCAGCGCGCAGTTCGCCGCCGAACTTTTATCATCGCCTCAGCCGCCGCTGGCCATCGACGTTCGCACACCGGTCGAGCGCGATCAGAAACACATTCCCGGAAGTATAAGCATCCCCCTCAACCATCTGACCGAAAATCTGGAGAAATTGCCGAAGGGCCGCCCCCTGCTGGTCTACTGCGCGGGCGGCTACAGGGCATCCATCGCCGCAAGCCTGCTCGAACGCAGCGGGTATGGCCCCATCAGTGAAATCGCGAGCGGCATTGCCGGATGGGAAACGGCAAATCTTCCGCTGCAATCGTAACGGGCTTCGTCTGAGAAACGCCGGAGCATTTTTTGGCTGCCTCAGCAGCAAGAATTTTTCCAGTCATGCACTTTCTGCCGGCGCATCGTCTGAATAATCGGCTGAATAGCGGAAAAAGTTCAAATTCCCCCTTTGCGTCGCGGATCCTGCAAGAAGACCTCTGCCGGACACTTTCGGACGAGCGGCAAACCCTTTGAGGAGCATTTGAATTTTCGGGTGCCCGAGTCCTCGCCGTTCTCGAGGTTCGGAAAGTGTGGATTTGCTTCTTCGGAGACGATCTGGATTCATCCTCCGCGTCGCGCCACTCGCCCCCCATCGCGCCACTTACTCCCTTCGCACTACAGGGCCGGAAGCAGAACCCCACACAGGCTGAAGCCTGTGCTACTGGAAGGGTTCAGGTAGCACAGGCTTCAGCCTGTGTGCCTTTGCTTTTTGCCTTTGGGCCGAAGCGAAATGAATTTGCTCGGCCCGCGCTGCAACTTCTCCCCGTCCCCGTATCGGCGACTGTGACTGCGGCCTTTGTCACAGCCGCGTGTTATCCATGCGGATAAGTAGTTCAAATTCCCCCCTCCGGTCGCGTATCATGCATGTAGCGCTGCTGCCGGGCGCCTTCGGGTGCGAGATCATGTGCTGAGAAGATAAGCAGCACGCAGCGGCAACCGATTCTGAAAACTGAGAACAAACTATGACCACGGACCCACTGACAAAAATTAAGAAGAAGTTGCAGGACGAAATCACGACGCTCGAGCACGAAATGAACGTCGACCTGCCGAAGGAACTGATGAAGGCGCGCGCCCACGGCGACCTCTCCGAAAATGCGGAGTACAAGTACGCCAAGGAGCGCCAGGGTTACGTTTCCGCCCGCCTGGGACAGCTGAAAAAGCGCCTGGGTGACATGGGCATGCTGAATTTGAAAAATATTCCCGCAGACCGCGCCGGATACGGCTCGCGCGTCTGGCTGCTGGATATCAAGAAGTCCGTCGAGATCGAATACAAGCTGGTGACCTCCGAAGAAGCGGACGCCGCGCAAGGACTGATTTCCACGACTTCACCGATCGGAAAAGCGCTGCTTGGCCGAAACGTCGGCGATGAGGTCCAGGTGCACACTCCCGCGGGAATCAAGGAATTTGAAGTCGTGCGTGTAAGAACAATTCACGAAGAAGAGTAGCGAAGTCCTTTCGTGCAATCCACGCGGAGAAAAATGCGGCGATGTCTCTAGTCCATCTGGGCTTGCTGGGAGCGGTCGGGGAGACACTGGCCCTGGTCGGGCTGGCCCTGCTGTGGACCTACCGCACGCCGGCGGCCGAGTGGCTGCGCGAGTACATGGAAATCAAGCGCGGTGAAGTTTCCGGCCGCGATCCCCACCTCTCCGATCCCGCCTACCGGCGATTGAAACCGCGGCGGCCGCGCGGCGCCGCGCTGCTGATCGGCGGCACGGTATTGTTCTTCATCGGGCAAATTCTGCTGATTATCGACCTCGTCCACAGGAAATAAATTTTAATTTGCGGACCTCATTTGCCGAATGCGCGCCTGCCGCTTTGCGGCGCATGGTTCAGGCTTGCCAGGATGGAGCCGGGCGGAAGGTCGCGGGGCAAGCTCTTTGGGAGCCCGCCCCGCACGGTGAATGAGGTTCCGCGAACCGTCCATTCCCAGGCCAGGCAAGCCCCGGGAACGACGCCGCGGGAGTTTGGGCAGGAGCGAACGAGGTGAAGTACGAGGATGAAGCCGGTACGTGTGCGGATGCCGTTTTTGAATGCATGCCCGCGGGAGGCCGGGGCACGTTCGATGTCAGCCGCGGCCCGCACTGTATCTGCGCCGCGAAACAACCGTCCATCCCGGAAACCAGATGGCGAACGCGCATATCGGCCCCCGCAAATCGCGCGGCAAAATTACCAAGCCGCGAAATTAAAATTGCGAGCGGGCGCGTATAAGCGATGAACTGAAAATAAGCGGCCCGCTCGTCCCCCCCCCGATACACGGAGAAATTTTATTTCTTTCCCCGATGACTCACGTTTACTGAAGAGAGCACGAACCATTCCATTCCCAGACGTGAAATTTAGAAATCGATAAACTCTCTTGCCTCAATGTGTTACTCGAAACTGGATTTCATGCCTGGCGGAAATTGCCCGCAGTACTAGTCCCGAAATTCTTTCCCGGTGCGCGTCCATTTTTTCGGGTGAGGCATAAAACGCGGAACGCCAGACAGTGAAGAGGTATCGCCACAATGCGCCGATTGCCCGGCGCGCGGCGTCGTGCTAGCATCCGCGAATTGGGATCACGTTCAGGCCCCGTTGAACGCGCGCCCCCATCCTTCCCTTCACGTGAGGCGCTTGCGTGAACCGTACAGGATGCATCACAAGACTTCGCGGTGACCCCTTCCCGAACGCGGCCGCCGCTATCAGGGGGTAAGAAATGAAAGCCTATGCAACGCAATCGATACGCAATGTGGGCATTGCCGGCCACGGCGACACGGGTAAAACCCAGCTGGTGTCGTCGTTGCTGTTCACCGCGGGAATGACCTCCCGGCTGGGAAAAGTGGTCGAAGGAAACACCGTCACCGACTGGGACGATGAGGAAATCGCGCGCAAGATCACGATACAGACGGGCCTGGCCTACGCCGAATGGGCGCCCGGCGGCAAGCAGGCAAACCCGCAGGAAAAAATAAAAATAAATTTTCTGGATACCCCGGGGCACAGCACGTTTCTGAACGACACGCGCGCCTCGCTGGTGGCGGCCGACGCCGCGCTGATCCTGGTGGACGCGCTGGCGGGCGTGCAGGTGGGCACCGAAAAAGTGTGGGACTACGCCGTCGAGTACGAGCTGCCGCGGGCGTTCGCGATCAACTGGATCGATCGCGAGCTGGCCAGTTACGACCATGCGATGGAATCCATCGCGCGCGTGTTCGGCCGCAACGTCGTGCCGCTGCAATTGCCGATCGGCGCGGAGAAATCGTTTCGCGGCGTCATCGATCTGATCACCATGAAGGCGCACGTGTACGCGCCGGACGGCGACGGCAAGCCGAAAATCGAGGACATCCCCGCCGGAATGGCCGACGCCGCAAAAGCCGCGCACGAAACCCTGGTGGAAATGGTGGCCGAGGGCGATGACGCCCTGATGGAGGAATTTTTCGAGAAGGGTACGCTGCCGATGGAAGATCTGATGAAAGGGCTGCGGGACGCGTTTCAGGGGAAGCGCATTTTCCCGGTCGTGCTGACCTCCGCGCTGCACAATATCGGCAGCGCGACGCTGCTCGACCTGCTGGCCGACGTGTTTCCTGATCCCTCCAGACGCGGCGTGGCCGCCGGGCACAGCGAGACCGCCAGTCAGGGCGAGGAAATGCGTCGAAAAATCAGCGACGCCGAACCGCTGTCCATTTTCGTGTATAAGACGCTGGCCGATCCCTTCGCCGGGCGGGTCACGTATTTCAAGGTGATGTCCGGGGTGCTGAAGAACGACGCCACGCTGCAGAATTTCACGCGCGGCGCAAGCGAACGCTTCCAGCACATCCAGGTGATGCAGGGCAAGAGCGCGACGGAGATTTCCGAGCTGCACGCCGGGGATCTGGGCGCGATCGCCAAACTGAAAGACACTCTGACCGGCGACACGCTGGGCGACAAAGCCGCGCCAATCCACTACCCGCTGCCGCACCTGCCCGAACCTTTGATCACGTTTGCCGTGGAACCCAAAACGCGCGCCGACGAGGACCGCATCGGCCCGGCGATTCACAAAATCCTGGAAGAAGATCCCACGCTGCATTTTTCGCGCGACCCGCAAACCAAGGAATTTCTGCTGGCCGGCTCCGGCCAGCAGCACATTGAAATCGTGGTGGCCAAGCTGCACAAGCGCTACCACGTGGACCTGACGCTGCACCCGCCCAAGGTGCCGTACCGCGAAACGATCCGCGGCAAAGCCGACGCCGAGGGCAAGCACAAGAAACAGACCGGGGGCCACGGGCAATTCGGCGTCTGCCGCATCCGCATGGAGCCGGCGGCGCGCGGCGCGGGCGTCGAGTTCGTGGACGATATTTTCGGAGGCGCGATTCCGAAGAACTGGATTCCGTCGGTCGAGAAAGGCATTCGAGACTCGGCCCAGCGCGGATTCCTCGCCGGATTTCCCGTCGTCGATTTCCGCGCCACGCTGTACGACGGGAAATATCACGACGTGGACAGCTCCGACATGGCGTTCAAGATCGCGGGATCGCTGGCGTTCAAGGAAGCCATGAAACAGGCCAAGCCCACGCTGCTGGAACCGGTGATGCACGTCGAGGTCTGCGCGCCTGATCAATATTCGGGGGACATCATGGGCGATCTGAGCGCGCGGCGCGGCCGGATCAACGGCAGCGAGGTGCGCGGCTCGGGCGTGGTCATCCAGGCGCAGGTTCCGTTTGCCGAAATGCTGAATTACGCCACGGGACTGACTTCCATGACGCAGGGCCGCGCCACCTACACGATGGAATTTTCCCACTACGATTACGTGCCGGGAGAAATCGCGGAAAAAGTGATCGCGGCGGCAAAAGCGGCCAGGGGCGCGGCGGTGGAGGAAGAAGCCTGAATCGATAGAAGAAAGGGGCGGGAGAAGCCGCTACCCGGCGCGAACGCGAGCCAAATTGGAGGTTGCTTCCGTCTTCCACGGTGAAACAATCGGTTTTCTATGCCAAAGCAAACCACTCCTCGAATGTCGGAAGCCACGCGCGCGGTTCATGGCGGCGAATGGAAGCACGGCCGGAATGCTCCGGTAACGACGCCGATCGTGCGCACGTCGATCGTCTTGATTCCGCGAATTAACAGG
>DATLTA010000124.1:0-18877 GCA_035533775.1 Candidatus Dormiibacterota bacterium | reverse complement strand
AAAACGCCTCGCCGCCGGAAGCTTTTGACAGTTCCTTGAGCACGTGCGGGTTCCGATCCCCATCATTTTCGTCAAAGATCCCCAGCGTATAGATGCTTACGCTGGACTGGTTCACCATGGACATGATCTGGGAGAGGGTGTGCCGGCTGGCGTTGTCTCCGCCATCGCTGATTACGACCAGCACCTTCTTGTCCCATCGGCCGCGCTTGATTTGCTCGAGGGCCACCGCCACGGCATCGTAGAGCGCCGTCATGCCGTCTGCCTTGTTTTTGGACAGGGCAACTTCCAATTCAGCCTGATTGCCGGTGAATGGCACATCGCTCGGCAGGCCCATGGAAACATGCTCATTGAAATTGACGACGAACACCTGATCTTCCGGATTGCTGGAGCGTGCAAATGCCAGGGCAGCGTCAATCACGTCGGAGCGCTTGGAGAGCATGCTGCCACTATTGTCGATCACCAGGCCGACCGTGACCGGAACGTCTTCATGGCTGAAGGATTCGATTTGTTGGGGAACTTTATCTTCGAAGACCTGGAAGTCCTGCTTGCTAAGCCCTGCGACCGGAGCGCCATTATGGTCTCGCACGGTCGCCCGCAAAACAACTAAATCCACATTGCTTCGAATCGCGTATTCAGGCTGCTGGGAAGCGGGTTGCTGCATGTCCTGTTTGGGCAGGGCAAAACACGGCAGGGCAAGCAGGAGAACGATCGAGAATAAAAGATGCTTGCAAGCCGTGTGTTGTCTCATGAGCCTTACCTGTTGCCCGCCATTCCAATTATACGGGCGTGTTGTAGATTCTGGCCGGTAGCCCCTGGCCTCGGCCCCTGCCTTCGGCGCTCCCGTGAGGGCAGGTCAAATTCACCTGCCCCCACTCTCCGTACAGCAGCTTTTTTGATCTACCCTGCTCGTTTCGTAACGATCAGCAGCGTAAAACCTGCGCCCAGTGAAAGCAGGCCAATGAGCCCGAGAAGCGGCAATGTGCTGGCCGTCTTGGGCAGGTTTTCCGCAACTACCGGCTTCTCCTCCGCTGGCGGGGCCTCGGCGACAGTAGTTACTGGAACCTCTTCACCGGTTGGTTCGACCGCTTCCAGCGGCACGCTTCTCAATGTCGCTTCAGGTAACGCAGCCGGTTCGGTGGATATCGCAAGGACCGGTTCGTTGGCGATTTTGGCCAGTTCTATTGCCCGTTTCTTGGCGTAGACAAATTCCTGCCCCCACTGCCGTCCGGGATAAAACCATGCCTTGATCGCTTGCGGTTGGCCTTCGCCTCGTTCTTCGAAAGTCACTACAGTTTTGTCTGTCGGCTTCAGGCGATAATTGTCGATTGCAAGAATCGTGGTGAAGACGTGTGTTTCGTCCTCATTCATAATTCGGACGATGTTCCGGTCGGACATCGAGTCCACCAGCTTTATGACATACGTGCCGGCCGGCAGTATCTGAGGGTTCACGCCCGGAACTTCAAAAGGTTCGGTGAACGTGATTACGGTTTTCTTGTCAAATTGATCGGCCTTTACCCGGGGCGTCAACGCTAAAGCCAACAGGAAAGAACCGCAAAGCATCGCGATAACTGTAAGTCGCTTCATTTTTGATCTCCTTACTCTTCCATTTGCTTCATCCCTGGGGATTCCCCCTTTGACCAGATTTTCGGTGGAAGGCGGTGCCGAGGCTTTTTTACCGCTATGGGAAGCTTGCGTCTGTGCCATAACGCACAAGGCTGCGTGATGATTATCACGGCTGTCCGCACCGCGGGCATGGAAGGAAGATGAAAAGAAAAAGCGAATCTACCTGCGCAGGGCGCGCCGGTCATCCTGGCGCAGCGTAATCCCGTCGCGGTCCAGGCGTTCCAGCAGCGGAAGGGTAACGCGACGGCTGCTGCCCAGGATTTGGCGCAACTCGCTCACCGTCGCGGGGCCGTGCTCGCGAATGAACTGGCAAATCAGCTCGGTGGCGCGCCGCACGCCCTCGGCGGCCATGGCCACTTCCGCGTTGATCTCCACAACCTCGCCCGTCTCAATCAAAAACCGCAAAGCCTGTTGCGAGACAGGATCGGGCGCAAGCTGCTTGCGCGATGGAGGATCGAACGGCTTTTCGGCCAGGGCGGAACGCAGCTTCGCGCCCGCAGCCTCCATCTGTTTCGACAATGCGGGACTGTGCGTTTTCCTGTGAATCGCGGCGCCAGCGCGCACAAAATCACTCGCGCACAAATCTTCCACGAATGCGTCAAACCATTCCGCAGCCGGTAACTCCGCATGAAAAGCGGTTCGCAGGTCCGTGAGGGATGCGCCCATCTGCTCGGGATGCGCACGATGGTGCGCGTCGATTGCATCGGCCGCGCGGCGGCGCAGCGCCTGCAATCGCGCGGCATCGAAGATACGATCCCCGGCGAGAACGATCTTGCCTTCGGCCGCGAGCCGCGAAACGCACTCGGAAATCGCGCCATCGCTGAATCGCGATTTCAATAGCAGTTGTGGCCCGTGCGCCACGGCGTCGCGCGCGACCTGGGAGGCCACATAGGCCAGGGCGTCGCCCGGCGATCGCGCGCGCTCCTGGAGGAACCTTAGCCGGGCCGCGCTGCGGAAAAATTGCCGGCTCGCGTCCGGATCGAGCACGATGCCGCCCGCCAGCGTGTTTTGCTCGGCCCAGTCGCGCACGATGAAACTATCTCCGGCAAAAACATGCGTGGGCGACTCCAATCGCAATTGCGCCAGGGCGTGCTCGCCGATCTCCAGCCGTTTGGTTTCGTAAAACGCCACCTGAGCAGTGACATTGCCGCTGCCATGATGCACGCGCACGCGGGAAGCGTCTTTGAGGGGTCGGTTCGCCCGCGGCGAAATTTCCAGCAGCACATCGATGCATTCCGCCGGCCCGCCAAACGCCTCCAGCGTCAGCGTCTCGCCGCGGCGAACGTCCCCCACCGCATTCAGGTCGGGAAGATTGAGGGCGGTTCGCGTGCCGGGGCCGCTGGTCTTCACGTCACGATTGTGGGATTGGACATTGCGAATCCGCGCCTTTTTCCCGGATGGCTGGATCACGACCGTTTGTCCACGGCTCAGCGTGCCGCCCGTCAGCGTGCCCGTGACCACGGTGCCGATGCCTTGCAATTTGAAAACGCGATCAACCGGCAGTCGCGGCTTTCCAATATCCGCCGGCACAGGTGTATCCGCCAGAACACGGCCCATAGCCGCTTTCAAATCGTCCAAACCGCGTCCGCTAACGACAGATGTCGGAACAATGGGCGCGCCGGCAAAATGTGTGCCCCGTAATTTTTCCCGGACGCCGGCGGCTGCACTCTCTTCGTCCTGCGCCAGATCAATTTTGGTCAGCGCGACCACGGCACGGCGCACGCCGAGGTAGGTGAGAATTTGCAGGTGTTCCTCGGTCTGCGGCATCCACCCGTCGTCGGCGGCAACCACCAGCAATGCCAGATCAATCGAACCGACGCCCGCGACCATATTCTTCACGAAATCCTCGTGGCCCGGCACATCCACGATGCCCAGCAGAAACGAACTGTGCGGGTGCTTGTCGGAGGGCAATTCCAGAGACGCGAAGCCGAGATCGATGGTTATGCCTCGCGATTTTTCTTCGGGCAGGCGGTCCGGATCGGTGCCTGTCAGCGCCTGGACGAGCGCGCTTTTGCCGTGGTCCACGTGACCTGCGGTGGCGACGATGAAATGTTGGGTGTTGGATGCCATCTGCTTTCAGTGTCGCCCTGATAAGACGCTGGATTGTTTATCACAGCTCGCGCGATCCAGCCAATGCCCGGATCGCGCTGACCAGTTCCGCGTCCTGCGCCGGGAAAACAGTGCGCAGGTCAATTTTGAATTTTTCATGCGCGATATAGCCAATCACCGGCACGGCATGTTCCCGCAAGCGCGCGGCGACCTGTTGCGGTTTCCATGTGTCGTGGGCCAGATCGAGCGTAATCGAGGCAATGGCCGACCGCGGCAGCGTGCCGCCGCCAATCTGCGCGCGGCCCGCGCCCACACTCGCCTTCAGCGGAAGTCCATCCAGCGCCGCGATAATTTTTTCCGCGCGCCGGCGCAGCTCATCATTCGGCGTGTGCAGCATCTTCAGGATGGGAATATCGGCATGGAAACGATCGGAGTCGCGCGAAGCAGCGGCGCCCGGCACACGCAAATAACTGTCCACTACGGCCTGCAGCGCCGACAGAATCAACTTGTCGCAACGCAGGGCGCGGTAAAAGGGATCGCGCTTGAGCGCGGCGATCAGTTTCGCTTTGCCCGCAATGAGGCCCGCCTGAGGACCGCCCAAAAGCTTGTCGCCGCTGAAGCACACCAGATCGACGCCGTGGCGCACCACTTCGGCGGGCGTGGGTTCGTGATCAAGGCCGGGAATTGCCTGCGTCTCGATCATCGCGCCGCTGCCAAGATCTCCCACCAGGGGAACGCGCCGCTTGCGCGCCAGCGCCGCGAGCTGCCTGGTTGGCGGAGACTCGACAAAGCCGGCCATGAAAAAATTGCTGCGATGCACTTTCAGGATCAGCGCCGTCTGCGGCGTGATCGCGCGCGCATAATCCGCAAACGACGTCCTGTTGGTCGTGCCCACTTCGCGCAGCCGCGCTCCGCTGGCCTCGAGAATCTCGGGAATCCGGAACCCTCCCCCAATCTGGATCAGTTCGCCGCGCGAGATGATGACTTCGTTCTTATGTCGCGAAGCTTCCCCGGCGGTGTTTCTCGCGCGACGCCCTGGAGTTACTGCTTTGCTTAGGCAAAGGTGACGCAGGATCAGGACCAGGGCGGCCGCGTTGTTATTGACCACAGTGGCGGCTTCGGAACCGCACAGCAGCGCGAGATTGTGCTCCAGGTATGCCCCGCGCGCGCCGCGCGCGCCTTCGGTGAGCGCGTATTCCAGGTTGTTGTAATGCGACCCGATCTTCGACAATGTTTCGATCACGTCCGGCCCCAGCGGAGCGCGGCCGAAATTCGTGTGCGCGAGTATTCCCGTGCCATTGATGACCACGCGGATGCGGGAGGCGTCCACCGCGCGAAGGATTTCGCGAATGCCGGCAAGGACAGCGGCGAAGTCCGGAATCTTTTTCTGTTTGCGCAGCGCCGCGAGCTCGCGACGGACTACGGCGACGACGGTGGGGCGCGGCAGCCCCGTTTCGCCCAGTGCCAGCAGGATTTTTTCCACGGCCGGGATCGTTCGCAATGAAGAGCGCTTCATGGGCCCACCCTGATCTTCATTCTGGACGAAGTTCTGGACGAAGGTTTGGGCGAACGGACAATGCGGCCGATCACTGCGGCGCAGGGCGTTTGCAAGCGCGCCAGCCATTTCATGACCGCTTTCAATTTTTTGGGCGAAACGCACAGTAACAGTCCGCCACTGGTTTGCGCGTCGCACAGCAGCGTCTTCTGCATGTCTGAAGTCCGCCCCCAATATGTAAACCGGCTTGCGTAGGCGAGATTGTCCCGGCTGCCGGCGGGGATGCAATCCTCCGCAATCAGATCGAAGACTTCCTTGCCGATCACCGGCAGAAGGTCCGCGGCGATTTCCGCGCTTACATGGCTGGCGCGGCACATCGCGCCGAGATGGCCGAGCAGGCCGAACCCTGTCACATCCACGGCGGCCCTGACCAGTCCGCGCTCGGCAAGTTCCGGCCCGGCCGTATTGAGGTGCGACATAACGGCAATCGCTTTGCGTACCAGCGAACGTTTCGTGCGTTCGCGCTTGATGCCTGTGGTGATGATGCCCGTGCCGAGCGGCTTGGTGAGGACCAACAGGTCGCCGGGCCGCGCTTTGGCGTTGGTCAGCATGAGTCGCGGGGAAACGATGCCGGTGACGGCAAGGCCGTAAATGGGCTCCGGATTGCGAATGCTGTGGCCGCCCAGGAGCACGCATTTCGCCTCTTTGATCTTTGTCGCGCCGCCGCGCAGGATTCGGTTCACCGTGTCGAGCGTCACCAGTCCGGTTGGTATGCCCACCAGATTCAGCGCGGTGAGCGGGCGCCCGCCCATGGCGTAAATATCGGACATCGCGTTGGCTGCGGCGATCTGGCCGAAGGCGTAGGGATCGTCCACGATGGGCGTGAAGAAATCCGTGGTCTGCACAAGCGCGCGGTTGGGGCCGATTCGGTACACCCCGGCGTCATCTCCCGTGGCCGCGCCGACAAGCAGATTTCGACTTTTCATGATCGGTAGCTGGCGCAGAACCTGCTCCAGAGCCTGCTGGCTGAGTTTGGCCGCTCAACCCGCGCAGGAGGAAAGTGCCGTCAGCTTTCGTATCTGCTCGCGTGACATGCGCCGTCACCTCCCTTCGCGGGTTTGCGGAATGAAAAAAACATTTTCACAAAAGATTGGCGGAGAGGGTAGGAATCGAACCTGCCCCCCGGCACGAAGTGCCGGGACAACGGCTTTGAAGGCCGCGACGGCCACCAGGCACGCGTCACTCTCCGGAAAAATCGCCGATGGCGAGATTGGAATAAAGTGTTTTCCCATTCACGAGGATCTCAAATGCGCCGCGGCGCTTGCAGCCATCCCGCCCGGCGATTTGATATTCTCTTTCAGAGCCGGAGGTCTTTCTCCCACATATCGAATTCTTGGGGCTCGTGAATGGAAATGGTACAACACTTGAGGATGGGTTGTACGCTCCGTTCGCCGACTTTCGCAGGCCATTCGATTTCGCGCAGGGACAATAGACTCTCGAAGCCGCGTTTGGGTATACTGCGGGCAGGCCGATCGCAAATCGAATGCGATGCGGCCGATAAATCGCTGCGAGTGGAGCATGATGAAGCGCTTATGGATGTTTACTTTGGCGTTCCTGTTTGTCTCTCCCCTCGCCCTGTCGGGACAGAAACCCATGACCCATTCCGAATCGTGGTCCGGAATCATCATTAACAGCGGCTGCACGGCTGAGGAAGCATTTGCCGAAGCCCCCAAGTGCACGGAGAAGGTGCCGGGCGGGAAACTGGCGTTTTATGACGACACCACCCGGAAAGTTTACGATGTGGAACCGCAGGCCCGGGCCGCGGGGCGCTTGGGAGACAGCGTAACGCTGCGCGGAGTGGCCGAAGGGAATACGATTCAAATTACTTCCCTCAAACCGCTTACTACGTTCGGGCTGGTTGTGGGACAAAAAGCGCCTGCGTTTTCCGCGCGCGACCAATTCGGCCGGGAACAAACGCTGCAAAGCCTGAAGGGACCGAACGGAACGATTCTGCTGATGTTTCGTTCCGCGGACTGGTGACCCTACTGCAAAGGGCAGCTGGTCCAGCTGCAAAACGCCAAAGCAAGATTTGAGAAGCAGGGAATCAAGCTCGCGGCCATCAGTTATGACACTGTGGCCATACTGAAATCTTTCGCGGACCGCCGCAAGATCGATTTCCCCATGCTGGCCGATCCGGATTCCAAAATCATTCGCGCCTATCATGTTCTGAACGCCGAGGCCACCGGTCAATTCAAGGGCATGGCCCGCCCCGGATATTTCTTTATCGACACCCACGGCGTGATTCGGGAAAAGTTTTTCGAAGCGAAGTACCGGCAGCGCTTTACCGGAAACAGCGTGATTGCGAAACTCTTTCCGGAACTGGGCGAAGAAGTCACCAGCGACGTCGAGGCACCCCACCTGCAGCTCAAGGTCGGGCAGTCCGACCCCACAGGCTTTCCCGGAAGCCGTTTAACCCTAACCGCCGAAGTGCAGCTCCCGCCGGACGTCCATGTTTACGCGCCGGGAACGAAAGGCTACAAGCCGATCAACCTACACATCGACCCGATGCCGGAAGTGGCGCTCGAGCCGGCCGTCTACCCGCATTCCAAAATTCTCTTCTTACCGGCGATCAAGGAGCGCGTCCCCGTTTTCGAAGGCGCCTTCCACATCAGCCAGGATTTTCTGGTGAATTCCTCGGCGGCTTTCAGCAATTCGCTTGGCACGGAGGGAAAAACAATCACGATTACGGGGAAACTCGAATATCAAGCCTGTAACAGCAAGATTTGTTTTCTTCCGACCTCGGTTCCCGTGCAATGGCATTTGCAGATCCTGCCGCTCGACCGCCAACGCGCCCCCGAAGACATCCGCCATAAATAACGGGCGCGACGATCCAGGCTGCGCTCTTACCGAAAAGCCGTTTTTCTTTATTTTTGACTGAGGATGTGCCGGAACCAGCCCTGCCGGAATAAACGCTTGTGGACTGCGCGGCGCGAGAACTTCAGGCAAGGGCGCTATCACGCTTTTTTTGAATCGCTGCTGCGTGGAAGTCTACTGCTCGGGCTGCCCGGGTTTTTCCTCCGGCTGTCCGGCGCGATCTGCGCCCGGCGCGCCGCCGCCGGCGTGCCCGCCTTTTCGAATGAAAATACCGCCGCCGGGGGGACGGCCCACGAGGCGCATGGTGTCGGCGTTGATGATGAAGTTGGCTTCCACTTTTCCCGGCTTTCGGCCGTTCAAATCCGGGCCCTCGACGTTGGTTCCGAAGTAGATTTCCCAGCAATTCTTGATTGTTGGCCGTTGAAACTTGCAATCGACTGCGTTAACGGTTGCTTTCCACACCGGTTCGCCGATGGGGTGCATGGCCAGAAGCTTTGGCGAAGTCTGAAACTGATTCTGGACAAACGCGATCAGAGCCGGTCCTTGCTGGCGTTCCACTTCCGTGGTGTCGGCGGACAGGCGAGCGAAGTAAAGGACAAACACCGCTGCCACAACAATTCCTGCAATCGTGGATTTGCGCACGGTCTTCTCCTAGTGACCACTGGAAGCAGCCTCTGCGGCTGTTCCGTCCATCTGGCTCGAATGCGGGGCGTGGCCGGAAGAAACCACGCACAGCGTGTCGTGCTCGCGCAGGTAATAAACCGCAATGCATGCGGACAGCATAGGAAAGGCTCCCAGGAACAGGAGCACGTGTCCCCGGAACGGGTGCAGGTACTGTGCCATCGGCGCCAGCACCGCTGGTATGTGCGACAGCAGGACCAGCCCGTAGCTCAATCGTTTGGCGATGCCCAGCAGAAACGCCAGGATCAGCACCGCCTGCAGAATTCCGATGCCGTAGGCGCCCACAAAATTCACGCCCCGGATGGAATAGAAGCCGTTGAGGATTCGGGTGGTCTGCGTTGGATTAATGAATTTCCCGGCGCACCACATTCCCAGCGCAATGGCCACCGAAACTCGCAGCAGGAAAAGCGCGCGCGCCAGGCGAACCTCGCGGCTGGTTTCGGAAGAAGGCGTGGAAGAGGCGGAAGGCAGCGTCCACAATGTATCGTACTCGCGCAGCGAATACAGCGCGTAGCACCCCGCCAGCATCGTCCAGAACGCGAAGAACAGCAGGATGTGATCCATGTACGGGTGGAAGTAAAGCCGCCCGGGAAACAGCACCGTCGTGCCGACCATGGCCATCACCACGGCGCGGCTGATGCGCTTCTGCACGCCCAGCAGGAACGCGAGGACGACGACCAGTTCCAATGCGCCCAGCACGAAGATCGCTGTCCGGCCGAGATCCAAACCGTAGTATCCGGAAAAAATGCTGATCGCTTCGTCAGGATTGAGGAACTTGCCCATCGTCCACAGAATCAGAACCAGAAAGATTCCGAGCCGAAGGACGAGCAGAGCCAGTGGCAATCTATCTTTTGTTCCGTTCATTGCAGCCTCGCCATGTTTTTAGAGTCGAGAACTGATCTCGATCCACGGGTGCAGATTGCATGGGACGCAACGCATATTATCATCGTGTGCGTCGGATGCAACGGGAATCAAAAAAAGTCAGCGGCGCAGGCTGCGATCCGGCCCGGGGGCGCACGGCGCTTTCGGTGTGGTATCGTGGGAATGCAAATCCGGAGCGCGACCCATGGCTAAACTTTCCGACTTGAAATTCCGTGACCGCATCTACATGGGCACCTACCGGTACCGGCAACTGGACTGGCGTCCCGGCACCACTTTGCAAAAGCCGCTCTCCCAGTCGCAAATCGCCGTGGTGACCACGGCGGCGTTTTTCCGCCCCGATCAGCAGCCATTCGATGAATCGATTCGCGGGGGAGACTATTCTTTCCGGGAAATTCCCGCGGACACGGACTTGGCATCGCTGGGGACCGCTCACAAAAGCGATGCCTTCGATCATGCCGGCATTGAGAGCGACAAGAACCTGGCCCTCCCGCTCGACCGCCTGCGTGAACTGGCCGCCGAAGGAAGCATCGGAAGCGTGGCCCCGCGGCATTTCAGCCTGATGGGCTCGATTTCCGCGCCGGGCCGCCTGGTGAAAATCACCGCTCCGGAAATCGTGCGTCGGCTCTCCGAAGACCGCGTGGACGGCGTACTGCTGACCCCCGTTTGACCGCTATGCCATCAGTCCGTGGGGCTGATACAGAGCGCCATTGAAAAGTCAGGCATACCGACCGTGTCGATCACGCTGTTGCCCCACGTGACGCGGCGCGTACAGCCGCCGCGCGCGCTGGTGGTGGACCGCCCGCTCGGTTATCCGCTGGGCGCGCCGTACGATGCGGAATTGCAAAAGCGCATCGTGATGGCCGCGCTTGCCTTGCTGCTGCGCCCTGCCGCTGATCCGTTGATCGTGGATTTTTCGGAAACGCCCTGATCCCGCGTGCCTGCGCTTCGCGCCATTTCATTCGATCATGAACCGGGCGTGCGCACCTGGGGATGAGCGCGGGCGTCGTCGAACCATTTCTTCAACGTAAACGGTGACACTCCGGCCCAGAAAGCAATGCGCAGCGCATAAATCCGGCACGCGGTCCTGACGACGCCATGACGAACGTAGCGGCGAGGGGAAATCGTCACCGCGGACCGGACCACGCCGAACGCCCCCTGTTTCTTGATCCGGCGAACCAGTTCCACGTCTTCGAAAAGCGGCCAGTCCGGACAGCCCCCGGCGCGTTCGAACGCCTCTTTGCGGACGAAAATCGCCTGATCTCCGGTAGCCGTGCGGGTCCAGCGCGTGCGCCAATTGATTCCCGCGGAGACGAGCCGCAAGGATCGCGGGCGAGTATCGGCAAAACGCACGCAAAAACATCCGCCCGCATTTTTTTCACCGTTGAGAATCTTTCCGATTTGTTTCCCCGCGTCCGAGGGAAGCAAACTATCGGCGTGAAGAAACAGCAGAACGTTTCCAGTCGCGGCGCTGGCACCCGCGTTGATCTGCAGGCCTTTTCCGCGGGGAGCATCCATGGCGATTAACCCGTCCTGTTGCCGGAGCCATTCGCGCGTGCCATCCGTGCTGCCTGCGTCGGCCACGATGATTTCGTGGACCCAGGGCTCGGCCTGCAGATTGGCAATCGTCCGGGGTAGCGATTCGTGCTCGTTCAGGACCGGCAGGACCACGGAAATTTTCAGGTTGCCCGGAAGCACCGCGCCCTCGAACAATTCTTCGATCGTTTTTTTTGTCGCCGGGGATTGAATTTCGCCGGAGGCAAGTTTTTCGCGCAGTTTCGGGAGATCTTCCGGGCGATCCACGTCGAACCACGGGTCGAGGACTGCAACGCGCAAGCCATTCCCTCGCAAGCGCGACACGACCTGCTCGAAAGTGGTTGCGTCGCTCCAGGTGATTCGGTCGAGCAGCCCGGCGGGGCACTGCCGCAAGGCGAGAAGATAGAATCCGCCATCTTCGCATGGGCCGATCGCGGCATCGGCCTCGCGCATCGCCTCGCGCGCCTGATCAAGAAAGCGCAGAGTCAGGCCGGGGCTGTCCGCTCCCAGCGCGATTGCAAATTCCGATTCGGAAAGCGCGCGCCGGAGAATTCGCTCCACGCGCGCCCCCAGGTCGCCTTCGCCCTGCAACCACACTTCCGGTGAGTTTTTCAAAGCCGACGGGGGGAACGGAGCGGTCGAAGCAATCACCGCGCGGGCCCACGGGATGGATTGGACGGTCTCCCAGATGTCCCGGAGAAAGGCTTCGGCAAGCGCCGCGGCGCCTTGCGCGCCCGCAACGGCAGCGAGGCGTGTTTTTGCGATGCCCGGTTCGGGAGGTTTGGCGAAAACGCAGATACAGCCTGGCCGCTCCACGCTACCTCCGGAAAGCGAAATATTTTTCGAAGATTCGACGGATGCGGGGGCTCAACCGCGAGCGCAATTGCAGGTCGGCCGCGCGCTTGAGCGCCTCGGCCTGCGTGGGGTAGGGATGAATGACGCCGCTCAGGTCGCCGACCTTGAGGCGCTTGGTCATGGCCAGCACCGCCTCGCCGATGCTTTCGCCCGCGTGCGCGCCCACCATCGTCGCGCCCGCCAGCCTGCCGCTGCGCTTGTCCACATGAATGCGCACAAAGCCTTCGGTTTCGCCGTCCAGAATGGCGCGATCGGTTTCCGCGAGTTCCCTGGTGTATGTGTCGATTTCCGTCTTGCGATTCTGCGCTTCGGCGTGGGTCATGCCCACGTGCGCGACTTCCGGTGCGGTGTAGGTGCACCACGGAATCGCCAGGTCGCTTACTTTCTTGCGGCCGAAAAACAGCGCGTTTTGCAGCGCAATGCGCGCCATGGCCTCGGCGGCGTGCGTGAATTTATAGATTGAGCAGACATCCCCGGCGGCATAGATGCTGGAATTGCTGGTGCGGAGGTGGTCGTCCACGCGCACGTGGCCTTTTTCCGTGGTCACGCCCGCGATTTCCAGGCCCAGCCCGTCCAGATTAGGGCGGCGTCCCGCCGCCACTAGGATTTCCTCGGCGCTGACGCGCTCTTCCCCTTGCCCGCGATCGAAAATCAGGGTATTGCCCTCGCCGCCGCTCTCGGCGCGAAGTATTTTTGTTCCGAAGATCATGCCAATACCTTCGCGCTCAAAGCGCTGCTGGACGATGCGGCCCGCGTCCGGATCGTCATTCGGCAGCAGCACCATGACATCGGTGATGATAGTGACGCGGCTGCCCAGGCGGCGAAACGTCTGGGCCAGTTCGCACCCGATGGGACCCGAACCGATGACCAGCAATGTCTCGGGCAGCCGCTCCAGCGAAAAAACCGTTTCGTTGGTCAGGAACCGCGTTTCCTGCAGGCCCGAGATGGGCAGCGCGGCGGCGCGCGATCCCGTCGCGATCACGGCCTTGGAAAAAGCGAGTTTCGTGCCGGCAACTTCGATCTCTTTTTTGCCCGTGAATTTCGCGTCGCCCAGATAGACGTCCACACCCAGGTTTGCAAAGCGCTTCGCGGAATCGATCACGGAAATTTGCGCGCGTAGCCGCCGCATGCGCCGCATCACTCCGGCAAAATCCACGCTTCCCGCGCCTGCAACGTTCACGCCAAACTCAGGGGCTTCGGCCAGCGCGTGCGCCGCGCGCGCAGACCGGATCAGCGCCTTCGACGGCACGCAGCCGAAGTTCGTGCAATCGCCGCCCATCAGGTGCCTTTCGATCAGCGCGACACGCGCGCCCAGCGCCGCGGCGCCCGCCGCCGAAACCAGTCCTGCGACGCCGGCGCCGATGACGACCAGGTTGTAGCGGCCTTTCGGAACGGGATTTTTCCAGTCTGAAGGATGAACGTTGGACACCAGGGCGCGGTTGAATTCGTCGTCCGGGGAGATGACCGGGGAGGTCACTGGCAAGCTGACCGGAGAGGTGAACGGTTCGTTAGTCATAGCGGCTCAACCGTTGTCGGAGGCGTTGTGTGGGGCGTCGTAGCAGTTTCCGTCGCGCGCGTGCTTGCCAGCGCGCGGTCCAGGGCGCGGCGCGCAACGCGCGTGATCAACCAGGTCACGATCACCGTGGCGACCAGGCCAAGGATAAAGAACGCCTGTCCCCACGCGCCGCCCGAAGGCCGCTGCCCGCTCAATAGTTGCGCGGCGTTGGTAATCAGCGACCCGAGGTAGACGTACAGAAACGTGCCGGGAAGCATGCCGATGAAAGAAGCGAGCACGTAGTCGCGCAGCTTCACGCGCGTCAGCCCCAGGGTATAGTTGAGCAGGGTGAACGGGAACACCGGCGAGAGCCGCAGCAGCAAAACGATGTAGAAGCCGCGCGTTCCAATGGCTTCGTCCACGGCTGCAAATTTCGGATTCGCCGCGATTTTCTGCGCCACCCAGTCCCGCGCAACAAATCGCCCCACCAGAAACGCCATCGTCGCTCCAGCGACGCTTGCCGGCGAAACCAGAAGCGTTCCCAGGAACGGTCCGTACAAAAACCCGGCGCCCAGCGTGAGCAGCGAGCCGGGAAAAAATGCCACCACTCCAAACGAATAAAACAGGAAGTAAAACAGCAGGCCCAGGCTTCCGGCGCCCCGGACCCATCCGATAAATTCGGAGATCCACGCGGCCAGCGGGAATATACGCGCCGCGGCAATGACCGCGGCCAACAGTGCAAGGGCAATAAAAATTCGTTTTTTTGTTTTCATCTCGAAGATTCTGGCAGCCGCTTTCGTAATCAGTATTTGTGAGCCGTGTCTGAAGCCGTGACGTCATGATAGCTTGAAAACTCGGGTTGCAGTCCCTGAATTGCGATGTGCCGGGACTGCCTCGTGCATGGGTCAGGTGAATTCATGTATGAAGCAAGCGCAGACCCAGGTAGATCATTGCCCCGAGCATGCCCGCCACGGGCAGCGTGACCACCCAGGCCAGCACCATTTCCCGGACAGTTCTCCAATTCATCTTTCGGTGCAGGCCAATGCCCATGATCGAACCGGTCGAAACATGAGTTGTGGACATGGGCAGGCCGAGCATGGCGCCGGGGGCGACCAGCAGCGTCGTCACCACATTGGCAATCAGTCCTTCCCAGTCGCTCATCGGCGTGATTTTTTCCGCCAGAACGCTGGTGATGCGCCGCCCCGCCAACCAGCTTCCGGCCATGATTCCCAGGCCCACGATCAGGAATGCCGGCGTTCGCAACGCCGCGCCGCTTCGCAGCATGGACGCAACCAGAACCAAGGCAACCATCTTCGGCGCATCGTTCATGCCGCGCGAAAAGCTGGTTGCGCCGCTGGAGAGCCAATGCATGTGTGCGGTCGTCAATCGAAGCGAGAATGGCTGCCGCGCGTTGCAGGACTCGACGCTCCCCGTGACCAGACGTACTTGCGGTAGCGATGCCATCTGCAGGGCCGTTTCCTGCCGCCCGACGGCTATCAACGCTGGAGCGGGTTCGTATTCCGCGCACAGGCAAGTCGCGCGCTGGGCGAATCGACCCTGGACTTTTCGCAGGATGCGGATTGCCACGCTGGCGATGGCCAGCGCCAGGACCGGGCTCAGCAATAAGGGAAGCGCGATCCGATCGGTGACGGCAGCCCATTGGAATCCTCCGATTCCGTGGGCGATTACGGCGACTCCGGCGATGGAGCCGACAATCGCATGCGTCGTGGATACGGGCATGCTCGTTCGGGTCGCCAGCGTCACGCATGCCGCCGCTCCCAGGATCATCGCCAGCGCCGCGGCGAATGTCGGCGCGATTCCTTTGGACAGGAATCCGCCCCCAAAAGTTTCCACCATGGCCTGCGCCACCAGAGCGCCAAAGAAGGTTCCGGCGCCGGTGCACACGGTTCCCCACAGGATGGCCCGGCGATAGTCAGTCACGCCGCTTCCTACCAGCGTGGCGATGCCTTTGGAAACGTCGTTGGCGCCATTGATGTAGGCGATGAACGCTCCGGCAATCGCGACCAGGATTAATGGAAAATTCACTGCAGGGCGCCTTTGCAGCTCGATCCCGCGCCGGCCGTGCAGCCGAAACAGTGTCGCGCGGTGGCGATGGGACGCCCCTTCCAGTCCTCGAAGCTCGAGAGGTTCCAGATGGTTGGCTGCGGAAACCGCCCGGTCGCGGGAATCTCCAGCATCTGGTTGAAGTCGCAGTCATACAGCTTGCCGTCCCACCCCACGCTCACCAGTGACCGGCACATCAGGTCCGGGACGGTATTCGCGTTCCAGTGTTTTGCCAGCAGTTCCAAGTAGGATTCGTAGCCGCCGGTTTTTTTCAGGAACTCGGCAAACCGGGAAATGGGCATGTTGGTGATGGTGAAAAGCCTGTGAAACTCTACGCCGAATTCCTCGCGCAGGTGCTGGTGGTACTCCGCTTCCAGTTGCTCCTGCGGCGCAGGCAAGTACGCGCCGATGGGATTGAAGACCAGGTTCAGCGCCAGGGAGGAGCCGGGCATTCCGTAACCCAACCCGTTCAATATTCGAAGCGCCCGAATGCTTTTTTCAAACGCCCCGCGGCCGCGCTGCTTGTCCACGTTGCCTTCGGTATAGCACGGCAAGCTTGCCGTGATTTCCACCTGATGCTCGGCCAGAAATTCCGGAAGATCTTCCATCCCGGCTTCGAAAAGCACGGTCAGGTTGCAGCGGTCGATCACATGCCTCCCGAGCTTGTGCGATTGCCCGACCAGCCATCGAAAATTCGGATTGAGCTCGGGAGCTCCGCCAGTGATATCGACAGTATCGATTGCGGGGCTTGCGGCGAGAAGTTGGATCACACGCTCGGCCACACGGGGCGGCATGATCTCGGTGCGTTTGGGGCCGGCGTCCACGTGGCAATGCTGGCAGGCCTGGTTGCAGAGTTTTCCCACATTGATTTGCAGGGTCTTTACGTCATTGCGAACCAGCGGCGTCAATCCATCCTCGGCCAGTTTGCGGGTAAATTCCAGGTTTCCGGAATCCGGCGCGCCGATGATGCGCAGGGCGTTATTGCAGTCAGTCGCCATCGCAACAGCTCCCGGGCCCATTCGGCCCGCAGCAGTCATCGGCGCGCGCCTCCGTGGTCAATCGGTAGTCCTCGCCCTTGGTTTCCCTGGGATGCCGGCGCAGCGAGCCGCCCGTACACGGGAAGGCCGGGGCATCCTCCAGGGGAATGAGTATGCGCGGCTCAATCAGGTCGAATTGCGATTTGTAGGGCTCCCGGGAAAAGATGTGAAATGTTTTTTCGCAGACGGCGGTGCGCACGCCACGGCTTAGCACATGCCCGTCGTCGTCTTCCACCTTGCGAAAGGGGCCGCGATACATCACGGCGTGCTTCTGGTCGCGGCACGGGCCTTGCTTTCCCTTATAGGCCGCCACGGTCATGCTTCGAAACTCGATGCCCTCCACGGTGCGCCACGGCTCGTGCTGCCGCTCCAGGATTTGAATTCCATAGAAACCCGCCTGTTCGAACGCTTCCAGTAAAAGGTCTTCGCGAAATGCGCCGGAAATACATCCGCTCCACAGCTCAGGGTCCTGCTGCAGGATCGAAGGCACGTTTTCATCGCTCACGATATCGGAAATCACCGCGCGGCCGCCGCGCGCCAGAACACGAAATAGCTCTCCAAACAGCTCCTGCTTGTCCTCGGGCCGCACCAGATTCAGAACGCAGTTGGAAACCACCACATCGACCGATTCGCTGGGGATTAAGGGCTGGCTGGTTCTCCATTCGCTCAGGTTCTGGTCCAACCGGGCAAGTTCTTCCGACGTGCCGACGGGATGACTCTGCAGCCACTGATTCACAATCGCCAGATCCAGTTTGAGGTCCTGGATTTTTCCTTTGCAAAACTTCACGTTATCGTAACCGATGCGCCGGGCGACTTCCGGGGCGTTCCGGCGCGCCAGGGCGAGCATGTCGTCATTCATATCCACGCCTATGACATGCCCGGCCGGCCCCACGACCTGGCTGGCGAGGAAACAGACTTTCCCGGAGCCTGAGCCCAGATCCAGGACCCGATCGCCCGGCCGCAGATATTGCGTCGGATCCCCGCAACCATAATCGCAGGCCAGCACTTCCTCGGGAATCGCGGCCAGCAACTTGGGATCGTAATTCGTCGGGCAACACAGACCCGGGTCTACGCTCTTGGCGCCCCGAGCATAACGATCGCGCACGGCCTCTTCGACGTTCAATTTGGAACCTGACATAGGGCCCTCACTCGGCAAGTTACTCAGACATGTATGTGATAGCAGACTAGCGGCTTTGGATTCACGATTTCAAGCGCCCTTTGAACGAATATGTATTTTACCTAATTCGGAAGGGGGCGGGGGCTACCTTTGAAAAAGAGGCCCTTGATGGGTCTTGATGGGTATTGAGGGGAGGGCATTGAGGAGATGGATAGGCCATTGGTAGTGGTGCAGGCCCCACCCAGTGTTCTTCCGTCAGGGACCGCTCCCACAGATTATTTATGCACACCCCGGAAATTAAAATGCGTATAATCGGGCACACAGTTTGTTGAGGACCTGAGTTTCGGCATGCATATTTCTAGGCCCTTTATACACAGGCCAATTGGGACGTCGTTACTCACCGCCGCCATTCTGCTGGCTGGCGCGGTTTCCTATCGGCTTCTACCGGTGGCGTCCCTCCCGTCGGTCGATTTCCCCACCATCGACGTTCGTGCGAACCTGCCCGGAGGAAGCCCCGAGACTTTAGCTTCGGCGGTCGCCACGCCTCTGGAGCGCCAATTCGGGCGGATCGCCGGAATCACCGAAATGACGTCGAGCAGCCAGTTCGGTTCCACGCGAATTACCCTGCAATTTGATTTGGACCGGAACATTGACGCGGCGGCGCGCGACGTGCAAGCCGCCATCAATGCGGCTGCCGGACAGTTGCCGGCGGATTTGCCGAGCCTGCCGAGATTCAGGATGAGCGATCCAACCGATGCGCCCATCCTGATGATGGCCTTGATTTCGGATGTCGTTCCCCACGGGAAGGTTTACGACATTGCGGATTCCATCATTGCGCAGAAAATTTCCCAGGTGACGGGTGTGGGCCAGGTGTTTATCGGCGGCTCGGCGCAGCCGGCCGTACGCGTGGACCTGAATCCGCTGGCGCTGGCCGGTTACGGAATCGGGCTGGAGGAGGTTCGCGCGTCCTTGCGGGCGGCGAACGTCAACTCTCCCAAAGGAACGCTTTCCAACGGCACCACGCGATGGATCCTGTCGGATTCCGATCAATTGCCGACCGCCAGCCTTTACGGCCCGCTGATCGTCGCTTACCGGCACGGCGCACCGGTCCGTTTGCGGGACGTCGCAAAGGTCAGCGAGGGGATCGTCGATGCGCGGAACATGGGATATAC
>DATLTA010000123.1:0-15620 GCA_035533775.1 Candidatus Dormiibacterota bacterium | reverse complement strand
GGGTCGCTGAATTCAATGGCCGCCTCGAGCGTCGTCGATTTCCAGATCTTGCGCAGCGGATCGATTCCAGGAGAAAGCCACGGACGTTTTCTTCGCCTTTCCCGCTGGATGACGCTGGGTTGGGGCGTCGTGCTGGCCCTGCTCGGCACGCTGCAGTGGGGACCGATGCTGGAAGCGGGATTAACGATTGCTTCGATCACTTTCGGCACACTGGTCGGACTTTTTCTCCTGGCATTCCTGTTGCGGCGGGCAACCGCTTCCGGAGTTGTGATCGGGATGTTCGCGGGCCTGGTGGCGATCGTTTATATCCACTTCCGCACACCGCTGGTGTGGACGTGGTACGTTGCTGTGGGCACAGCAATCACGTTTCTGGCGGGAGCGCTGGCCAGTTACGCGAGCCGTCCATCGCGCGCCGCTCAGGACACCCGATGAACGGCTTCAAGAAACTCGATCCAGAGCTTAAATGTGCTTTATCGCCCCGCCGCGCGGGCGAGAACATGCTCGCTGCCCGGCGGCATGCGCCGCGCCGGATTTTCCGCATGGATCGCTCCGGCCAGGATCGCCATCCCTTCGGCCAGGCGCGGCCCCGGCCGGGAGAAATATCCACTTGCTTCGACGACAAACACGCGATCGTTTCGCACCGCCGGCAGATTCCGCCATCCTTCCGGCAGCGGCAGATTTCGAAATTCGGCTTCGGCGTTTTCCAGGCTGTAGCCGCACGGCATGATCACAATCACGTCCGGCTGCGCCGCAACAATCGCCTCCCACTCCACGCGAAACGATGGTTTTCCGGGTTGCCCGAGCGCATCGATGCCGCTCGCGCGCGCAACCATTTCCGGCACCCAGTGTCCGGCGACGTAGGGTGGATCGAGCCATTCGAGGCAGAGCACGCGTGGCTGCGGCAGCCCGGCCACGCTTCGCTCCACCTGCTCCACGCTTTTTTCGAACGCGGCAACTACGGCATCCGCCTGCGCGGAGCGTCCCGTTGCTTCTCCGACCACGCGTATGTCCGCGCAGACATCTGCCAGCGAGTGCGGATTGAGCGTCACAATTCGCGGCCGCCGCGGCAGATAGGCCAGCGCCGCGCCCAAATCGTCGGGCGTGGCGGCGCAGACATGGCAAAGGTCCTGCGTAACGATCAAATCCGGCTCGATTGCGGCCAACGCTTCAATATCCACGCTGTACAGGCTTTCGCCGCGCGCCAGATATTCGCGGACTTGCCGGTCAATCGCGGCGGCATCCCCGGCAAGCGATATCCGGGATCGGATCAGGACGGGTTTACTTTGAGCTTCCGGCGGAAAATCGCACTCGTGGCTGACGCCAGCCACATCCTCGCCAAGTTTCAGCGCAAACAGAATCTCGGTGGCCGACGGCAGCAGCGAACAAATTTTCATGATTGGCAATCTAACACGGATGCGGGATTTTGCGCCTCTCGCCTCTGGTCCCGCACTCCCTTTGTACGCTTACTGGCATATCCGCTCACTGACATATCATTTATATAAGAGATATTTCGCTCGCATCCTTGCAAACGCGGCCAGCCCCGGCTCCCAGCTCGAAACAGTCCTGGCGGGCGACTCCCCCGCCGCAAGCCGGCCGATCGTTGCCGCGTTTCCCACCAGCCGGATCATTTTTGCCGCGTCAAATTTCCCGGGATAAAGTTTCACAAGCGCGGCGGCGATCTCAATCCCCATGGCCATGGAGCGTATCGCCCGGCGATTGGTGACGATAATTCTTGCGCCGCGGCAAAGCTCTCCCTTGTGCGGGCCCGATTCCGGCGTGAACTGGTCCGGTACGAAGCGCACGCCCGGAAGGTCGCGCCGATTCAAGTAATCCGCGAACGGTTTGCCGCGAATCCACGGCGCGCCGAAATGCTCGAACGGCGTGGGTGTCCCGCGCCCAACGGACACGCCGCCCTCCTGCAGAATCTCGATGCCGGGATAGAGAATCCCGGCTGCGGCGGAACGAAGATTGGGCGACGGATTCACCCAAGGCAAGCCCGTCTGGCTGAACCATTCCTGCCGCCTCCAGTTTTCCATCCGTATGACGTGCAAATCGCAGCCCATCTTTTTTCCCGCGTTGAACATTCGCGCCATTTCGCCGAGCGTCATGGCCATGCGCACGGGCATCGGAAAATAGCCCACGAAGTTCGTGCGTCCGGGAT
Organism: Candidatus Dormiibacterota bacterium; assembly: GCA_035533775.1. Classification (GTDB taxonomy): domain Bacteria; phylum Acidobacteriota; class Terriglobia; order Acidiferrales; family UBA7541; genus Palsa-360. Next base: position 13,459 of record DATLTA010000123.1, on the reverse strand, counting down.
CAAGCATGGGGCCTTCCATGACCACCCCGCCGAGTGGGTCGGGGCGGTCCAGCACGTAATACGCCAGATGATGCGACGCCGCCGCCTCCATCGTGTACCCCATCGTCGTGATGTAGGTGTAGAAGCGCACTCCGGCGTCCTGCATGTCAAACACCAGCGCATCGAGGCCCGCGAGCATAGCCGCAGTGGGGCGCCGGGAATCCCCGTAGAGGCTATACACCGGCAATCCCGTAGCCGCGTCCACGGTGGACGAAATGCGCCGGTCAAGAACGCCGCGAATTCCGTGCTCGGGACTGAACAAAGCCACAAGCTTCACTCCCGGAGCGTGCGCCAGCAGGTCGATCGTGCTGCGGCCGTGGCGGTCGATGCCGGTCTGGTTGGTAATCAGTCCGACGCGCTTGCCTTTCAGCGGAGCAAAGCCCTGCGCTTCGAGGACATCAATGCCGGTCAATGTCCGCGCGGCGACAGCGGCCTGCGATGCCCCGGAAGCAGATTTTGGGAAGCACGGATACGCACAGACCAGCGCGGACAAGGCAAAAACAACAAAAATAGAAATTCGAACGGGTGACCGGAGAGGTAATTTCATGCGTTTTGTCCCAGGCATTGTCGCTGGCCGCGATCGCTGCATCCAACAGGCTTCGACATTGTTACGATCCGGGTTTCCATATGGGTTTATCTGTATGTATCCGTGGTTCCAAACATGTTTGTCACGCCATCCGGCGAATGCTATATATATTTACAGCATGCAGGCGTCAATTCTGAAATCTACGCGATGCGAACATTGAGTCGCAGCGTCCTGCTGCTCGCTCTCCTCGGATGTGGGCTCTACTTGGCGCCCACCAGAATCCTGATGGCTAACACGGGCCGCACGCAAAACACTCCGCGCACACCTGCCGCGCCTTCCCCGGCAAAACTTTCTCCCGCAGCCGAGCGCTGGGTCGCGCACACGCTCAAAAAAATGTCGCTCGACGAAAAGATCGGGCAGGTCTTTGCCGTGTGGGCCTACGGATCGTTCCTGTCCACCGAAAGCCCCGCCTACCGGGAACTGCTGCGCGACGTCGAGGAAAAGCACATCGGCTCGTTCGCCATTCAAACGCAAGCCTCGCCGCTCGGCATCGAGCGCAGTCAAGTGTACCCGACCGCGGTCCTGGTCAACACGCTGCAAAGCCACGCCAAAATTCCGCTCCTGGTCGCCGCGGATTTTGAGCGCGGCACGTCCATGCGCGTCGAGGAAGGCACTTCGTTTCCTCATGCCATGGCCGTGGCCGCTACCGGCCGCCCGGAAGACGCCTATACCATGGGCAAGATCACGGCGCTGGAAGCAAGGGCCATGGGAGTTCCCTGGATTTTCGCGCCCGATGCGGACGTCAACAGCAATCCGGATAATCCCATCATCAACACGCGCTCGTTCGGCGAAGATCCCGCGCGCGTTTCCGAGTTCGTCGCCGCATTCATTCGCGGCGTGGAGGAAAACGGCGGCCTGGCCACGGCCAAGCACTTCCCCGGACACGGCGATACGAGCACCGATTCGCACCTCGACCTTCCCACCGTGAACAGCGACCGCGCGCATTTGGAGCGCGTCGAGCTTGCACCGTTCCGCGCGGCCATTGCCGCCGGCGTCAGCACGATCATGACGGGCCACCTCGCCGTGCCCGCACTGGAACCTGATCCCGGCTTGCCGGCCACGATGTCGCACAGAATTTCTACCGACCTGCTGCGCACACAGATGGGCTTCCAGGGCCTGATCGTCACCGACGCGCTCGACATGGGCGGCGTAACCGTGCGCTACTCGCCCGGCGAAGCGGCTGTTCGCTCGCTGCTGGCCGGCGCGGACGTCCTGCTGGTGCCCCCGGTGCTCGACGCCGCGCTCGAAGCCGTGCGCGACGCTGTGGATTCCGGCCGCATCCCCATGGCGCGGCTCAATGACGCCGTAACGCATGTGCTCCGCGCGAAAGCCCGTCTCGGCCTGAACAAATCGAAACTTGTGGACCTGGACGCCCTCGCGCGCAATTTCGACCGTCCTGAATTCGATCGCGCCGCGCAGGACATCGCCGACCACGGCGTCACGCTGCTGCGCGACGACCAGCACATTCTGCCGCTCGATGCGACCAAGCGCCAGCGCGTGCTACTGGTCGCCGTTTCCGGCGACGCCGATCCATATCCCGCCGGAAACCTCGAAAATGAAATTCGCTGGCGCGTCGATTCGCTCGCCTCGGTGCGCATGGACACGCGTTTTGTTCGCGCAGACACGGTCCAGCTTCCTTCGCCGGACACCTACGACGTAGCGATTGCGGCAATTTTTGTGCGCGTCGCCGACCGCAAAGGCAGCGTCGGTCTTCCCGACGACGAAGCGGCCGTGGTGGACAAGCTGCTCGCCGCCGGCAAGCCCGTCATCGTGGCCTGTTTTGGCAGCCCGTACTTGATCGAGCGATTCCCTGCCGCAAAGACCTGGATCGCGGCGTTCAGCACCGTGGATGTCGCGCAGCGCGCTGTGGGCCGCGCCCTGTTCGGGCAAATCGCAGTGGGCGGACGATTGCCGGTGCATGTTCCGGGCGTTGCCGCAATCGGCGCGGGACTCGACCTGCCGGCAAATCCCATGAAATTGCGTCCCGCGGATGCGGCCGAGGCGGCAAAACTGCAGCCCGCATACGGCCTGCTCGACCGCGCCGTCGCCGATCATGCTTTCCCCGGCGGCGTGCTGGCAGTCGGCTATCGCGATCAATTGTTCGTGCACGCGTTCGGACGGCAGACATACGACGCAACCTCCCCGGCCGTCACGCCGGATACGATTTACGATGCCGCTTCGCTGACCAAGCCGGTGGTCACCGCGACGCTGGTGGCCATGCAGGTGGAGGCCGGCCAGATCGCACTCGATATGCCCGTGGCGCGCTTCATTCCCGAGTGGAATTCCGGCCCGAACCCCGAGTGGCGCAAGACCGTCACGATCCGCAACCTGCTGACGCACACCTCGGGACTCCCCGCGCACATGGATTATTTCCTTACGCTGCATTCCAAGCAGGAAATCATCGCCGCCATCTGCAACGAGCCTCTCGCATACGAGCCCGGAACGAAAACGGTCTACTCCGATCTGGGTTATATATTGCTTGGTGAAATTCTCCAGCGCGCTACGGGAAAAACCCTCGATCAACTCGCGCGGGAACAGATTTTCGCGCCTCTGGGCATGGCCGATACGGCGTTCCATCCGGCGAAATCGCTTAAAAAACGCATTGCGCCCACCGAAAATGACGTTGCGTTCCGAAAGCGCCTCCTGCAGGGCGAAGTGGATGACGAAAACGCCTTCGTCATGGGCGGCGTCGCCGGGCACGCCGGTATGTTTACCACCGCCCCTGACCTTGCCGCGTTCTGCCAGATGCTTTTGAACGGCGGCATTTACGCGCACCGGCGCCTGCTGACGCGCGCAACTATTTCTCTTTTTACCGCTCCCCAGCCGCTCGCGGCGGGCACATTTACGCTTGGCTGGATGATGCCGACGCCTGGTTCCTCCAGCGGCCACTACTTTTCCGCGCACAGCTTCGGCCATCTGGGCTTTACTGGAGCATCCATCTGGATCGATCCCGACCGGCAGCTTTTCGTGATCTTGCTGACCAACCGCGTGTACCCCACGCGCGCCAACGACAAGATTGCAGCCGTGCGCCCCGCCCTGCATGACGCCGTGATCGAGGCCCTGGGACTGGCTCCCGCAGCGCACTGATCTGCGCCCCCCAGTAGAACAGGCTTCAGCCTGTTTTCTTTTGACTTTTGCCGGTGTGGCGAAGAGCAAAGAAGAGCTACAACCACAAGAAAATCAAAACAAAACAGGCTGAAGCCTGTTCTACCCAAAAGCCATCGCAGTGGCTGGGGTCGAAATGCCCCTTACTAAATACCCCTTACTAAATGAGTGAAGGCCCGCGGATTCGCCGCACCGGAAAAGGCTACACGCATGCGATGATAGTCTCCCAGCGCATATTCTTGGAATTTTGTCGAATAATCTAAATACGCAACAGGCATAATCACGGCGGCCGTTCGAGGATGCCCGGAAACGCGCGACACAAATGAGAATGAGCAAGACAGCCAGGCCGACCGAACAGCGCAATCCCCGCACGCGCGGGATTGACACGAAATCCTCGTTGAAAATTGTGCGCGCAATTCATCGTGAGGATGCGCGCGCGACCCGCGCCGTCGCCGCCGCGCTTCCCTCGATCGCGCGCGCCGTGGACGCCATCACAAAAGTGTTGCGAAACGGCGGCCGTCTATTCTACGTGGGAGCGGGAACCAGCGGACGCCTCGCGACCCTCGATGCCGCGGAACTTCCGCCGACCTTTGGCACATCGCCGCGAATCGTGCAGGCTGTGATCGCCGGGGGCCGCAGAGCCCTGACGCGGGCCGTCGAAGGCGCGGAAGACGATCGCGCGCAGGGCGCGCGCGATCTGGCCGCGCGCGGCGTGAACCGAAAAGACGCCATCGTCGGAATCGCCGCCAGTGGCTCGACGCCGTATGTTCTGGGAGCGCTCGAATTTGCCACGCGGCGGGGCGCGGTAACCATCGGCGTCACATCGAATCCGCGGTCACCGGTCGCGCGCGCCGCAAAAATCAGCATCGTGACCCCAACCGGTCCGGAAGCCATCACCGGCTCGACGCGCATGAAGGCCGGAACGGCGCAGAAGATGGTCCTGAACATGCTCTCTTCCGCCGCCATGATTCGCCTCGGGCGCGTTTATGACAACTGGATGATGGGCGTGGCACTGACCAATCGTAAGCTACAGGACAGGGGCATGCGCATTCTGGCAGAGGCATCCGGCGCAACCCCGGCCGATGCGGCGCGAGCCTTGCAGCAGTCCGCACACGCGATGGGCGTTGCGTTTATCATGCTTAAGACCGGCGCAAACGCGCGCGTTGCCAGCCATTCCCTGCTCTGCGCAAAGGGCAACATCCGCGAAGCGCTCGGACAAATATCCGCACCACCGAAGGGCCGAAAAAAATCAAATGGATAAACTTCTCATCGAAGGCGGAAGGCCGCTGGAAGGCTCGGTACGCATCAGCGGCGCGAAGAACGCGGCGCTCCCGGCGATGGCCGCGGCGCTGCTGACCAGTGACCCCGTGGAACTGGACAACATCCCGCGCGTCCGGGACATCATCACCATGGGCCGCCTGCTCGCGCACATGAGCGCGACGGTCGAGACGCCCGAACTTCCTCCCACCGCCATGATTATCCATGCCGCGAAAGTCAACGGCGCCGAAGCGCCCTACGAACTGGTGCGCACAATGCGCGCCTCGATCCTCACGCTCGGCCCGCTGGTCGCGCGCACCGGTTCCGCGCGCGTTTCCCTGCCGGGCGGCTGCGCAATTGGCGCACGCCCGGTGGACCTGCACCTCAAGGCCCTGGAGCAGATGGGCGCGAAAATCGGCACTTCCCATGGTTACGTGGAAGCGCATGTTCCGGGCGGGGGCCGGTTGCCCGGCGGAAAAGTATTTTTCGACAAGATCACTGTGACGGGCACCGAAAACGTGCTCATGGCCGCGGCCCTGGCGGAAGGGGAAACGCAAATCGAGAATGCAGCGCGCGAGCCGGAAATTACCGACCTCGCAAACCTGCTCATCAAGATGGGGGCAGACATCGAAGGGGCGGGCACGTCGACGATTGTCGTGCGCGGAAAAGAAAAGCTACATGGCGCGACGCACAAAATCATTCCTGACCGCATCGAAGCCGGCACTTTCCTGGTTGCGGCTGCGATCACGAACGGCGCGCTCGAACTGACTTGCTGCGAGCCTGAACACCTCACTTCCATCATCGCCAAGCTGCGCGAAACAGGAGTCGAGATCCGCCAAACCGCCCCCGGAACGCTGGCCGTGCGCGGCGCGAAGAAACTGGTTGCCGCCGACGTGCGCACCGAGGAGTACCCGGGATTTGCCACGGACATGCAGGCGCAGTTCATGGCCCTGGCGACCCAGGCCGAGGGAACCTCGGTCATCACCGAAACAATTTTTGAGAATCGCTTCCTGCACGCCAGCGAAATGATTCGCATGGGCGCCAGCATCTCCATCGAAGGCCGCCGCGCCGTCGTCCACGGCCCCACAACGCTTTCCGGCACCAGCGTGATCGCCTCGGACTTGCGCGCCAGCGCATCGCTCGTACTGGCCGCGTTGGTCGCACAGGGCGAAACCATCATCGACCGCGTCTACCACATCGACCGCGGCTACGAACGCATCGAAGAAAAACTCTCCGCCGTAGGCGCGCGCATCCGCCGCGTGCAGTAGTAGAACAGGCTTCAGCCTGTTTTCTTTTGACCTTTGCCAACACCTCAACAATCAAAATCCGACAGCAGAACTCCCGCCGGATATAAAATCCCCCTCAAGAAGAAAATCCACCAGCCTGAAGGCTGTTCTACATAAATCGAAGCAAAAAAAACGGGGAGGCGATTCATCGCCTCCCCGTTTGCTTGTCCACTTGTCCGGGACCCGCTCAAACCAGCGAATCCGTTGCAATTTAGCTCGGTTGTCCGCCGCCCGCCGCTTCCTTCTGCTGTTTTTCGCGCTGTTCGCGCAACACAGCCTTGCGTGAGAGCCGGATTTTGTTGCCTTCGATCGCGAGCACCTTCACGAGCACCTGGTCGTCCAGCTTCAGTTCGTCGCGAACGTCGCGAATGCGCTGTTCGGCGATTTCGCTGATGTGGAGCAGGCCGTCGGTGCCGGGGAAAATTTCCACGAACGCGCCGAAGTCCGCCAGCCGCACCACTTTGCCGAGATACGTCTTGCCGATTTCGGCCGAGGCGGTGACATCGCGAATCATCTGGAGCGCCGAGTCGGCGGCCGTGCCGCTGTTGGCGAACACGTGCACCTTGCCGTCGTCCATGACGTCGATCTTCACGCCGGTGGCTTCGATAATCGCGCGGATTTTCTTTCCCCCAGGCCCGATCAGATCGCGAATCTTGTCGGTTGGAATCTGCAGCAGATACAGCCGCGGCGCGTAAACCGACATTTTGCCGCGCGCCGTGGAAATGGTCTGGTCCATGATATCCAGGATGTGCAGCCGCGCGTGACGCGCCTGTTCCAGTGCGCGCCGCATTAGGGAAACGCTGACGCCGCCCACCTTGATGTCCATCTGCAACGCGGTGATTCCCGTGCGCGTTCCGGCAACTTTAAAATCCATGTCGCCGTAGTGGTCTTCCGCTCCGGCGATGTCGGTCAGGACGGCCGCTTTTTCGCCTTCCACGACCAATCCCATGGCAATGCCCGCGCACGCCGCACGAATGGGCACGCCGGCATCCATCAGCGACAGCGAACCGCCGCATACCGTGGCCATCGAGGACGACCCGTTCGATTCCATGATGTCGGAAACCAGACGCATGGCGTACGGGAAGTCGGCCTCGGGCGGGAGCAGGTTCATCAGGGCGCGTTCGGCAAGTGCGCCGTGTCCGATTTCCCGGCGGCCCGGGCCGCGCAGAAATTTCACTTCGCCCACCGAAAACGGCGGGAAGTTATAGTGCAGCATGAAGCGCTTAAACGCTTCGTCCTCGAAGAGCAGGTCGAGGCGCTGCTTGTCTTCCTTGGTGCCGAGCGTGGTCGTCGCCAGGGCCTGCGTCTCGCCGCGGGTAAATAGCGCCGAGCCGTGCGCGCGGGGCAACACGCCCACTTCGCAGGTAATGTCGCGGATTTCGTCGAACGCGCGGGCGTCGGGGCGGCGGTTGTGCACGAGAATGTCCTCGCGGAAGTACTGCTCGCGCAGCCGCTCAAATGCGCGCATGGCCAGCGTGCGCTTCTCGTCATCCTCTTCCGGAATCGACTCCTTCACCGCTTTCTTGACTTCGTCGATCCGGTGATAGCTTTCCTTCTTCGGATATCTCTTCGTGTCCAGCGCGTCGTGCAGCTGCGCTCCGAATTTCTGCTCGATTTCCTTGGCCAGGGCCTCGTCAAACGGCAACGGGGGAACCGTAACCTTGTTGGGCTTGACCTTGTCGTGCAGTTCGCGAATCGCCTTGATGATGTTCTTGATCTGCTCGTGCCCGAACTGCAGGGCGTCGGCGACCGCGTCTTCGCTGACTTCCACCGCGCCAGCTTCGATCATCACGATGGCCTCTTCGCTGGCGACCACGATGATGTTCAGCAGGCTCGTTTTCTGTTCGGCCACCGTCGGGTTGGCGACCAGCTTGCCGTCGACCAGGCCGACGCGCACCGCCGCCACGGGAGTCGTGAATGGCAGATCGGAAATAAACGCCGCCGCCGAAGCTCCCGTGATCCCGATCATGTCGGGGTCGTTCTCGCTGTCCGCCGAAAGCACCATGGCGACAATTTGCGTTTCGTTGCGCCAGGCTTCCGGGAACAGCGGGCGCAGCGGGCGATCGATCATTCGCGAAGTCAGAATTTCGCGCTCCGAGGGGCGCCCTTCGCGCTTGAAAAAGCCGCCGGGAATTTTTCCGGCCGAATACGTGTATTCGCGATAGTCCACGGTGAGGGGAAGAAAATCGCGGTCATTCGGTTTGCTGTCCATGCACGCGGTAACGAGCACGACGGTATCGCCATATCGCGCCAGAACGGCGCCGTTGGCCTGTTTTGCAATTTTTCCGGTTTCCAGCGTCAGCGTACGTCCACCGACTTCTACCGTAACCTGATGGGGAGCGGGTGCTGCTTGCGACATATTCTGAAGTCCTTTCGATTTTCCGCCGCGCCCCGAACTATCGGGCAACGCGCATGCGAAAAGCCATTCGAGTGCGGGAGCATTACTTCCCGTTTTGTTTGGAAGAGAATGACGAGGAATGACCGCGAGACGATTGCCGGGCCTGCCTACAAAAAATGCGGCCGGGCAAGCTCGCCCAAAGGCCGCAATATACCTGCAGGATTCCCCAACAGCTCGGAGATGTTGTCGACGCGGCAGCGCCCCGATGTTACAGGGCCGTTACTTGCGCAAACTAAGGCGTGTGACAATCTCGCGATACCGATCCGGTTCACGGCGGTTCAGGTAATCCAGTAGCCGGCGCCGCTTGTTGACCATCATGATCAGCCCGCGTCGCGAAGCATGGTCCTTCAGGTGCGACTTCAGATGCGTCGTCAGATAGTTGATGCGCTCGCTCAACAGTGCAATCTGCACTTCCGGCGAGCCTGTGTCCTTCACGTGCGCTCGATACTGCTCGATCAACATTGACTTAGCTTCTCTCAAGTCGTCCTCTCCGCCGAACCCACCATCAATTTACTCTCGTTTCGTCTTCTCTTCGACTGTAGGAGGTTATCACACGGCCACCGCAACATGCAAAATGTTTCTGCGGTGAAACGCGATTCGAACCGAAATCCTCACCTGCCATGAATCAGGGACAAAAACTCCTCGCGCGTCTGCATGTTGTCGCGGAACGCACCCAGCATCGCGCTGGTTACCGTCTGCGAGTTCTGCTTTTCCACGCCGCGCATCACCATGCACAGATGCCGCGCCTCAATCACCACGCCCACGCCCAGCGGAGATATCTTCTGCTGGATGGCGGCCGCGATCTGGTTGGTCAGGCGCTCCTGAATCTGCAGCCGCCGCGCGAACATATTCACCAGGCGCGGAAGTTTCGACAGCCCCACGACTTTTTTGTCCGGGATATAAGCCACATGGCACTTTCCAAAGAACGGCAGCATGTGATGCTCGCACAGGCTGTAAACCTCGATGTCCTTGACGATCACCATCTGGTCGTAACTCACGCTGAACATCGCCCCGTTCAGGATCTGCTCGGGATCCATCTGATAGCCGTGCGTCAGATAACGCAACGCCTTCTCAAACCGCTCGGGGGTGCGGCGCAAGCCGTCCCGCTCAGGATCTTCGCCGATCAATACCAGCATGCGCCTCACCAGGTCGGCGATCGTTTCGGTGTTTTCGGCGCTGGCGGCTTCGGTCAGCGCCAGTTCCTCGGTGTGCTTGGACTTTTCGCTCATTGGCAGCTCCCAGCAGGCTCTCCCGTGTATTCGAAACTGTTCAGGCCGGTTTCTTCCACGCGCACGCGCTCCAGCCTGGCGCGCGGAAATTCGCGCAGGCGGTTAAAAATCTCGATGCATAGATTTTCCGTGGTCGGCACGCGCTCGCCAAACGCGGCCACGTCTTGATTCAAAAATTTGTAATCGAACGGCTCGATCACCTCCCGGGCGACAAATGCGTCCAGGTCGGCAAGATTCGCGATCATCCCCGTTGCCCGATCCACGGGCCCCGAGACGGCCACTTCGACAACGTAGTTGTGCCCGTGCCCGTACGGGTTGTTGCATTTGCCGTAGACGCGCCGGTTCTCTTCCTCGCTGAGTTGCGCGCTGTGCAGGCGATGCGACGCTGCAAACCGGTAACGCCGCGTCAGGTGGAGATTCATCGCGATGCCTCCGCGCCATTGCCTCCGGCAGGGCCCTCACCATAACAATCCACGAACAGGTCCGGTGTTTCGTACAGCCGCACGCGGTGCAAATGCCCGCGCGTGATTTCCGGCTTCAGCAGGGTCCAGATCACGGTCGCGATGTTCTCGCACGTCGGAATTTTCCCGGAAAGCTCGGGCACTTCGTAGTTCAGGAAGCGATGATCCATCCGGTCGGTAACTTCCCGCTGCAGAATTTCCTTCAGTTCCTTGAGGTCCAGCACCATCCCGGTCGCCGGATCGGGATCTCCCGCCACCGTCACTTCGAGCACATAATTGTGCCCGTGGCCGTGCGGGTTGTTGCACTTTCCGAAGACGCGCCGGTTCTCTTCGGCCGAAAACGCCGGGTTGTGATACAGATGCGACGCCGAAAACTCGATTTTGCGTGTCAGGTAAACCATAAGGTGTTTGAACTGATGTAGCGCCCGCTTTCAGGCGGGCACAGGGCCGTTAATTCCGGCAACCCGGCTTTCCGCGCGCCCCCCGTTAAAAGCGCATTAAAATCGCGAGTTGCCGCCAAAATACGCCCCAGCTGATCGTTTTCACGAATCACAATTCACGAATCACGGCCTACAGGGTATTCCCGTCCCTTCCACATCACGCTCCCGCGCGCATAGCGCCGCCTGGAGGCAAGCAACGCCGCCGCATAGAGCGCGACTGCTGGCATATAGTATAAGGCAAGCGCCGCCGGAAAACGATTTCGCCGCAATGCAACGGCATATGCCGCGTGCCGCCCCGCCAGCAGGACCACGCCCAGCACACCCAGAATCAGATGCAGCGGCGCAATCAAAAGCATCAGCACGGCTATCCACGGCACCACGCTGCGGAGTTCCCGCATCGTATCCCCGGAACTGCCGCCCATCAGGGGATACAGGTTTTTTGTCCAGCCCTGCCACATCGCTCCGAATGTCCGGTACATTCGCACGCGCATGATGCCGTGGCCGGAATCTGCTCCCCCCGCGGCCCCGCCCACCGAAGCCGCGCTTCCGGAACTAAAGTACAGGCGTATTCCCTGCCGCTTGGCCAACCGCGCCAGCGCCACATCTTCCAGCACCTCCCCCGCGACCGCCGCGTGCCCTCCGATCCTCACATAGTCTTCGCGCCGGACCAGCAGATATTGCCCGTTGGCCGCGGCGGCGGGTGAATCGGGATCGTTCACCGCAGCGTAGGAAAACTTCTTTCCCAGCCGGGTATACACAAATGGAATCAGCGCTTTTTCCCACCACGTGCGCATTTCCTGCTCGGGCGAATACGAAACCAGCCCCGCGCCCCGCGCCGCCGCATCCGCCAGGGCCCGCGCCGTGGAACCGGGCAGGTGCACGCCGTCCGCGTCGGTGAACAGCAACCAGTCTCCGGTCGCCTGCCCGGCACCCAGAGAAACCGCGTAGTTCTTCCCCACCCATCCGCCCGGCAGTTCCCCGGTATGCAGCACGTGCAGACGCGGGTATCGTTCGGAAAGCGCGGCCAGGCGCGCGGCCGTGCCGTCGGTGGACTGATCGTCGATGACGAAAATCTCCGCAATTTCCGGCTGCGCGGCAAGCGACTCGACAGCGGCAACTATCGTCGCTTCCTCATTGCGTGCCGGCACAATTGCGGAAACAGTCATGGGCTTTGGCAGGACAGGCTTGCGCCTGTCCGGAATCTTTCAATATGCATTCAGAATTCGGACAGGCGGAAGCCTGCCCTGCCCGCAAATCGAACCGCACGAAGCCGGGCGAAAAAGGTATTATATAGGGGCGGCAGATATACCCCCGGAGCAAAAAGTTGAAGCATAAGATACTCGGTCCCATTGGCTTGATCCTGGCGGCAGGAATCCTGACGGTATTCGCGCTTCCCAGCTACCGCATGGGCGAAGACAGCCTCGCAGGACGCGCCGCCAAGGATTTCCAGATGCAGATCCCGGGCGCGACGCACCTGAGCGACTTGCGCGGCAAAGTGGTCGTGCTGAATTTCTGGGCCTCGTGGTGTCCTCCCTGCCTGGAAGAGACCCAGTCGCTCAACCTGCTGCAGCAGGCGATTGCGCCGAAAGGCGGCGTCGTTCTGGGCATCAGCGTGGACGAGGATCAGGCCGCCTACAAAAAGTTTCTCGTCGATAATCACGTTATTTTCCCCACCTACGATGATGTCACCAAGAAAACGGCCACCGAATACGGCACCGCCATGTTTCCCGAAACTTACCTGATCGACCGCAATGGCAAACTCGCGCGCAAGGTCATCGGCCCGCAGGATTGGCAGTCCCCCGGAATCATGGATCCCATCAACCGCCTGCTGAATCAGAATTGAGATTTTCAGCAGGTCAGGCTCCAGACTGCCTGCCCTTCGACAAGAAAATCCAACGCTAACTGGCTGCGGAAAAAGTGGAAATAATTGTGGGTCGTGCCTTCAGGCACAACATAACACCCGCTTTTTTCAGGGGTTTTAACCCCTGAAGGCGTACAAATCGATTTTTCCGCAACCTGTTCAGCCTGTCTGCTTTTGACTTCTGCCAATGTTGATAAATTCAAAAGCAAACAGGCTGAAGCCTGTTCTACTCCGTTCGCCTCGGCGGATTAGGGTTGCGCACTGCAATGCCCGGTCATCCGCCTATTTTGCCGGAGGCTTTGCAGTGTCGGTGGCAGCCGCAGCCGGGCAATTCCGCATCATCTGGCCGCGCATCATTCGCATCCTCCTGCCTTGCTGCATCATCTGGGTGTGCATCTGATTCAGCAGTTCCTGGTGCTCTGCGAGCATCGATTTCAATGCGGCCGGATCCTTCTCGCCCTGGATTGCGGCCATGCTTTGCATCAGTTTATTCATGAGCGTAGTCATCTGCTGGTGGTGGGTTCTCATTTGTCCCATCGTGCCCATCATTCCCTGGCCCCGGCCCATGCCTTGGCCCATCCCATTGCCCTGGCCCATGCCCATACCCTGGCCCATCATGCCGCCGCCCATCATGCCGGGCATGGACTGACTTTGACTGGTCTGGTCCTGCCGGGTCTGGGCCTGTGTGGAACGTTGAGCAGTCGCGCCGATCCCAAAAACTAGCAGTGCAGCCGCCAGGAACGAACTCGAAATGATTCTGGTCTTCATGACATCTCCTCCTGATACTGATTTCTTCG
>DATLTA010000122.1:0-10070 GCA_035533775.1 Candidatus Dormiibacterota bacterium | reverse complement strand
GCCAGCGAGCAGGTGGCCAACTGGACCCTGCCAGCGTCGCGCACCGTTGTGGCATTTTCCCGCCGCCTCATCGCAGCATACGCAAGGCATTAATCCGCGAAGCAATCCCGCAACGGAATAGACGACTGTGCACAAGTGAACAGACGGCCCCGTTCCACTCGTTTACGATGCCAGGCAGGGGAAAGTGGAAGGAACTGAGGTTCCAGTAATCAGATAGTTAATCGACTGGAACCCCTGCTCCCATCACCAAGAATATCCCTGCGAGATACAAGCGAAAAAAATTCAAACAGCTTGGAAAGGTGTACGCATATGCTGTGGACCATTTTCGTAATTTTGCTCGTTTTGTGGCTTCTCGGAATCGTCACATCCTACACGATGGGGGGATTCATCCACATCTTATTGGTCCTGGCAATTATCGTCATCCTGATCCGTGTGCTGCAGGGTCGAAGACCGCTTGCTTGATTCCGGAGACAAACAAATGAAACCAATCACCATAGTGGGCATCGTGCTGGCAGTACTGGGTGTTTTTGCCCTGATCTACCAGGGATTCAATTATACGCACCAGAAAAATGTTATCGACGTGGGCCCGATTCACGCCACGGTTAACGATACCGAGCACGTCCCTCTCCCACCGATCGTCGGGGGCCTGGCCTTGGCAGGAGGAATTGCTTTGATCATCTTCGGCGCGAAACAAAAAGCGTAAAAAGCGTTGAGGAGTGCGGGCCCTGCTCGGGTCCGCGAAAACATGGGGCCGCAAGCAGTGGTTCTTGACGGCGGCGTCACAGTGCCGGCCGGGCCGGAATCATGATCGCAGGCGGGTCATTACAAATTTATTGCAAGTCGAAGTTCATCAACTAGGAAGCGGATTGTGGAGGTTATTGATGTTTCGTAAATTAGCTCTGGCTGTTTGCATTCTGTTTGTTGCGAGTTCCGTATTCGCCGCGAACAAGGAACAAAAACGTCTGGAAAATTCCGGTACCGTCATGCAGGAAGTGATGGGCGTGCCCGACAATATCCCGCAAGAATTGCTGGAAAAAGCGGAGTGCATCATCGTTTTCCCATCTGTTCTGAAAGCCGCATTCGTGGTCGGCGGCAGCTACGGCCGCGGAGCGATGGTTTGCAGGACCGGGGAACATTTTAATGGTTCGTGGGGCTCACCAGCCATGTATGCCCTGGAAGGCGCCAGCGTCGGATTTCAAATTGGCGGACAAGCGACCGATCTCGTTCTTCTGGTCATGAACGAGAAGGGGGCTGCGTCCATTCTTAGCAGCAAAGTCAAACTCGGCGCCGATGCTTCCGCCGCGGCTGGCCCCAAGGGCCGCGACGCTTCCGCGGACACCGATCTCTACATGCGCGCGGAAATTCTGAGCTACTCCCGCTCGCGAGGCCTGTTTGCCGGAGTTTCTCTGGCGGGCTCCACACTTCGCCCCGATGATGACGCAAACGAAGTCATCTACCATCGCAAGAACATCACAGCCAGGGAAATCGTGATGGGAAACAAATATCGCGTTCCCTCATCCGGCCGGCTTCTGGTCCGCGTGTTACAGAAGAACGCGCCGCACAACGAATCCGAAAAAACCGCGAACCGGTAGTCGCTACAGCCGTACCCTATATTTCAAGAACGAAAACTGGAGCAGGGCCTTGCCGGAAAATGTGCAAGGTCCTGCTCCAGTTCAATTCACACGCCCCACCTCATGCATGCTGCGCCGCGGCTGCCCACTCGACAACTTCCTTGATGGCGTCGGGCTGGTGTTTGGCCACGGATTTCGAAAACTCGGCCGCCGGATAGTGCTGCGTAATCAGGCCGGCAATATGCGCTCCCCAGCGCAGATGAGCCTGCGCCAGATCATCAGCCGCCATTTGAAAATGCCCGCGGGCGGCATTGACGCTTCCAACCATGACCTGATTATCCAGGACCAACTGACGGACAAGCTCCCCGCCGGCAATTTGAAACGGACGATCACCGCCTGGAATGCCGGTTAGGACATAAACGCCGTTCAATGCCAAGGCGTCGAGTAGATTGAACTCCAATTGGGCGATTCCAGTGGCATCCAGGATCAAATCCATGGCGCCGACATGTTTTTCAACCTGATCGGCCGGTACCTTGCGGCCATCCACATAATGTCCGCCAATGACGTTGAGCCACTTGGGGCGGGCGCTGGTGGAGTCAACCACGTCCAGGCCGTAAACCTCGGCTCCTCGAAGGCGCAAGGCCATGGAGGCGAGCAATCCTACCGGCCCGAGGCCAGCGACCAGGCAGTGGCGTCCAAATATCCAATCGGGAGTCGCGGCCGCTACAGGAAAGCGCGCATTTTGCAGACCAAGCGCCTCATCAATGGCTTTCTCAACGATGGACAGCGGTTCCATCAGCACGCCGACCGCCGCCAGTTGATCCGGCACGTGCACAACGTATTGTTCTTTGTCGACTACAAATTCGGTCTGGTAGCCGTCCAGCCCCTTGATCCCTCTTTCGCGATAATTTCCGGTCTGGCACATGTCGGAGCGGTTCATCAGGCAGGACGCGCATGCGCCGCAACCCCGCCGCACGGTGAAAACGGCGTAATCGCCTGTTTTCAGGCGAGTGACCGAGGAGCCGACAGCGACCACCTGGCCGAACATTTCATGTCCGATCACCAGTTCCTTCTGCCCGTCTGGAGCCTGGGCGCGGCCTCCGGATATTTCTTCGCGGTCAGTGCCGCAAATGCCCACGCGTATGACGCGAACTTTGACCTCATCCTGTGCAGCGATGGAGGGCTCGGGTCGTTCTACCAAACGCAAACCTGGCGTACCTGGAATAATTGCAATGGCCTTCATGTCAATTTCTCCTTTCACTGCGCAAGTGATTCACCGGGCGAATGGTTATGAATGGCGTTTATTTTCCCGCAAAGCGTTCCAGCAGGTGGTCTCCGACGCGGAGCGCGTTGGCCATGATCGTCAAGCTTGGATTCACGGCCGCAATGGAGACGAAGAAGCTGGCATCCACGACGTAGAGATTATCCAGGTCGTGCGCCTTGCAGTTCAGGTCCAGCGCCGAAGACTTCGGATCGGTCCCAAACCGGATGGTTCCGGCCTGATGAGCGGTTCCGGCGATGGGAATTTTCTTGCCCAGATAGAGGGATCGCGGCATCAGGTGATCGTGGCAGCGGATGCCGTTCAGCATACCCTTGAGCTTGGCGGTCAGGCGTTTGAATCCCTCCAGATTCGCCTCCCGCAAAGCCAGCGTGGTTTTTCCATGGCAATCTATCGTGACACGATTCATGGGGTCCGGCAAATCCTCCGATTGCAGCCAGAAATCGATGGAATGTTCCGCCATGTAGTCGAGAGCGAACTCGGGCTTCCAGACGGCCCAGGCGGGCGCTTCGCCCTTCAGTATTTCCCCGTCGGTTTTTCCCAGCATCTGGATGCCGCCCAGAGGGTATTCCCAATCATCGGAGCGAAAGTAAAAATCGTTCAGGCCGAGCGTTTTCTGAAAAACGGTTGGATTCGGATGCTTGGAAATGGCCATGAAGGCTTCGCAATTGTGCCGCATGTAGTGCCGGCCCACGACGTCCGAACTGTTCGCCAGCCCGTTAGGATGTTTGTCGCTGGCCGAGCGCAGCAGAAGAGTCGCTGAGTTAATGGCGCCGCACGAAACGACCACGATGTCCGCGGAATACTGCTCGGGGACCCCGTTGCGATCCACATGAACTTTGGTCACCGTGCGTCCGGCGGCATCGGTTTCCAGACGCTGCACGTAGGCGCCGGTCAGGAGCTGGACGTTGGAGTGCTCCAGCGCAGGGTCCACGCAAATAATTTGCGCATCGGCCTTTCCGTTGACCAGGCACGGAAACCCATCAAACGCCGGGCAGCGCACACAGGCGCTGGTGTGGAGCGCCTTGCCGTCCTTTTCTTCCAGTAGGATGCCGAGCGGCAACGGGAAGGGGTGGTAGCCATCCCGCTGAAGATCATCGTACAGCTCCTGAATGCGCGGTTCGTGGCTCACCGGCGAATGGCGATAGGGCGCGCTGGCCGGGCCTTCGGTGGGATCGACGCCATGCTCTCCGTGCACGTGATACAGGTGCTCCGCCCGTGTGTAATACGGTTCGAAATCCTCATAGTCGAGCGGCCACGCCGGCGAGATGCCGCCAAAGTGCCGCACTTCCCCAAAATCTTCCTTGCGAAACCGCAGCAGCGCCGCTCCGTACACTTTTGTATTCCCGCCAACGTAATACTGAATTCCCGGGTGAAATGCGTTCCCATCCTTGTCGTACCAGGTTTCCTGGGCCCTGTATTTCGATTCAAGAAAGACGGCGCGGGAATCCCAGTTGTCCTTCTCCCTGGGCAAGTACCCTCCCCGCTCCAGCAGCAAAATACGCTTGCCCGAGGGAGCCAGATGGTAGGCCAGTGTCCCGCCACCAGCTCCGGTGCCGATGATGATCACGTCAAAGTGATTTGCTTGGGGCAATATTCCTCTCTCTTCCCGCCTCGCGGCCGCAGGTAGGCTCTTTCGCCCTCCCCGTCTCCAGTTTGGACTCGCAACCCGCCCGGAAGTTGCTATCCAGCCGAAAAAAAGTGAATCGCCGTGGCGCATATTGCGTCGCAGGGTTCAGAATAGCAGCAAATTCAACTCCCAATGCAGTTGTCGAGGAATGATTCATCTTCAATTTATCCTCGTTTATTCCTGGCGTCACCCCGCTCGCCGGCGGACCCGGCAATGCTTTCCCTGGATGCATGCGTCGACACACCGGATGGTGATATATGTCACAGATTTCGATGAGGGTCCAAGTCATGCTGCGCTTGTACTTGGGTTTTGAAAAATGTTGAACAGTAAGAGTGGACTGGCCGTGATCGCCGGGGCGCGAAAACCCGGGTTTTGCGGCACACGAAGCGCATGCAGGCTTTTATTTGTATTGGCCTGGAAAAGTCAATCGGCGGCGAGGGTGCATGACAAAAGAGGGGATTCGGTTGGAGGAATCCGAAGCAGGCCGCGTGGATTGGAAACAATGGGGCCCCTATGTCAGTGAACGCGCGTGGGGCACAGTGCGGGAAGATTATTCGGCCGAAGGCACGCCCTGGGAGTATTTTCCGCATGACCATGCCCGCTCGAGAGCCTACCGCTGGAGCGAAGACGGCATTGCCGGCATCTGCGATCGCCATCAGTTGCTATGCTTCGCCATCTCCCTGTGGAACGGTCACGATCCCATTCTGAAGGAGCGTCTGTTCGGGCTCACAAACAGCGAGGGAAAACACGGTGAAGACGTCAAAGAGTATTACTTCTATTTGGACTCCACGCCAACGCATTCCTACATGAAATATCTGTATAAGTATCCCCAGGCCGCCTTTCCCTATGACCAGCTGATTCAAGGCAATCGCCTGCGGAGCCACAAGGAACCGGAGTACGAACTGTTGGATACGGGCGTATTCGATCAGGACCGCTATTTCGACGTGTTCGTGGAATACGCCAAGGCGGCCGCCGACGATATTCTGATTCGAGTTACGGTGAACAATCGGGGCAATCAGGCGGCCACGCTGGATTTGCTGCCGACCATATGGTTCCGCAACACCTGGTCGTGGGGCCTCGATGTGCGGCGTCCCCAACTCCAGGCCGATCCCCCACTGCCGGATGCCAAAGCAATTCATCTCAGCCATTTCGACATGCGCGAGCACTGGCTGCTGTGTGAGGGCGAACCGGAGTTGCTGTTCACGGAAAACGAGACCAACTTTCGGCGCCTCTTCCACGTGGAAAACCGTACCCGCTGCGTGAAGGACGGAATCAACGACTACGTTGTCAGCGGGGCGCTGCAGGCAGTCAACGCGCAGCCGGTTGGAACCAAGTGCGCGGCACGCTACCACCTGAGCATCGGCGGCGGTGAATCCTCGACCGTCCGCTTGCGCCTGACCCTGCGCAAGCCCCGGGAAGGCATGTTCGAAAACACGTTCGACGAATTGTTTTCCGCGCGCGTCGCGGAGGCAAATGAATTTTATAAGGCGATTGCTCCCTCCGGCCTCACCGAAGACGCGCGTCGCGTCCAGCGGCAAGCATTCGCCGGCATGCTTTGGAACAAGCAATTTTACAATTATGACGTCCACCGCTGGCTTCGGGGCGATCCGGCGGGGCCGGAGCCTCCGCGCCGGCGGCTGCACGGCCGCAACAGCGGCTGGACGCACCTTCACAACTCCGACGTCCTTTCCATGCCCGATAAATGGGAATACCCGTGGTATGCCGCATGGGACCATGCTTTTCATAGCGTCACCCTGGCCCTGATCGATCCGGATTTCGCCAAGGAACAGCTCATTCTGCTCCTCCGGGAAAGGTACATGCATCCGAACGGGCAGTTGCCTGCCTGCGAATGGAATTTCTCGGATGTGAATCCTCCCGTTCATGCCTGGGCGGCCTGGCGCATTTATAAGATTGAGGAAGAGCATTTCCGCCGCCGCGACCCTCGTTTTCTCGAACGCGTCTTTCACAAACTCCTGCTGAACTTCACATGGTGGGTGAACCGCAAAGACGAGGAAGGTAATAACATTTTCCAGGGCGGATTTTTGGGCCTGGACAATATCGGCATCTTTGACCGCAGCGCGATCGTGCCATCCGGAGGCAGTATCGAGCAGTCGGACGCGACCAGTTGGATGGGAATGTTTTGCCTGAATATGATGACCATCGCGCTGGAACTGGCCCGGGAAGATCCCGCGTATGAGGATGCGGCATCGAAGTTCCTTGAGCACTTTGCGTATATCTCCCGCGCGACAAACAACATTGCCGGCCAGGGCATCGAACTGTGGGACCGCAAGCAGGGTTTTTACTATGACGTGTTGCGACTGCCGGGCCGCAAGTCCGCGCCCATGCGCGTGCGCTCGATGGTGGGCCTGATCCCGCTGTTCGCCGTCGAAACGCTGGAATCAGAGCTCATTGATACGCTGCCCGGATTCAAGCGGCGCATGCAATGGTTTATCGAGAATCTGCCCCAGTTTGGCGCCTATATCGAGACGCAAACGACGGCGACGAATATCAGGCGGTTTCTATCACTCATCAGTCGCGACCGGTTGCGCCGCGTGCTCACCGTCCTGCTGGACGAATCGGAGTTTCTATCGCCCTATGGGATCCGCTCTCTCTCCCGTATTCACCGGCAACATCCTTACACCCTTCAAGTGGGCGACATGAAACGCCGCATCGGGTATGAACCCGGCGAGTCGAAAACCGCGCTATTCGGCGGAAACTCGAACTGGCGGGGCCCCATCTGGTTTCCGCTCAATTTCCTGATTATCGAATCGCTGCAGAAGTTCCATCGCTTCCTGGGAGACGACTTCCAGATCGAGTGCCCTACAGGTTCCGGAAACTCGATGAACCTCTCGCAGGTCGGCAGCGAACTCTCGCATCGGCTGCTTCAAATTTTCCTGCGTGACGTTCACGGACGGCGCCCCGTCTACGGAACACTTGAGAAGTTCCAACAGGATCCCCATTGGCGGGATCTGATGCTTTTTTTCGAATGCTTCCACGGTGACAATGGAAGCGGCCTCGGGGCCAGCCATCAGACCGGCTGGACAGGGCTGATCGCCAATCTGATCCAGCAGGGTTTCGCGCAGCACCCTGAGGCTCGTGTTGCGGCAGTATCGGGTGGCCCGCTTGTCGTGGGCGAAACCGCCCGTCAAGTCAATCAAGTCAATCTAGAAACAGGAGAATGACATGGCAATTTTGAAGGGCAGCAAAACGCACGAGAATCTGAGAAATGCCTTTGCCAGCGAAGCCCAGGCCAACCGCCGCTACGTGTATTTTGCCAACCAGGCCGACGTCGAGGGCTACCCTGACATCGCCGGACTATTTCGCGATACAGCCGAAGGCGAGGCAAGCCACGCGAACGGACACCTCGACTTCTTAAAAAAGCTGGGGGATCCGATCACAGATATGCCGATCGGGACGACACCAAACAATATCGAAGCCTCCATCTCCCGGGAAACATACGAGTACTCCGATTTGTATCCGGAAATGGCCAAAACCGCGCGGGAAGAGGGGTTTCCCGATGTCGCTGAATGGTTTGAGACACTGGCCAAGGCGGAAAAGAGCCATGCCGGCCGCTTCAGTCGAGGCTTGAAATCAATCGGATAAGACGGGACGCGGCATCTCCCGGGCCGGGCGAGCCATGCCACGTCTCGCCTTTGGCTTTGCGAATCGCGAACGCCACTGAAAAACCGTTTCCTGCAATCTCTCAGTAGCGAATACGCGCGGCCCCATCCAGATCAGAGACTTTAAAAATTACAGTGGCCTTCCTGCATCCCTTGACGGCGCTCCCGTACGCTGTCGTGATGTTGATGTTCTGTTCGGCCATCTTTTCGGCAAATCCCCCAAGCGACCCCGGCAGGTTTTCCATTTCGACATGGAGCACATCCTGTTCGGTGTAGGAAATGTGTTCCCGGTCCAGGACATTTTTCGCCGGTTCCAGATTGTCCACGACGATATGGATGGTTCCCTGAACGCCCAGCGGAGCGCAGCTCATGGCCACAATATTCACATCCCATTTACCCAGCAGTTTCGCCACCCGGGAGAGTGTTCCGGGACGATCCTCGCAATTGATGCTGAGTTGTTTTGCCTTGCGGGAGAAGGTGACTTGCTTGGCTTCCGCCATTTTCCTGTACCTCTGATTTGCAGTGTAATCGATGCGAGGTCCCGCTGATTGTGATTCCAATCACAGCCGATTGTGCGCCGCTCATGCGCTCTGCTGTCGACTCGGCAGTGCGGGATCGTGACGATGCAGGAACCACCGGTCCAAAATCACGTGCCGCGCGAACCACCGGCTTCCCAACAATAATTTCGACAATGAGTGGATCACTTGCGCTGGAACGCGCCGCCCAACGGCGACGGACCAGTCCTCGTGAATTTTTCCAAAGCGCGCGGCAAGCAAACCGCTGTAGGGGCTCAACGTCTTCTGATTGTATTTCCTCCCGGCGGAGAGAATGCAATCCGCCGCCAACAACCCGGACTCCACTGCGGGGCGAATGCCTTCACCGCTTTGGGAATACGCCAGCCCGGCCGAGTCTCCAACCAGAAGGATGCCGTCGCCCACAACATTTCGCCGATGGCATTGATACAGCAGGTAGGCGTGCCCCCGCATCGTCGCCGTCACGTCAACTCCAAGTTTTCTGCCAAGTTTTAAAAACTCCATAAAGTCGGCAACCTGCTGCGGCAGACCGTGTGCATCGAGCCTGCCCACGCCTATGTTCAGAAAGTTTCCCTTTCGAAAACACCATCCATATCCTTTCATGTCGGGGCAGAAATAGAGTTCCGGCACCTCTCCCTGTATCGAACAATCCTCGCGCTCCCGCGGACTCAATTCAAATTCCGTTTCCTGGGCGACGACGGCAGCTTCCTTTCGGGCATCCGCCCCCAGATAGCGGGCCACCGGACAAAAATGGCCGCCTGCGCCCACGATGACTTTTGCCTTGATCCGGCCGTTCACCACCCAGTGATCTGAAAATCGTTCCAGGCGAGCCAACGCCGTCCCTTCGCAGACACGGGCGCCCGAGCGCCTCAACAGGTAATCGTCAAATTCACACCGGCGAATGCCGTAGCTGATGGGCTCCGCGTATGCCGTTTCCACTTCGCGATGGCCCATGCAGCTTGTTCGAAACCCGGTAATCGATTGCAGGACACGGCCGGACGCGTACTCGTTGCGATCAACTTCCAGTGCGTCCAGCACGGCAGGCGTAATCCATCCGCCGCAGATTTTGTCGCGTGGAAATGTCTTCTTGTCGAGGATGACAGTGTCGAGGCCAGCCCTTTGCAACTTCCACGCACAGGACGAACCCGCCGGCCCACCCCCGACGATCAGGACCTCGCATTCATCCATTTCTGTTCCTTTGCCGCCGGCGCTTCCGGCAGCGATTCCGCATAAAGGCCGGCGCGCGTCCATGGAATTTTTTGGCACCTGGAACCCGCAAACACGACCTGAAACAGTTCCAGATTCCCTACCCGGAAAGCGGCAATCGACCCGGCCAGATAGAGCCGCCAGGCCCGGAGAAATTCCGGTCCGAACATTTTGGTAATCGGATCTGTCGCGCCTTCAAACCGGCTCAACCATTCCTCCAGGGTTTTCGCA
>DATLTA010000121.1:0-49019 GCA_035533775.1 Candidatus Dormiibacterota bacterium | reverse complement strand
GCATCGCAAAATCCTCCCCCCAGGGTTTCCGGATCTGTAAATAGATGGTTTAGTTTAGGCATACTTCTACACCTTTACGTCCCTGTTGCAAATGAAAAATACGGTCTGCAGGAGGAGTTCGCCTGAGCCCGCCGCATCAGCGGATTTGCCGCTCTTCATGCGCAAGTGTCAGCGCGGAACACAGTCTCCACGTTTCGAATCTCAAATTTGAGACGGACAAGCGGTTTTGATGTCGCGGCTATGTGGGTCGGTCCTATGTGGGTCAGAGCTTTGCGAATCAGTGCTTTGTGGGTCGCGGCTTCAGCCGCGACATCAGAACCAGGAAAACCGGGCTTTAGCCCCTGAAGCGCGGGGTCAAAACCACCTGCAGGCATTGATGAAACAGATTCCAGGTTTCCGGAGTCGTCTATTTCCGGCTCCCTGCATTCTCATTTTCGCCAGTCACTTGCCTCTCGCCGCAAATCATCTATCCTGTCTGCTGTGGATCGCGCGAACATACTGATCATTGGCGGGGGCGTGGTGGGATGCGCGGTGGCGCGCGCGGTATCGCAGCGCTGGAGTGACGTATTTCTGGTCGATCAGATGCCGAAGCTCGGCATGGGAGCGAGCACGCGCAACAGCGGCGTGATTCACTCCGGCATCTATTACCCGCCCGGCTCGCTTAAAGCGCAGCTATGCGTCGCCGGAAACCGGATGCTGTATGAATTCTGCGCCGCGCATAACGTGCCGCACCGGAATTGCGGCAAGCTTGTCGTGGCTCACGGAGCCGGGCAGGAAGCGGCGCTGGAACATCTGGCCGAAAACGGCCGCGCCAATGGCGTTGCGGGCTTGCGCCTGGTGGATCGGGCTGCGGTCCACGCCCGCGAACCGCACATTGCAGCCACCGAAGCCCTGCTCGTGCCTTCCACGGGCATCGTTTCCGCTGAAGACCTGGTGAAGACACTGGCGCGCATTGCCACCGATCAGGGGGCAAGCCTGCTGCCGCGCGCGCGTGTTGTGCGGCTCGAACCGCGCGAGGATTCCATCGCCGTGACTCTGGCCGAGGGCTCCGCAAGCGGCGGCCCGCCCAGCCCCGGTGAAATCTCCACCGGGGAAACGGTCGAAGAAACGACTAAGGAAACAATTGAAGCGCGCTGCGTGATCAATTGTGCGGGGCTTTACGCCGATGAAATCGCCGCGATGCTGGGAAACCACAACTACCGCATTTATCCCGTGCGCGGCGAATACTGCGAACTGATGCGCGCGAAATCGTATCTGGTGAACAATCTGGTCTACCCGCTTCCCCACGCCGACGGCCTCAGCCTCGGCATGCACCTGACGCGCACGCTCTGGGGCACCGTGCTCGTGGGCCCCACGGCGGATTACGTCTCCGAGAAAAACGATTACGAGCGCAACCGTCTGCCCATCGAGGAATTCGTGCGCCGCGCAAAACCGATGCTGCCCGAACTGGAAGCCGCGGACCTGCAACTCGCCTACTCGGGAATACGAGCGAAGCTGGTGCCTCCCGGACACGGAGGCTTCGCCGATTTCGTGATTGCGCGCGACACCCGCGCGACACGCGCCATTCAACTGGTCGGAATCGAATCGCCGGGACTTACCTCATCCCTGGCGATTGCGGAGCGTGTTGCTTCCCTCGCCGCGGAAATTCTCGATTAGTTCGGATTCTTGGCGTGTACCTGCCGCGGCTTACGGGCCTTCGGCCCCTGTTGCGGATTGCTTGACGGATAACCAAAATCACGCAGGCGGAAACCCGCGCCACTCATCCTTACTTTCTTACTTACCGCGCCAGATCGGAAGCAAACACGAGCGTAACGCCCTGCCGCCTGGCCACAGGCAGCATTTCGGCGAGCACTTGCAGCGTATCGCGATGCGGATGGCCGATGGCCAGCGCCGAGCCTTTTTCGCGAGCGTCACGAATGGCCAGCTCAAATTGTTTGCGGATGGCGCCGGCCGATTCGTCATCATCCAGAAACACGTTGCGCGAGGCCGCGGGAACCCCGGCGGCGTGCGCTGCAGTTTCCGCAACCGTGGCCGCGGTCGTGCGGCTGTCGATAAAAAACAGGTGGTGCTGGCGCAGCAGGGGCATCAACTCGCCCATCAGCTTTCGATCGGAGGTGCCGAGCGAGCCCTCATGATTGTTCACGCCGGTGGCGTAAGGCACGGCGTCCAGCATGGAAGTAAAGGTTTTCTCCACGGCGTTCGAATCCATGCCCGGGTGCAGCTCGATCCGTTCTTCCTCGGCGCCGGCATCGGAAGCCATGGGCAGGTGGAGCATCACCTGGTAACCGCGGCGATGCGCCTCTTCGGCAATTTCCGCCGAACCGGAATGGTACGGAAGAATCGAGAGCGTCACGGGATAGGGGAGCCGGAACAGCGCGTTCGCCTGCGCGAGATCGCTTCCGAGATCATCGATGACGATCGCAAGGCGGGCCTCTCGCGCCGCGGGGTGCGCGGAAACATCGGTGAAAATCAGGGGCGTCACAACACGAATGGACTGCGTGCGCCGCCCTTTCAACAGATAGTCGAACCGCTCGATCCCCGGCGCTCCGGCGCGCGTCACTTGCTTCAGATGATTCACCCGCGCGACGCGCGCAAATTCCCTGGCGATGGCGTCATGCACGGCGCGATCCGGTACGCCTTTCTTTGTCAGCGGCACCGTGATGTAAATACGATCGGCGACAAGGGACCGGGGCTTGCCGGGCTGGCCCGCCGCGGCGGGCAGGCGCGGGGCATACTCCGGACGCATCCCGATTTCCGCGCGCCCGCCGCTGGCATTGCGCGCGGCGGAAATAAACTGTCGCGTGATGCCGCGAATTTCCGTGGCGGGAACAGGCGCGGATTTCCTACGGCAGCCCGCCACGCAAACCAGGGCGGCGCCCAGCACCAAGAGGATTGAAAAATGTAAGGTGGAAAAAGAGGATCGTGTTGCGTGCCGGCCCGGACCACTCGATTCGCGTTTCACACTTCAGGCGGCCTTCTTGGCCTCGCCGCCCTTAAGCAGTTCCAGGGCTTTGTCGTAAACCGGATCGTCGCCAGCCTTGGGAAATTGCCCGGGACCCAGCGGCGCCGCAGTTTCGGCAGCGGGGTTCGCGACGAAATCCAGGGGCTGTGGATGGACTTCCACGGTGGGAGCCACGCCATCGTCTACAATGGATTTGCCATCCGGGGTGGAATAGATCGCAACGGTGAGAATCACCGCTCCGCCGTCTTCCAGCGGAATAATTTTTTGTTCCGAGGCCGAGCCGTACGTGCGCTCGCCCACGACATCGCCGCGCTTGTTGCCTTCGATCGCCCCCGCTAAGATTTCCGCGGCACCCGAGGTGCTCGGCGAAATCAGGACGTCCACCGGAGCGTGCCATACATCCTTGTCCGCTTCCGCCATAAAGTTCTTATCCGCGATGGTCTGTCCTTTGAGGGACGTAATTTTGCCGGAAGACAAAAACAGTTGCGCGGCGGCAATTCCGTCCGGCACTTCTCCGCGGGTGCAACCGCGAAGATCAAGGACCAGTTTGTGCACACCTTGCTTATCCAGCTGAATCAGTTTATCCCGCAATTCCGATACATCCAGGGGATCCATCGCGGGCAGCCGCACGTAGGCGACATCGCCGCCCACGACCTCCGCCACAATATGCTGCGGGCCGATGACCTGCCGTGTGATGCTGATGTCCTGTGGCGCTGTCTTTCCACGGCGCACGACATCCACTTTCACAACCGTGCCGGGAGCGCCCATCAAAAGCGTGTTCGCCTGGCCCACGGACATGTCGCGCGTGCTGAATCCGCTGATGGCCTCGAGAATCTCACCGCTGCGCAGACTGGCTTTTTCCGCCGGGCCGTCGGGCACCACGGAAACAACGACGATATAGCCGTACCGCTTGGAAATCGTCATTCCGGGCTCGGCATGCTGCCCGCTTTTCAGACGTCCCAGATAGTCGGCGTATTCGCGCGGGCTCAAATATCCGGACAAGGGATCGAGGGATTCCAGGAGCCCGTGCAAAGCCCCGTTGGAAACCACGGCCATATTGGGCTGGTCGACGTAGTCGTCCTGGATGTGCTGCAAGACTTCGCCAAACACACCCAGCGAGCGGTAGGACTTGTCGTCGTTGGTCTTGCCAAGCACGTAGCCCAGTCCAACGTACAGGAAGACGATGACCGAGAGCGTTACAACAGAAATTCTAGCGAGGCGACTCATTTTTTGTCTCTTATTTGTTCCGATTTGGCTCTATTTTGACTCTGATTTTGTCTCTGAACTTCAGTATGGATACTCAACCATAATAGCACGACTGGCGTCGCGTCCATGCGGCGATTCTCGGGCCGTTGCGCTAGCGGTACGCTTGCTGCTTGCCGGAGGCTTGGCCTCGCGGTTCACCGCAGGCAAATGCCTCAGTCGGCGTGAGATAGGTTTGCGAGATGCGGTCCTGCCAGCACAGGTGATCTTCATCCCAGAGCGCCCACAGGAACCCCAAAAAGCACGTTCCCGCGGAAATTGAATACCCGAAACTCCTCCACGCCATCTGCCGGGAGGTGGGTACGCTGCCATCAAAACTGACGACGCGAAGACCTCGAACCATCATCCCAGGCGTTGATCCCCCGAAAATGGTGAACAACGCGAAATACTGCGCATAAAACAGCGCCAGCGTCGCTGCCGCCACCATGGCGTCGAGTTTATTGAAGCCGATGCGGCCTCCCAAAACGATGAACAGCGCGAGCATCCCGCCGTAGCTGAACAGAAGCAGCGCGGCGTCCAACA
This sequence comes from Candidatus Dormiibacterota bacterium, assembly GCA_035533775.1. GTDB lineage: Bacteria > Acidobacteriota > Terriglobia > Acidiferrales > UBA7541 > Palsa-360. The sequence goes on along the minus strand of DATLTA010000121.1, from coordinate 44,272 downwards.
GCGCGGCACGGTAGCGTTCCGACAGCGCAGCCACGGGGAAAAGAGCGTCGGGTGACGATCCTGCACCCTGCCGGGCCGTAGCCGGCCGGTCCAATTGGGCCGGCGCCACCGCGGTCTGCTGAATGGGTATGGAAATCTCAAAACGGTTTGTCTGCTGTTTGCCCGCATCGGCGAACTCCGCGGCGGGCGCGCGCGGCATAAGCTCAGGTGGCGCATCGGGAGTTTCCAATGGTGCAGGGGGTTCGAAAGGAAGCGCGGATTGCAGATCCGTGGTCGCGTCTCCATGCCGCCGAACGCGATATGCGCGGAGTTTACTGGAAACCTCGCGCCGCCATTCCGGTTCGACGGCCAGGTTCCCTTCGGTCACAGTAGCGGCGCGGCGCGCATCTGCCACCCGCCTCAATCGACCCAGAGGCGCATCACAAATCGAACAGGTCTCAGCGGAATCGCCGTTCACGGCGCCGCAATGCTGACAGGTTTTTATCACCGTTCCGTTTTGCGCTGCGGATGTCTCGCCGAACGGAAGTCGGGAGTCAAGAACAGTCTAGCAGCCTGCGGCGGCCGCGAAAAGGATTGCTTCGGCTTGTCGCGAATCGGATAACACGGGCAGCCCGGAGGGTACCAACCGGAATCTATAGGCAGCGGGGCGCGGCAAACCGAAGGCCAACCCAACCGGTGTGAATTGTTGTAAGGCTGCGAGGGGAATGCTACGCTGGCGAGCTATTTTCAATTGTGCTGGTTGTGGATCTCCGTTCCCGGGGCGGGCAGCGGCGTAAACTCATGGACCCGATTCAAAAGTTTGTCAAAAAATACTGGCGGCGCGCGTTCTGTTTGCTGATCGCATCGGCCGGCGTAGTGTGCGCAGCGGCGGCGCAGGGAACTCTTCCGCCCTCCCGCCAGGCCACGGTGCGCCTGGAAGCGGCGCAGCAGCGCAAGGAAGGCGATATATTTTTCGCCGACGGCAAGGTCGTCATCCAATACCTCAATCTGACACTGCGCGCCGATCACGTGCAGTACAACGCAAAAACGTATCTGGCCGTGGCCCGCGGCCACGTAACGCTCGACGTGAATACGCAGCACCTCACGGCCGATTCCGCCACCTTCAACGTGCAAAGCGGAGTGGGCCGCTTCGAACATGTGCGCGGCGAAGTCATGGCGGAACACCAGCCGAATCCGTACGTTCTGGTTTCACCGAATCCCCTGGTTTTCGAAGCGCGAGAGGTTCGGCGGCTCGACGCCCGCACCTATTCCATCGATCACGCCTGGCTGACCATCTGCGATCCCCGCAAACCCAACTGGAAGTTTTTCACATCCCATGCCACGCTCCATTTAAACCGCTCGGTCGCGCTGGTCAACGCCAACTTCCGGCTCTTTCGCATCCCGCTGATTTATTTGCCATATGCCACCGTGCCCGCGGGACGCAACCTGAGGCAGTCCGGATTCCTGCTGCCGGAATTCAGCGATACTTCGCTCAAGGGAATCGTTCTGGGAGAAGGTTATTACTGGGCGCCCAAAACCTGGACCGATGTCACGCTCGGCGGGGCCTACCTCAGCCGCCGCGGATGGCAGCAGAATGCGGAGTTTCGTGCGAAACCCTGGGAAAACGTCTCCATCTCGGCGAAATACTTTGGCGTAATCGACCGCGGGCTGCCGGCCACGGTCCTGGACTCCTCGGGAAATCTGGTCGAGCGACTGGTCAAGCAGGGCGGCCATAGCGCGCAATTCGAGTTGGATGCGCAACTCCGGGACGGCTGGCGCGCCGTGGCGGACCTCAATCAGCTGACTTCTCTGACCTTCCAGCTGGCGTTTGCTCCGACCTATGGCGAGGCGGTGAATTCGGAAGTGCGCTCGTCCGCGTTCCTTACTAAGAGCTTTCACGGGTTCAGCGCCAATCTGGCCTCGAACAGTTATGAGAATTTTCTGAACGCCCAGCCGCAAGTCGCCGTGAATCTGCGCAGCGCCCCGGAAGCGCGCTTCGACTCGGTCGATCAGGCCCCCTGGAAGCGCCTGCCGATTTATTTCGGAGGCGATGCATTTGCCGGAGCCGTGCATCGCAGCGATGAACACTTGCTCACGGACCCCACGACCGGAGTGCAAACCGTGGCCGCCGGAATCGATACGGGGGCGGCCGTGGAGCGCACGGAATTTGCGCCGCGCGTGGTCGTGCCGTTGCGCTGGGGCCCCTGGGTGGGCGTCACGACCAGCTATACCGTGCGCACCACGAGCTACGGCGCGCAAATGATTTCCGGCTCGCTGGTGAATACTCCCCTGCGGCGAACCACCGGCGAACTGAATATCGACCTGCGGCCGCCTTCGCTCGAGCGCGTCTGGAGCAGCGGAAGCGGAAAATGGAAACACACGATCGACCCTGAAATTGAATACAACTACGTGCGCGGCGTGAATCCATTCGACCACTTCATCCGCTTTGACCAGGACGAAACCCTCACCGACACCAATGAATTCATGTACTCGATTACGCAGCGGCTGTTTCACCGCTCGGGAAACGCCCAGGCGAACGAACTGGCCAGCTGGAAAATCGCGCAAAAGTATTACTTCGATCCCACCTTCAACGGCGCGCTGGTTCCCGGAACGCGCAACGTTTTCCAGGCGCTCGATTCGATCACGCCATTCGCGTTCGCGGACGTGCCGCGCCGTTTTTCTCCGATCGACAGCGACCTGCGCTTCACTCCCGGCGGGGACTACGACGCTGAAATCCGGCTGGACTACGATACCGTGCGCCACAAGATCACCACGGCGGGCACGCTGCTGCAATTGCACCCCTTTCAAAATTTCAATTTCAGCGTGGCCCATTTTTCCATCGACAATACCGCCATCCTGCAGCCCCTGGCGAACCAGATCCGCGCGCAGGTCGGTTACGGCAAGCTGAACCGCCGCGGGTGGAACGCCACGTTCGGTTTCAGTTACGACGTCGAGCAGCAAACCCTCCAGAACCAGCTCATGCAGATCAGCTACAACGGGTCTTGCTGCGGAATCGCATTCGAGTACCGCCGCCTGGCCCTGGGCCCCATCCGCACGGAAAATCAATTTCGCGTGGCCCTGGTCATTGCTAACATCGGAACGTTTGGAAATCTGCGACGGCAGGAAAAAATCTACTGATGAATGACACCGAGCCCCTCGCGTTTGCCACCATCGAAGAACTCGCATCCGCACTGGCCAAGCGGAAAATCTCTCCCGTCGAACTGACCGAACTGTTTTTGCGGCGCATCGAACGGCACAATCCTTCGCTCAACGCGTTTCTGACCGTCACCGCCGAGCACGCCCGAACCGCGGCGCGGCGCGCGGAGAAGGAATTTTTGCGCAACCGCAAATCCTCCGGCCGGTCCGGCCGGAACCGCCCGCTGCTGGGAATTCCGTTCACGCTGAAGGACAACATCTGGACGCGCGGCATCCGCACGACGGCGGGATCAAAAATCCTGCGCGATTTCATTCCCGCAACCGACGCCACGGCCGCTGGAAAACTCGCCGCCGCCGGCGCCGTCCTTCTCGGCAAGATGAACATGAATGAGTTTGCCTACGGGATCACAGGCGGCAATGCGCATTACGGCCCAGTGCATAATCCATGGGCGCACGGCCGGATTCCCGGCGGATCCAGCGCCGGATCGGGCGCGGCGGTTGCGGCGGGGCTCTGTGCTGCGTCGATCGGCACCGATACGGGCGGATCGATCCGCGTGCCTTCGGCGTTTTGCGGAATTGTGGGATTGAAACCGACGTTCGGGCGGGTCAGCGTTTTCGGCACGATGCCGCTGGCGCCGTCGTTCGACCATGTCGGCCCGCTGGCTCGCAGCGTGCGCGACGCCGCCATCCTGCTCGGCGTGATCGCCGGACGCGATCCCCGGGACCCAACATCATCGTCGCGCCGCGTGGAGGATTATCGCGGCGCCCTGGATCGCCCGCTCAGGAAGTTCCGGCTCGGCCGCCCGCGCGAACACTATTGGGAAAAACTCGATGGCGAGGTGCGCCGCGCGGCCGATGCCGCCATCCGCGAAATGGAAAAGCGCGGCGCCACGGTCCGCGAAATTTCCCTGCCCCACGTGAAGGAATCGCTCGACGCCGCCACGGACATTTCCCTCGCCGAAGCCCTCTACGTTCATGAAGCGGCCGGATATTTCCCGGCGCGCGCCGCCGAATATGGAGAAGAAGTGCGCCAGCGAATCGATGCCGGCGGAAAAATCGTAGCCGTTAAATTCCTGGCCGATTTCGATGTTGGAAAGCGCCTGCGGGCCGATTTTGACGCCGCCTTCCGCGACGTGGACGCCATTGTGGCGCCCGCGCTCCCTTTTCCCGCGCCGCCCATCGGAGCGGATTCGATTCAGATCGACGGTGAAGAATTCAGCGTGCGCCCGGCCATCGTCGGAATGTGCCGCCCGGCAAATTTCACCGGACTCCCGGCAATCTCCGTGCCCTGCGGCTTTACGCGAAGTGGTTTGCCTGTCGGATTGCAATTTATCGGACGCGCGTTCGACGAAGCCACGCTGCTGCGCATCGCGTATTCCTATGAACGGTCGCAGGATTGGGGCGCGCGCCACCCGCGTATGCAGACCGTTTGAACGCAATCTTCAAACGCCTGCCTCAACATACGTCGATAAATCGATCAGAAGAATTGTAGCGGGGCGCCTGGCCGCGAAGAATTCTCCCGGACGGACCCATAAATGTGGGAAAATAACTGCTTGGGCTGAATCTTTGCAAAGACCTCGACCGTCTAAGGTTACGGGTGGCGGCGTCAACTTGTAGCGGGCACTTCGCCGGAGATCATTCGCTAAATGCAAGTATCCATTCTTTATGCTTTCGTGGCGGGAATCATTTCTTTCCTGTCTCCCTGCGTGCTGCCCCTGGTGCCGGGATACATTTCGATGCTCTCGGGAGTGGGGGTCGAGCAACTCCGGGCCGGCCAGCCCGCGCGCAACAGTTTACTGGCTTCCTCGCTGGCCTTTGTCTCGGGATTCTCGGTAGTGTTCATCAGTTTCGGGGCCTCGGCGAGCGCTGTGGGCCAATTCCTGCTGCAGCATAAGGCCCTGATGGGGCCGGTCGCGGGAGCCGTCATCATTCTGTTTGGCCTGCACCTTGTCGGCTGGCTGATCAAAATCCCCGTCAGCGTCGGGCTGGTGATTGGCGGAGTCCTCGCATTTGGAGCGGCCATCCTGTGGCGCCGTTCGGGAACCGAATCCATGGGCCCGGATGGAATCTTCGGCTCGGTACAAGTGCTTTCGATTGCGCTGATTTTTCTGGCCGGCCCGTCCCTGACGCGCTGGCTCAATCGCGACATTCGCTTCCACAATCTCGGCAGCCAGGACGAAGAAAAAGCCAGTTCGGGCGGCAAATTTTCCGGCGTGGTCAGCGGCTTTCTTCTCGGATTCGCCTTCGCCTTCGGCTGGACCCCGTGCATCGGTCCGATTCTCGCGGCCGTGCTCGTGCTTGCCGCGAACACGCAGACGATTGCCCGCGGGGTGTTTCTGCTCGCCGTGTACTCGGCGGGGCTGGCGGTTCCCTTCCTGCTCACAGCGTTTGGAATTAATAAGTTTCTCCGTTTCTATCAGCGGTTCCGGAAACACCTGCACGCGGTGGAAGTTTTGAGCGGCGTGCTGCTGCTGTTTGTCGGCGGACTGATTTTCATGAACCGCCTGACCTGGCTTTCCGGCAAATTGGGTTTTTTGAATAGATTCGCCTTATAAGGGAGTTTTCCTATGAAAAAGGGCATATTTATCGGCATTGGCGTGGTGGCGCTGCTCACCCTGATGTGGTGGGCGGACAAGAAATTTCCCGCGGCCGGGTCGCCCTCGGCGGGCATGGCGGCCACATCAACCGCCGCCCCCAACGTCACGTTCAAGGATCTCAATGGTAAAGACGTCACGCTCGCGCAATATAAGGGGCAAGTGGTCATCGTGAACTTCTGGGCGACCTGGTGCGCGCCCTGCAAAGTGGAAATCCCCTGGATGATTGAATTTCAGAAAAAATATGGTCCGCGCGGCTTCACCATCCTGGGCGTCTCCATGGATGAAGACGGCAAGAAGGCCGTGCCTCCTTTCCTCGCTAAAGAGCGCTTCGATGTGGATGGACAGCAAATGGCCATGAACTATCCGATCGTGCTGGGCAGCGATTCCATCGCCCAAAAATTCGGAGGCATCATAGGCCTGCCCACCAGCATGATCTACTCGCGCGACGGCAAGAAAGTCAAAACCATCATCGGCCTGGTCAATCACGACGACATTGAGAAGACGATTCAAAGCCTGCTGTAGCGCGGGAACTCCATTTCCAGCTTTCGCGAAACCCTCGCCATTCTGGCGTGCCTGACAAGATCCGCAATTCCGGTTCGGCTTTGCCAGCCTGCAGGCCTGCGAATCTTCCGTTCGCGCACGTGCCCCTCCTTGCGTGAAGCGGTTGGCCGCGCTTGTGCCGGCTCCCTGATTTCTCCTGCCTGCCCAAACCGAACCGCCAGTCCAGCCGGCGTCTGGACACCAGGGTCTGGGATGAATCTTTCCGGGGCCATGTACACTGTGAAAGAATAGGTCACCGGCGGCACCGGATGAAGAATCGAATCCATTTCCGCGAACCCATTTTTGTGGCCCTGGAAGCTCTGCGCGCGCACAAGCTGCGCTCCTTCCTGATGCTGCTGGGCGTTGTGCTTTCCGTTTCCACGCTGATCATGGTGATCGCGCTGATCTCCGGCGTGAATCTGTACGTCTCCAATCGCATCGCCAATCTCGGTTCAAACGTGTTTTTGGTGCAGCGTTTTCCGATCATCACGGACATGAGTCAACTGGTAAAGGCGATGCGCCGGAACAAGCCGCTCACCTGGGACGATTACATGTTTCTGCGCGACAATTCCAGGCTGGCGGTCCGCGTCGGGGCCCAGACCAGCACTCTGGGCCGCACGAAGGCCAACGGGCAGACCCTGGAAGACACATCGATTCGCGGCGTGACCGCCAATATCGGCGACATGAAAACCGAAGAGCCCGCTTCGGGACGTTACATCACCAATACCGACAACGAGCACCGCTCACAGGTCGCGCTGATCGGCTCGGACCTTGCCGACAAGCTGTTTCCCGGCACCGATCCGATTGGCAAGGATCTGGACGTGGACGGACGCCCGTACGAAGTGGTGGGCGTCAGCAAGCCCATCGGAACGGTGCTGGGGCGGTCGCAGGATAATTTCGTTTACATTCCGATTCAGACGTGGCTGAAATACTATTCGACAAGCACAACGAGCCTGGCCATCAACGTGCAAACCCGGGGCGGCGATTGGATGTCTCGCACGCAGGAAGAAGCGCAAATGCTTATGCGCGCGCGCCACCACTTGAAGCCGAACGAACTCGACAACTTCGGCGTTCTCGACAGCGGATCGCTGGTAGGCCTGTTCAAGCGGATTACCGGGGCGCTGGCGGCGTCCATGATCGGCATCGTGGCGGTTTTCCTGGTGATTGGAGGCGTGGTGATCATGAACGTCATGCTTGCGACGGTCACCGAGCGCACGCACGAAATCGGTGTGCGCAAGTCCATGGGCGCGCGCCGCTCGGATATCCTGCTGCAATTTCTTACCGAGTCCGCCGTGATGTCCGGCTTCGGGGGAGTGGTGGGCGTGGTTCTGGCTTATCTGTTCGCGGCCATCGTGGCCGCCTACACGCCGGTTCCGATGCACGTTCCGTTTTCGGCGGTGATGATCGCCCTGGGTGTTTCGACGGCGGTGGGAGTGTTCTTCGGGCTGTACCCGGCGCACAAGGCCGCGAATCTGAATCCGATCGAAGCGATGCGTCAAGAAATTTGAGGCGGAATATCGGACACATGAAGCGAATGCCGTTGGGCGAAAACATGAAGATGGCGCTGGACACGCTGCGCCAGAATAAAGTGCGGTCGTTTCTGACCGTGCTGGGCGTGGTCATCGGCATCACCGCGCTCATCACGGTCGCGTCCATACTGGTGGGCTTCTACGCGGATGTTACGGCGTATCTGAACGATTACGGCCCGAACACGATCTGGGTCTTCAAGGTGACGCCGGGCGCGAGCACCGGGCGAATGACCCCCGAGGAACGCAACCGCAAGCCTTTGACCCTGGAAGACGCGGAAGCGATTCGCGCGCAGTGTCCGGCGATCCTGGAGGTGTCCGCGACGGTGTTCCAGCGCGTCTACGATGTGAACCGCCCGCCGCTGATTACCGCGCGGTACAAGGACAAGGAAGTGAGCGGCCTGGACTACATGGGGGCGGACATCAATTACGAAGATGTCTTCAACATCCACCCTTACGTCGGCCGGTTTTTCACCGAAGCCGAAAACCTGCACCGCGCCGACGTCGCCGTCATCGGGTTTGACCTTGGCAAGGCTTTTTTCCCGGGGGAAGACCCGATCAATAAAATTATTTACGTGGAAGGGTTTCCCTATCGCGTCATCGGCGTGTTCACGCACCGCAAAGGCCAGCTCTTCCAGAATCCGGCCGCGGAAAAGCAGGTCGTGGTCCCCTACCGCACCTACCGCAAACATCATCCCGCCGATGACGAGCACTTCATCGGGGCCGTCGCTGCTCCCAACAGAATGGCGGAAGCGCAGGATGAAATCCGCGGCGTGCTGCGGCGGCGGCGCCACGTCGCGTATTCCGCCCCGGACAATTTCGGCATGTCCACGGCCAAGGAAATTGCCGACCAGTTCAAGCAGATCACCGGTTCGGTTGCGTTGCTGACCGCCGTGGTCAGCTCGATCGGATTGCTGGTGGGCGGCGTGGGCGTCATGAACATCATGCTGATGTCGGTCACGCAGCGCACGCGTGAAATCGGCGTGCGCAAAGCCATTGGCGCGCGACGGCGCGACGTCATCTGGCAATTTCTCACCGAGGCGGTCGTGCTAACCGGCGCGGGCGGAGTCATCGGCGTGGCGCTGGGCATCGCCATCAGTCTGCTCATCAATGTGTTCTTGCCGAGGCTGCCTTCGAGCGTGCCGCTGTGGGCCGTGGCCCTGGGCGTCCTGGTTTCCATGAGCGTCGGCCTTTTTTTTGGAATTTATCCGGCCGTGAAGGCCGCGCGTCTCGATCCGGTGGATGCGCTGCGGTATGAGTAGCCTGCCCGTCTTTTTTGTGGCGGAAGATTCGCATAAGACCCAGCCATGACCCGCCATCCTTGCCCGTCCAACCGCTTCGCGGTATCCTGTTCCTATTATGGATGAAAAGGATTTTCAGAAACGGTGCGATGCGGCGTTTGAAGAGCTGCGCCGCAGGTTGCAGGACCTTGAAGAGGCGCACGGATTTGAAGTCGAAGGCGGCAGCGGAAAACTGGAAGTATCGTTCGACGATCCCCAGGAAACAAGATTCGTCATCAGCCCGAACACGCCGGTGCGCCAGATATGGATTTCCGCGCTGACCACAAGTTTTAAACTTTCCTGGTCGGATGCGGCCGGAGCGTTTGTTCTGGAAAAAACCGGTGAAAATCTGATGCAGCTCATGGGCCGCATCCTCACCGAGCAACTTGGCAGTCCCGTGAGCGTCTAACTATGAACTCAAACTCTGAAAACGTTTCGAGGAAATCGGGCCGGTGGGCGATCAGCTCCGCGAGGAATGGCGGCAAAGACTTGCCGGGATGGCCGGTGTGTTTCGCATTGCTCGCGCTGGTGGCCTTCGCGGGCATCGCTTCGGCACAGAGCAGGGCCATGCCGCGCGCGGCCAGCGTTCTCCAGCCGCAAGCCTACGTTTCGCTGCAGCCGGTGCCGCGGGGAAAAACGTTTGAAGTGGCCATGGTTGCGAAGATCACCCCCGGCTTTCACGTCAACGCGCATATCCCTTCGGAAGAATATTTGATACCGACCAATGTCACGGCGAAGCTTCCCGCCGGGATCGTGCTGCTAAATACGGCGTACCCGCCCGGCGTGATGCGCACGTTGCATTTTTCGAAGACGGCACTGCGCGTGTATGACGGCACGTTCACCGTGCGGATGAAACTCCGCGTCGCTGGCGCCGCGCCAATTGGCACTAAAAAAATCGCCCTCACAATTGCCTATCAGGCCTGCAACGAAGACGCTTGCCTGCCGCCGACCACACTGCCGGCGACGGCCGAGCTGGAAATCGCCGCCGCGGGCACCCCGGCGCATCCGGCAAATGCAAATATTTTCACTCCCGCGCGACCCTGAACATCCATTCGCAGTACTTATATTTGCAGGATCAAAAGAAAAAATCCCCGCTCCGGAAGAGGCGGGGATTTTCAATTGAAAAAGAGCCGCACGTCGCGTCGCGGGTTTACCGGGCGGCGAGAGTTTCGACAGCCTTGCGCAGACGCCGCACGACGCGCTCCTGCCCGAGGACCAGCATGGTTTCAAACAGCGGCGGCGCCACGGCTTGCCCGACAATGGCCACGCGCGTCGCGTTGATCAGCAATCCGGCCTTGACGCCCTCGGCGGCGGCCAGTTCGCGCAGCGCGTGGTCGCAGGCATCGTGATTCCATTCGGTGAGCGCGGCCAGGGCCTCCGCCAGCTTGCCGAGCATCGCGCCCAGGCGCTCATCTTTCCAGAATTTCTCCCGCGCCTGCGGATCATATTCAAACGTATCGCTGAAAAATGCGCGGGACCACGTCGAAAAATCCGGCAGCAGGCGCGTCCGAGGCCGCAGCAAGTCCACGGTTTTCGAAAACCATTCGCGCTTTTCGCCCGCCCATTCCGGCTGCCAGAGTTTTGATCGTTCCAGCTCCCCCTGCACGAAAGGCAGCAATTCGTCGATCGGCAGCTTCTGCAGGTACTGCGTGTTGTACCACTCCAGCTTGGCGCGGTCGAACACGCCGTTGGTGCGGCTCACGCCCTCCAGCGAGAAACGTTCCACGATTTCGGCGGTGCGCATGAATTCGGCGTCCCCAGCCGACCAGCCGAGCAGCGAGAGAAAATTGCGGAACGCCTCCGGCAGAAATCCCTCATCGCGGTAGGAACCCACGCTGGTGGCGCCGTGGCGCTTGGAAAGCCGCGTGCGGTCCGGACCGAGAATCAGCGGCACATGCGCAAAAATGGGCGGCGTGACGCCCAGCGCGCGGTACAGCAACGCCTGCTTGGGCGTATTGGAGATGTGATCGGAGCCGCGGATCACGTGCGTGATGCGCATGTCGATGTCATCCACCACGACGCTCAGCTGGTAGGTGGGCGCGCCTTGTGACTGGCCGTCCTTGGGGGAGCGCAGGAGAACGAAGTCCTCGATCTCCTCATTCACCACTTCGCGCGGGCCGAACACCGCATCCTCGAATCTAGTGACCTCGCCCTGCGGAACGCGAAATCGAATGGCCGCGTTCTGCGCGCTCAGTCCGGGCTTGCCGTCGCGGCACGCGCAGCGCGTGATGCGCCGCGGCCCCGCGTCTTTCTTCACGTCTTCGGTTTCCTCGACCGCATCGCCGCCCGCGTATTTCTCCGGGGGACAATCGCAGAAATAGGCCGCGCCGGAAACCACCAGTTTTTCCGCCGCCTTGCGATGCAGGTCCAGGCGCTGCGACTGAAAATACGGGCCCTCGTCCCAATCCACGCCGAGCCACCGCAAACCGTCAAGGATTCCCTCGACCAGTTCCGGGCGGTTTCGCTCGACATCGGTGTCTTCAATGCGCAGGACCATCGTGCCGCCCAGGTGCCGGGCGAACAGCCAGTTGAATAGCGCCGTGCGCGCGCCGCCGACGTGCAAATAGCCCGTCGGCGAGGGCGCAAAGCGCACGCGAACCCCGCCCGATGGATTTCCCGATGCGCTCGAAGTCATGGCCATACGCCTTGTTGGTCTCCCCCGTCGGTGAAAAAGCAATTCATCTTAGCCGAACCGGCGCAGGAACGCGAGCCAGCCAGGCGAAGGATTTCGGCGGCTAAGTTTTCCCTCACAATGGAAATCGAAATCTTTTCGGGTGTGTCCGAAGTCACAAGTAACTTGTTCTTGTCTGGTACCCCCGTACCCTTGACCGCCCGGAAGGCAGTCCCTATAGTCGCCAAAGTGAAGAAATTTAACACGATAGGTATAGTCGATCGTGTCAGGCGATTGCAGCCTTTAAATCGGGAGGCGAATTTTTCGTTTGCTGGTTGGCTGACTAAATGACACCGGGAAACATCCTTGCCATCACCCTGCTGACCGCCTCGGCATTGACGGCGGGTTTCTTCGCTTACATGAACAGTTTGCGCCGCCAGTCCTACCTGATGCTCTGGGGCGCCGGCTGGAGCCTGCTGGCGCTGCATTACCTCAGCCCCGCCCTGTCATCCTGGGTTTCCGTCGCGCCGTGGCAATCGGCCGTCAATGCATGGCTGCTGGCTGCGGCGGCTCTCCTGTTTTTCAGCACGGCGCGCGTGTATACGAAAGCCTCTCCCTGGATCCGTCCGCAGATCGCCGCGGGTGCGGTGTTCGCGCTTTGGTCCGCCGTCTTTTACTTGGGCACCGTCAGTATCTCGCCGCAACTCGGCGTCGCGGTGGTGCTCGGCGGCACAGGCTATACGTTTTATCAGGAAAGCCGGCGTCACGAGACTTTTGCGGACCTGCTGCTGTCAATTTCTTTCCTGAGCTGGGGCGCGATTCTGATCGGCGAACTGCTGGTGACCCGGTCCATCTCGCAATCCTTGCGTTTGCTGGAAATTCTTCCGCAACTGTTTGCCGCGATCCTGATGGTGATGGGGCTATACGAAGAAGAGAAGCGACGCATCGAGCACAACATGCTCGCGCTCTCCAACGTAAACCTGGCGACGTCCAGTTTCGTGGGCACGGAAATTCAACAGATGCTTTCGCACGCGCTCGAACGCGTGTTAAGCGTCGTGCGAATGCCCGCGGGAGCGCTGTTCCTGCATCACGGCCATCCGGAGGGGCCAACCTCGGTGGTCGCCGTCGGCCTGACGGAAAATTTCTGCGCCGTCTCCCAGGAAGAGGGGCTGGACGACCATCTGGTGGATCTGGTGGCGCGCCTGGGCGGCCTGGTGGTTTTCCGGGATCTGGGCCGCGACGCGGCCTGGGCGACACTGGAAAATGAAGAGGCGTTCCGGAAGTTCCGGCAGCTGGCCATCAGCCAGAACCTGCGTACCGTCGTGGGGATCAGCCTGCAAGCCAAGGAAAAGACGTTCGGCGTGTTGTTCCTGGGCACCCCGGATAACCGGAAATTTACGGCGGCCGAACTTCGCTTGCTGCTGGCGCTGGGACACCAGATCGGGATGGCCGTCGAGAATAGCTATTTGATTCAGCAGAGTTCGCGCCGGACACAAGAGCTTCATATCCTCAACGAAATCGGGCGCGCGCTCAGCTCCACGCTCGATCCGGACACGGTGTTTGAAACCATACTCACGGAAATGAAGCGCCTGTTCGACGTCAATCACTTTTATGTCGCGCTGCACGATCCGATCCGCAACGAACTGAGATTTGAAATCGAAGTGCGGGACGGCCAGCTGCTTCCCAAACGCTCCCGGCCGATGGAAAACCGCTATGCCGCCGAATACATGATGCGGACGCGCCAGCCTCTGCTGATCCGCGAAAATTATCTGGAAGAGATGCGCAAACTTGGCTTGGAGCCCTTGCATACGCATCAGGGATGCTTTTGCGGAGTGCCCCTACTGCTGTATGAGCGGCCGATCGGCGCCATGGCCGTGCAAAGCCCCCAGGATCGCGCGCTGGATTCGGGCCATCTGGAAATGATGCGCGTGCTGGCAAGCCAGGCAGTGATCGCGCTGGAAAACGCGCGGCTTTTCCGGGAGGAGAGTTCCAAATCCCGGCGCCTGACCCTGCTCAACAATATTTCGCGCAACATTATTGTGACCTTGAACCCCGATGAAATGCTCTCCAGGATTGGCAACGAACTCGAACAAGGCCTGGACTACTCGCATATTGGCATCGCGTTGCTGGATTACTCGACCAAAGAGATCGTGATTCAGGCCGAAGCCGGACACCGGAAAGGCGCCCTGGGGCGCCGCCTGGACCTGGACGGCAATGTGGTGGGGCGTGTCGCGCGCACCGGAGAGATGGCCGTGATGACGTACGGTTCCATCGACTCCCCGGGAACTCCGATTCTGGAAGGTTCAGTCGCGGCAATTGCCCTGCCGATTGTTTATTCCGACCAGCTGTATGGGGTTTTGTATGTGGAAACCGATCAGACATCGGATTTTTCTCAGGAAGAGATTTTATTCCTAGGCACTCTAGTGGACCTGGTTTCCGGCGCCCTGCACAACGCCTTCACGTTCCAAAAAGCGCAGGAACAGGCGATCACCGACGGGCTCACCGGCCTGAAAACACATCGCTTCTTCATGGAAGCCCTTTCGGGCGAATGGAAACGCTCCACCCGCGCCGGCCGGTCGTTCTCGCTGGTTCTCATGGATCTGGACCGCTTCAAGTTCGTCAACGATTTTTATGGACACCTGGACGGCGATCTGGTCCTGCAGCGCATGGCAAGCATTCTGGAAGAGAATTGCAGGCGTTCGGATGTGGTGGCGCGTTATGGCGGCGACGAATTCGTCATTCTGATGCCGGAAACCGACGCCGAACAGAGCCATCTGCTGGCCACGAAGATGCGCGTGATGGTTTGTGCCGACCCGGTGCTTCGCGAGAAAAACGTTACCTCCAGCTTTGGCGTCGCGAGTTTCCCGCTCAATGGATCGACGCCGCAAGAGCTGATTCAAGTCGCCGACGCTTCGATGTATCTCTCCAAACATCAGGGCGGCAACGCCGTTTCCACCGCGGATCAATACAATCCCGACGACTCCAGGCAATGGAAACGCGAAGTGCTCGATGCATACCTGGGCGTGACGCTGAAGCGATTGTTCGCCACCGGCCCCGATGCGTTCGTGGAAATTTACAGCCGGATCGAACAGTTTGCGAGATCCCTGGCCGAAACCGAAAGCTCAAACTCCAGCGAAAACGGCTCATTGCAATCTTCCGAAACACCGCCGTTCGAGCCGTTGCCCCCCATCGTCATGGATACACTCACTTCGCTCGCTCATGCCATCGATGCCAAGGACCAGTTCACGCAGGGCCACTCCCAGAAAGTGTCCGCATACGCCGTCTTGATCGCCGAGGGCCTCGGCCTGAACGCCGCGCAAATCGAGGAAATTCGCCTGGGCGGCATGCTGCACGACATCGGTAAAGTCGCCATTCTGGAATCGATCGTGAGCAAAAATGGTCCCCTGAATCCCGATGAGTGGGAAACCATGAAACGTCATGTGGAATATGGCGCCAAACTGCTCGAACCCCTTCGCGGCACCGAACAGCTGCGCGACATGGTCGCCCATCATCACGAATTCATTGACGGTTCAGGCTACCCCGACGGGCTGACCGGCGACCAGATTTCCCTGGGGGCGCGGATCATCGCCATCGCCGACGCGTACGATACGATCACGTCCGCGCGAACTTATAAGAAAGCGCGCATGGCAGAAGAAGCATTCCAGGAATTAGAGCGTTGCGGGAACGCGCAGTTTGATCCCGAGCTTGTGCGCATCTTCGTGTCCCGCCTGCGCGAACTGCCGAATCCCCTGATCTTGAATCCCGCCGTCGACTACGAACACAAAGTCCTGCTATAGGCGAGTGGCCCGGGCGTTGTAGTTAAACTTTGAGTGCCCGTCCTTCGGTATAGCAAGGGCGGGGCTTCTGACGTGATCTTCCCGACATGGACCAGCCACCAGGCGCCAAAACTCCAATCAGGAACCCCCGCCCTTGAAAAGCGTCAAGGACGGATGGGCCAGCCTTTGAACTTCCTTTCAACTTCCGGCTGTTTTTTTCTCCCTCCTCAAAACAAAAAACACATCCAAACCCCACACAGGCTGAAGCCTGTGCTACTGGAGGGGGGCGTTTAGTAGCACAGGCTTCAGCCTGTGTGGTTTTTGCTTTTGGTCGGGTGGCACACCCTATGAGGTGATTTTGATCTTCCGGGCGTCCGCTCCGTCGCGGGTTTCGAAGGGTCGGAGGGTTTGGTTCCTCCTTCTTTTAGCTTTTAGCCCCAACTCAATGGACAGGTTCACCGCGGATCAATCCGTGTTTGAGATTCGAATAGAAGAAGAAAACCGCTCCGGGCCAGTCCTTGATGTAATCGGATGTAATCGGGCAATTTCCTTTTTAGCGGATTTATGTACATGCAGTGGAGCTTTTCGACCCTCTTCTTCAAACTGCACACGTTAAAATCGCCGCCGGCCAACTGCCCGAAGAAGCGGGATCCATCAAAGTGGACTTGTTTCGCCGCCTTCGATTGCGTAAAATCGCGGTTCTTCTTGCCGGGGAATCAGACAAGCCTCGCGGAGCATGAATGCCCAGACGTATTGCTGCAAAAATAACCGGTGTGAGCGGGTATGTGCCGCCCCGGGTGATGTCCAACGCCGAATTGGAAAAGTTGGTGGAAACCAACGACGAATGGATCCGGGAACGCACCGGCATCCGCGAACGCCACGTCGTGGAAAATGGTGTGGCTACTTCGGATCTGGCCACGGCCGCCGCGCGGCAACTGCTGGCCGCCAGAAATTTCCCGGCCTCGGATATTGACCTGATCGTTGTGGCCAGTGTGACCCCGGACATGATGTTTCCCGCGACCGCCTGCCTGGTCCAGAACAATCTGGGCGCGACCGGCGCCTGGGGATTCGACCTGTCCGCGGCGTGCTCCGGGTTCGTATACGCGCTGACCGTCGGCGCGCAGTTTGTCGGCGCCAGAACTCAGAAAAACGCCCTGGTCATCGGCAGCGACGTCATGACTTCGATCCTGAATTATCAGGACCGGACAACATGCGTGCTGTTTGGCGATGGTGCGGGCGCGGTCCTGCTGGAACCGACCGATCGCGACGACGAGGGCATTCTCGATTTCGTGCACGATGTGGACGGTTCGGGAGGAAAATACCTGTTCATGCCTGGCGGCGGCTCGCTTCATCCCACCACCCGCGAAACGGTCGACCAGAAAATGCATTACATCCATCAGGAAGGCGCGCAAGTTTTCAAGTATGCCGTGCGCCGCATGGCGGAACTTGCGTGCGAAATGCTGGAGCGCAACGGGTTCACCAGCAAAGACCTCGCACTGGTCGTGCCGCATCAGGCGAACCTGCGCATTATCCGCGCGATGCAGGAACGGCTCGGCGTGGACGACTCAAAAGTGATGGTCAACATCGAACGGTATGGAAATACGACGGGCGGAACCATTCCCCTGGGATTGTGCGACGCCGTCGAGCAAGGCCGGCTGAAAAAAGGCGACCTCGTGCTGCTCGTTGCCGTCGGCGCGGGATATACCGCCGGCGGCATTCTGCTTCGCTGGGCTTTTTAATTAAATTTTTCCGCTGGGATTCAACAATTCTCGTGGTCCGGTCTGGTGGTCCTGGGGGAGAACCTTTGCTCTCCCAAATCCGCACATTAGCCTGACGGGGTGTTCCTCAGACGATGGAAGCCTTCGTTCGAAAGCCTACAGCCCGCGCATCTGGGCTGCGCAAGCCATGTTGCGCTCCAGGTGTTGATCCATCAGCACCGCAACATAGCGCGAGCAGGTGGCCATCTCCGCATTGGACCAGTTGGCCATCGCGGGGATGATTTTTCCAAGCGTTTTGACGACCGAGTAGTAGGCCCGCACAACTCGAAAACTCCCGCCAGGACCGCGCAAATCCGGAGACAAGTCATTTAGTATGAGTATATTGCGGAAGTCTTTGGCCCCAATGGTGGCGGCGGAAATGCCCGCGGCGATACGGATTCGGTCCGAGATGGCCTGGGAGGCCACGCCGGAGATTGTCGCACGCCAGTAGTACAGACCAAACTGGCCGAGTGCAACGACCGAAACCGCAAATATGATGCCTGCGATCATCCAAGATCACCCTCGATGTGTAGTTTCGCTTTCATAAGCGGCGCAGGCAATGGGCCTCTAGTACCACTCCAGGGCATCTCAAGTACTGTCTGGCGCTTAAAGGAGTCAATCGAATCTCCAATCGCATCTCCCGGCTATGTCACTCTAGGCCCGGCCGTCGCCACGGCGCGCCAGTAGTAGAGGAGGAAATTCCTAAGCGACAAGGACGATAAGCAGAATATGGTGACGGTCAGCACCCGGACCTCCCTCCACTTTGATAGTGTCTCGTGGCAAACCAGAAGAGGCAATGGACCGATCGTACTAGAAGTTTTGACCGGGAAGTTCGAACGCGGCAGGAATTACAAATGCCATAAGTATTGTGTCGATAGCTCCATTCGAACTAATGCGCCGGGATGGGAAAAATTTCCTGAGAGCTGTTTGGGCCGCAATCGTATTCGCGGACTTCAATGCGCCATTGCGCCCCGGCGATTTCGGGAAGGAATCGCTGCTTCCATTCATAGCCCTGATCGCGCGACATTAAGCGCGACACGCGCGAACCGCAACTGCGGTCGAGTTCGTGCGCGGCGTCTTCCATCGGTTTTTCCGCTTGTGGATCGGATACGCCGTGTATCCAGATCATCACCGGGGCCATGGGATGGCCGGATGAAAGCCATTGGTTCGCGGAGTTCACGCTGGGTTGATGGATGGAATCGGGAAAGAATCCTTCGAAACCCGCTCCGGGGCTGCGCGTGGGCGGACGAAGCACATACGTCAGGTAAAGGAAAAATGGCCGGCTATTGGAAATTACGGTGGCGCCAGTTTGAATTTTTCCGGCAACGTCGCCGGCCTCCTGTACCCAGGGCTCCAGGAACTGTGGCGCGGAATAGTACTGCCGCGCATAGATTCCGGTCCACCCCACGCCGGCAATGATCAGAAGCATCACGGCCAGAACGGGCTGCGCCCAACGGGACTTAATCGATCCGATGGCCACGGCGATCGGCAACAGGACCCAGGGAGCTACGAAAACCAGCTGCGGGGAGAACAAAATGCCCGCCGCCGCCATGAGTATGACCAGAACCGCGCCGTACGCAAGGAACCGGCGCGCCGGCCACGACGGCTGCATGGAAACCAGGACGATGCAAACCAGAATCGCCAACCCCGCCGGCACGCTCAACTGCCAATGCCATGGCGCCACCGATTCGCTCACAAACAAGGTGTAAATGTAATACGCGCAGCTTGTGATCGCGGCTCGAAAACCATTGTGGATATTGGCGCCGGCGATGAATTCCCTGTACAGCGGGCGGAACACGGGAATGCACACGGCGATCCACAAGATCGCGGTGCGCCCCATCGCGCGAACCGACATCGCGGGTTCCCCGGCGCGACGCCGTATCAGCTGGTCGATTCCCAGGCATGCCACCACGGCCCAACCGAAAAAATTCGTCCATAACAGAGCCGCGCCAAATAAAAACAGTGCGCACCATCTCCCGAAACTTTCCTTTTCCAGCAGCTGAAGGTAAGCGAACGTGAGCCCCGCAATCAGGAAAAATACAAACGAGTAAGGCGCCGCCAGCCGTCCGTAATGGAATCCATAAGGCCAGAGAATGCCCAGCCAAAGCATGGTGATGCCGCTCGCCTGGCTCCCGAGCCGGCGGGCGGCGAGGGCAAGAAGCCACAGCCCTGCCAGAAAAAAAATGATTGCGGGGACGCGAAGATATTGGAAATTCCCTGCCGTCCAGCGCAGCCAGAAATGAAGCACAACGGTGTAAAGCGCAGGCATGTTCTGTGGCCCGCAACCGGAAAAAAAACGGGCAAACAACGTGTGCACCGGCTGCGCCGCGGCGTCCAATGTCCGGACCTCATCGTCGACAAAGGTCAGATAATTGTTGGAAGCGACCAGGCCAATGCCCAGCAGCAGAAGTGGCAGGACCTGCTGGGCAAAGCGGTTCGGGTTGCGATGACGGTTCCGCATGTTCAGTATGGGCTGGGGCGCAACGGGAAGCCGGCCCAGGCGTTCAGCAATCCCAGCGTTTCGCGAACCACGTCCAGGCCGTCGTGCGTATGCCGCCACCAGTGCGCACCGTCGTAAGGGTCTCCATTGGCGAAACGCACAATCGCATGCGGGTCCGACCCCACCAGCTTGTTCCAGATCGTGCGCACGCGGCGCGTATGCGCTTTCGAGGTCACGATGATCACCTGATGGTAGTTGTCGCTGCGCATCGTCCGGGAAATCTGGCGCACTTCCATTTCCGTATTTGCGCTGGGCATGTCCAATACACGGATCGAATCCGGTGGAACCCCTTTCGCAATCAACACTTTTTCGTTATAGAAATCTTCCCCCAGATAGAAAATGTTCATGGCCTTCAGCTCTTCCACCGGAGACGTGGGTGGCGAAACCCACACCTGCCCCGCATAGCCGGCTTGGTACAGCCGTGCGGCCTCGATCGCGCGTTCCGGAAGACGTCCGCTCAAAATGACGATCACGTCCGCATGGCTCAGCGGGTCCTCAACAACCAGCCATTTGCCGATGTTGAAGAACACCGTGGCGCCGGCGGCCAGCAACAGGATGAAGATCCCCCCCCAAATCATCCAGCGTCGTGTTTTCGATTTCGAATCAACCACAATCCCGCCTCATTCTGCCGCAGAGAGCCTTAAAAAGGCGCGGTCCGCACCGATCCCTACGCTTTGGGGTGAAGAACCTTGCCGCCACATTCGCGGAACGCCCCGGGCAAAGTAACCATTGCCGTGCTGCAGGGCGCAAACTTCGCAGCCAGATGTCCGCAGCAAAAAGAATCGCGTATGTGACATGCCCGAAATGCAGACTTGAAATCCTAACCTGCCCATCATTCGAGGTCAATCAAAGCCCGGGCATGGTCCAGGCGCATCACACTCCGGATATGCGCGCGTATCCGCCCATTGTTTCACGGTTATTAGAAAGCGATCACCGGGCGGAAGCGGTCTTTATGCCGGAGACCGCGTAGACTACAATTACACCGGTCCGGACAGCAGGGGTCAACCTGACAAAATGGAACAGGGGATGGGCGAACTTGCGATGAGGGGGCTGGGACAATGCGGGCGGTAGTCACGGGCGGCGCGGGATTCCTGGGATCGCACCTTTGCGATTATCTTCTCGGCCACGGATGGGAAGTGGTGGCGATCGACAACTTCGTGACCGGCACGCTGGCCAATGTGCGCCACCTTGCGGACAACCCCAAATTCCAGATGGTGCATCACGACGTCACAAAATTTATCGACGTGCCGGGACCGGTGGATTATGTGCTCCACTTCGCCTCGCCTGCTAGTCCGGTCGATTATCTGAAGTTGCCGATCCAAACGCTGAAAGTGGGTTCGCTCGGGACGCACAATACCTTGGGCCTCGCCCTGGCAAAAAATGCCAGGTATTTTCTGGCCTCCACGTCGGAATGTTATGGCGATCCGCTGGTCAGCCCTCAGCCGGAAACCTATTGGGGCAACGTGAATACCGTCGGCCCGCGCGGCGTTTATGACGAAGCCAAGCGTTTCGCGGAAGCCATCGTGATGGCCTATCACCGCGCCAAGGGCCTGGACACGCACATCGTCCGCATCTTCAATACCTATGGACCGCGCATGCGCCTGAATGACGGCCGCGCGCTTCCGAATTTCGTCTATCAGGGATTGACGGGACAGCCCATCACCGTGTACGGCGCCGGAAAACAGACGCGTAGCTTCTGTTACGTCTCCGATTTAATCGAAGGCATCTACCGCCTCATGATGTCCGGCGAACACTATCCCACCAATATCGGCAACCCGCAGGAAATCACGATTCTCGAATTTGCCGAGCGCGTCCGCACGCTGCTGGGCGTTTCCTCTCCCATCGTCTTCGAACCCTTGCCTCAGGACGATCCCAAGCAGCGCTGCCCCGACATTTCCAAAGCCCGCCGCCTTTTGGGATGGGAACCCAGGATCAACCTCGAAGAAGGGCTAAAGATCACGCTGGAGTCGTTCAGAAAACAGTTTGCCGAAACCCAGACGAAGTAATTCCAGCAGGACAGGCTTCAGCCTGTCCTACTGAAAGCATATTGCCCTGAATGTACAGGCTTAGATGTACGAGCTCGTTAGCCGCGAATCTTCGGCAGGATGGAACCGCCGGAGAGCAAACCACGAAGTCCGAGCAAAAGCAGGCGCGGCTGGCTGAGCGTGATGTGCCAGAGAACGCGGGCGGCCTCGTCCCGCGTGTACTGGCTCAGGGAGCGGCGCGTTGAGGCGTTCATGAGGTCCACCAGGCGGCTATAGTCCGCCTGCTTGAATTGGTGAATCGTCTTTCGGATGAGCAGATGGATATTGAGTTCCCTGCGCAGGGAGCGCAACTCGCGGCCTTCCCCGCCGTTCAGGATCGATTCGCTGACGCCGATGGCGCCGCGAATCCCAGTGACGATTCCGCCCACCGTTGAAACCTTTACTTGCCCCGCCGCATCGCCCACCAGGAACACGCGTCCCGAGCCTACGCGGCGCTCGACCGGCGTCCAGCGGTCGTATACAGGAATGCGCGCGCCCTGGAATCCCAGCGGGGTGAAACCGCGTTTTTCCATGAAGCGTTCCAGGCAGCGTCGCGTTTCCTGCCCATGTTCGCCGATCAGCCCCAGCGCCGCGCGCTCGCCCGATTCAGGGATCAGCCAGTAGAAGTACGGCGTGTCGTCCGGCACGAACCAGACGCGCACGGTATCGGCAGACATATCGGCAGGCATTTTTACAATCGCCTGCACCAGCGGAACCGTCGGCTGGCGCGGCCATCCGGCCGCCTGCGCGACCCGGGAGAGTGCGCCATCGGCCCCCACCACGATATCGGCATGCAACTCTTCCGCGCGGGCATTGCTGCCGCGCTCGATGTCCAGACGCAAGCCGGTCCCGTTGCTTTCCAGCGACTTGAATCGGTTGCCAAACGAAATCTTTGCGCCTTGGCCTTGCGCCTGGTCCGCCAGGCCGCGAATCAGCTTCGATCGCTCAATAATCAGGTCGGGACGCGCCAAGGGAACCTGGGCCGTGCGGCCGTCGGTGAAAAGTTCAAACTTGCGGATTTCGTTGACGACGGCGCGCTCGCCGACTTCCCCGAGCAGCGTGCGCATGTGGCTGGTAACGATCAGCGTGCGCGGCGTGGGATCGAGCTGCTCGGAACGCTCCAGAACCTGCACCGCGCAGCCGGCTCGTGCCAGAAGCGACGCAGTGAAAAAACCCGATGCGGAGCCGCCGACGATGGCGACCTGGCGACCCGACCTGCCGCCGCGTCCTTTTTCAATTTCCTGTTGCAGTTTGACCATCCCGCGCTTCAAAATTTTTTGGCGTAGAAACAGCGCATTGACATGGAATCGCGCCGGCTATTCGATAGCAGTCACTTGCGGACTTAACCGGCTGCAAGCCATCATCGGCTTGACCGGCCCCCCAAACGTCACACCCCACGGTTATCCCGGCAGAGCGCCAAATTATTGAGACAGCAGTATAGCCAAACCCGGACGTTAGGCAAAGCGGAAGGCGAGGGGGACCCAAAATAGCCGGTTTGCTCCATTTCGTTGATCTGGAAGACCGAAGACGACTATCATTCGTTATTCGGTTTTAGACCGGGACGCGCGCACAATGGTGCGCCGCCAGAAATTGAGAGAGCGTTCATGCCCCCTGCCCTAATTTCCGTGCAAGTCGGAGTCCCGCGTAACCTCCAGTGGGATCATGAAGATGTCGCTACGGGCATTTTCAAATTTCCGGTCGAGAAACGGATTCGCCTGAAGGAGTTCAACCTCGACGGGGACCGGCAAGCCGATTTATCCGTCCATGGGGGGCGGGACAAAGCCGTTTACGCGTATCCCTGCGAACATTATCCCTATTGGAAGAAGGAACTTCCGGGCATTGATCTTCCGTGGGGCGCATTTGGCGAGAACTTCACCACGGCAGGCCTGCTGGAAGACGGCGTTTGCCTGGGAGACCAGTTTCAAATCGGCACAGCCGAAGTGGTTGTCACGCAGCCGCGAATTCCCTGCTTCAAACTGAATTTGAAATTCCAGCGCGACGATTTGATCAAACGATTCTTGGCCAGCCGCCGCTCCGGATTCTACCTGCGCGTTCTGCGGGAGGGAGAAATCGGCCGGGGCGATGAAATCGCATGGACCCATCGGGACGAAAACCGCGTTTCGGTTTCCGACGCCCTGCGCATTTATCTACATGAACCCGGTTCGAATGAATTGCGTGAGCGCGCCCTGCGCGTGGAGCATCTATCGGCGGCCTGGCGCGAGGATTTCCAACAGCGGATATGAACTGACCCGGACAGGTTGACCGGATCGCAGGCGCTAGCGGGCAGGCCTGTTCTTGGGGGTTTGCCGTTCGTAGGGCGCACGTTCCAGGGCCACGACGGCCGCGAGGACGGCAACCGCGCTAAGTGCGGCCAGGGCGTACGCAGGGCGCGCAGGCAGGCGGCTGATCGCCAGGGCGAGCAGGCCGCCGGCGGCGCCCAGTGTGTACATGAGCAGCACGGCGCTGCGCTGGCTCTGAAAGACGTTCGAAAGGCGATGCGCTGTGTGGTCCTTGCCCGGAGTCGTAAAGGGAATAAAACCCCGGCGGGATCTGGAGATGGAAATCAGCGTGGTATCGAAAATGGTCGCGCCGAGAACAAACAGCGGGATCAGCCACGCGGCGTTGTGACCACCCGACATCACCGGCCGCAGCTTGAGCGATAACGTGGCCATCAGGAAGCCGAGAAACATCGCCCCGCCATCTCCCATGAAAATTTTTGCGGGCTTGAAATTCCAGCGCAGGAATCCGGCGGCGGCGCCCAAGACCGCGGCAGCCATGGTGCTGACCAGAAGCTGCCCGCTTTCGATGGCGAAAATAGCGAAAAAGAGCGACGCCATGGCGGCCACGCCCGCGCAGAGTCCATCCATGTGATCCAGAATGCTGAAGGATGCGGTGATGCCGACGACCCAGACCATGGTCAGGGCCGTATCGGCCCAGTGGGCCGTGGTCCCCGGCCAATACGCGGAGAACACTTGGGCGCGGATGCCCGAAAGCAGCAGGATGACCGCTGCGGCCGGCATGGCGCCGAACAGCTTGACCTGATGATGCAGCAGGCCGCGATCGTCAAGGATTCCGACCACGGCGACAAGCGTCGCGCCCAGGTAGATTCCGATCACCTGCAGGAGGGCGGGACCATCCATCGAAACCAGCAGCGCGATCAGAACTCCGAAATAAATGGCCAGCCCGCCCAGCAGCGGTATCGGCTGGAGATGCACTTTGCGCGGCCCGGGATGATCCACCATCCCCATGCGCAGCGCCAGTTGCCGCACCGGAACGGTGAGTCCCAGGGAAGCAATCAATCCGACGGCAAACGCGATCAAGCTCGTGTTCATGAATATGCCAGCTTCAGCGTTCGGTAAGCATGCGCTTGAAAATCGCCTCCACGTGCGCGCGATCCCGATCCTTATAGTACCAGTCGATGGTGCGTTTCAGGCCTTCGCGGAAGGGAACCTTCGGCTCCCAGCCGGTCAGCTTCTTCGCCAGGGAATTGTCCGCCACGCGGTTGAGCGGGCCGGTGGGCATGTTGCGCAGATATTTGATGTCGGCCTTGTGGCCGGTAAGTTCCATGACCATTTTGGCGGCCTCGATGACACTGACGCGTTCCATCGTGCCGAGATTGATGGCCGTGGCGTCATCGATTTTTTCGCCGGCCGCGATCGTGCCGGAAACGATGTCGTCAATGTACGTCCAGTTGCGAATCTGCGAGCCGTCGCCCCACACCTCGAACGGATCCTGCTTGAGGAACGCGCGGGCAATCATGGCGATGACGGCGTGATTTTCCACGCCGCGCGGCCCGTACACCGTGAAGTACCGGCAGGAGGCCGATTTCAGACCGTGTTCCTTGTAATACGCCTGGAGGGTGAACTCGGCCATCAGCTTGGCCCAGCCGTAGGTATTATCGGCGTCGTTCGGACCCTTGGTCAGATCCTCGGTCAGAAACACTTCCTTGTTCACGTCGGACTGAAGAAAATTGGGATACACGCAGCCGGATGATGCGAAAACAACTTTTTGAACTTTGGCTTTCACCGCTTCCCAGAAAATCAAGCCGTCGAGAAAGAAATTCGAGGCCGGCCCGGCCTGGTGCAGGTCCACGTAACCCCGGCCGCCGTGGTCCGCGGCAAGATGAAATACGGTATGGACGCCCTGCATCGCTCCCCGGGCAATGCCCGGCTCGCGCAAATCGGCGCGCATGAATTCGATTTTCCCGGCAGCGATCTGTCCGGCAATGTTGCCAAGATGCCCGCTGCTCAGATCGTCCACGACGCGCACTTTCGCGCCGCGTTCAATGAGCCGGTCGGCGAGGGTCGAACCGATGAAGGAGGCTCCCCCTGTGACCAGAATCGTCTTCCCCGTCCACATCGTTTCGGCCTGCGTCATTCGCCAACAACCTCCTCGAGCGTGTCTGTAAAAATCTTGAGCTGCTTCACTTTATCATAACAAAGTGCGATCTCCCGGGCGCGCAGGCCCATGTTTTGTATCTGCCCCGGGCCGCGCAACACTGCGCGGACAGCCTTCACGACGCTGTTCGGATCGTCCGGGTTGGCGGCCAGGCCGCAGCCTGACCGGCGGATGATCCGCACGACATCGCATGCCGGCGGAGCGACCCCGAGCACGGGGCGTCCCGCAGCGAGCGTGGGATACAATTTGCTCGGAACAACGACGCCTTCCAGACCCCGCTTCACCGTAACGACATGCATGTCCCCGGAAGAAAGCACCAGGGGAACTTCGCTTGCCGGCCGGAACGGCAGGAAACGCACGGCGCGGCATCCGGCCGCCATGGCCTGCACCTGCGGCTTCATCGCGCCCTCGCCGACAAACACGAGGCCCACACCTTCGCTCTCCAGCATGCGCACCGCTGTAATCAGAGTTTGCCAGGCGCCATAGAATCCCACATTCCCCGCGTGAACCAGAACAAAACGGAAATCGCCGCGAATCTCCCGCGCCACAGGATTGTCCGGTGAAGGCAGGGTATCAGGAACGTTCACTCCATCGCCCGAGATGACCACGTGTCCCGCATCGACTCCTTTCGCGATAATGCGATCCCGCATGTCCTCGCCAAGAACGATAACGCGAGCGGCGCGGCGCAGCGCCCAGCGGTGCATAGCTTCCCACCGCGCGGTAAAACTTCCCGGCCGCACAATCGAGCCGCCCACGGCCATGTCCGGATACATGTCGCGAATGTTGTAAACGAAGGGACGGGACGACAGGCGCGCCACCAGCGCCCCGGCGATGCCGGCGATGGGCGGATCGGTCATCGCCAGAACAATATCCGAGGGAATCGACAGGGCCCGGGGAATCGCCAGCGAAAGATAGCTCAGGTAATTCGAGACACGGCGGCGCATCTGGAATCGCGGGTAGTCAGTCGAACCCACCCGCTCAACGGCCAGATTGCCGCGCACCTCGCGACGCAACAGATAGCGCGGGTGACGCTCGGTGGGATCGTAGCTGGGACGCCCCGCAAGCACGGTGACGCGGTGCTTTTCGGTCAGGGCACCCGCCACCTGCGCGGCGCATTTGGCCGTGGCGCTGGTATCGGGCGGAAAATATTCGTTCAGCAGAAGGATGTGCACGGGTTCGTCCGGAAAAGATGGGAAAACCGATCTGCAACACGATCGGGATGAACCGAAGCATTGTGCCGGATCAGCGCGGCACCTCGGACGATCCCGGTTTGCGCACCAGCATGTCGCCCAGAACAAGCACATCCATCTTCGTGCGCAGAAAGCATTCGATGGCCTCCTCGGGGCGGCAGACGATGGGCTCATTGTCGTTAAACGAGGTGTTCAGCACCACGGGTACGCCGGTAAGGTTTGCAAACTCGCGGATGAGCCGCCAATAGCGCGGGTTGGCCTGCTGCGTGACCGTCTGCAACCGCCCGGTGCCGTCCACATGCGTCGGCGCGGGAATGGCTTCGCGCTTCTCGGGACGCACCGCATAGGCCTGCGTCATGAACGGCGAAGGATAGGACTTCTCGAAATACTCTCCCGTAGCCTCCGCGAGGATCGAAGGGGCGAACGGCCGGAACATCTCGCGATGCTTGATCCGGGCATTCAAAATATCCTTCATATCGGCGCGGCGGGGATCGGCCACAATGCTGCGGTTTCCCAGCGCGCGCGGACCCCACTCCGCACGCCCCTGAAACCAGCCGAGTATTTTTCCGGCGGCGATTTCCCTGGCCGCCTCCTTGGCCATTACCTCCTCGGGAAGCTCGGAAATCTCCATGCCTTCGGCCAGCAGGCGGCTGGCGGCAACCGCCGAGCGCACCTGCGCGGCCGTGTACCCCGGCCCCCAGTACGCATCCTCCATGACGAACGAACGCGGCTGCCCGAGAACCTGATGGTGAACATAGTAGGCCGCGCCAATCGCCAGCCCCGCATCTCCCGAGGCGGGCTGCAGGTAGATTTGTTCGAACGGCGTCTGGTCAAAAATTTTTCCGTTCGCCACGCAATTGAACGCCACGCCCCCGGCCAGGCATACGGCCTTCTGCCGGGTGCGCGCGTGCAGGGCGCGAAGCATTTCGAACAAGACTTCTTCCAGGCGCGCCTGCAGCGAGGCGGCGCCGTCCCGATGCACCTTTTCGATGGGAGCCGCGGGATCGCGGGCGGGACCCAGGCGCTCGGCCATGTAGTCGGAGTACATCGCGCCGAGCTCGGGTGTTTTTCCCGCGTCTTTCCAGGTCATCTCGGGACCCGTGCGGTGATGCTTGAAATATTCCAGGCCCAGGCGGAAACCGACGCCTCCGCTGGTGCGGACGATTTTGCGGAATTCGTCCAGGCGGGCAGGCTCACCGTACGCGGCCAGACCCATGACTTTAAATTCATCCCCAAACTTGCGAAATCCCAGGTACTGCGAGACAGCCGTGTAATACATTCCCAGCGAATGCGGGAAGGCGATGGCCCCGTCGATGTGCATGCGATTGCCCTGCCCGGTTCCCCACATCGTGCTGGCAAAATCGCCCAGCCCGTCGGCGGAGAGCATCGCGGCCTGCTCGAACGGAGAAACAAAAAAAGTGCTCGCCAGATGCGCCCGATGATGCTCGACGCGATGATACCGAGCGCGAATTTTTTCCGGAGCCATGTCAAAAGCCTGCGCCAGCGCTTCCGGAATGCCCACAAAGCGGGCCAGCACTTTGGCCCTTTCGCGCGCGAAGCTCGGCATCTTCATGGCGTAGAGAAGCTTGGTTCCCAGGCGCGCCCAGGGATTGCGCGGGATCGCGATGTGGTCCACTTCCCCCAGCGTGATTCCGGCGGCATCCAGGCAGTAGCGAATCGCCGCTGCAGGAAATCCCGCCGCATATTTTACGCGGTTAAAACGCTCTTCCTCCACCGCGGCGATGAGGCGGCCGTCGGAAACAATCGCCGCGGAGGAGTTACCGTGATATGCGTTAATCCCCAGTATGTGCATCCGTAATCGTTTCTCCCTGGCTCGTTTTTCCGTGGCTTAAGTCCCCAGATTCGTCGCTTCGCCCGCCATGGCCGACGGGCGGACGGCCGGCGCGGTGGAACCTACAACCGTTTCCGGAACGCTCATGTGGCGGCGCACCCATAGATTGAGCACGTAGAGGCTCCACGGGCGCGACCAATTGGTGTGCCCGGTGACGAAATTCTGCCATGTGGCGCGCACCGCGCGCGGATTCATGAATGGCTGTAACTGCGGCGGCAACTCCGCCAGGTCCTGCGATATCTGCAGACCCATCGGTCCCCGGAGCCAAACTTCCCACGGAAGAGTGAACGTCCGCTTGGGCTGGCCAATCACGTTTTCCGGCAATACATCGCGCAAGGCTTCGACCAGCAACGATTTTGGCATTTCCGGCCTGTATTTTGCACCCTTGGGCAGCCGGGCAACAAATTCAACGATCCGGTGATCCAGGAAGGGCACACGCACTTCGAGGGAATTCGCCATACTGACCGCGTCGGTATCACGCAGAAGCGTATTCACCATATAGGACTGGAGCTCAAAGCAGGATACGCACGAAAAAGAATCCAGGCCCTTGGCCTGCCGCGTCGTTTCCCGCATCCGCCGGCGCCATGGAGATTCGCCAGGTTCCGGGCGGTCTCCGGATTCGAAGTATGGCGCGAGCAGGCGTTGCACGCGGGAAGGCGTGAACAGGATGCGCGTGAAATAATAGGCGTGAGGAAGATCGCCGGGCGACTTCCAGGCGGCAGCAGCTTTGCGAACCGCATCGCCCTTCATGATCCTGACGGCCAGCGCAGCGCTGAGGCGCCGGAACGGGCCGGGAATCCAGCGCCCAAGCCCGGCCGCTTGCGCGGCCCTGGGAGTGGTTGCAAAGGTCGAGTAGCCGCCGAAAATTTCGTCCGAGCCCAGCCCCGACAGAGCCACTTTCAGCCCTGCCTGATGCGCCGCCCGAGAAACGAAATAAGAGTTCAGTCCATCCATGGTGGGCTGGTCCAGCGCGCCGACCGCGTCCTGCAATTGCGCCTGCAAATCTTCCGGGGTCAGGAGCACTTCCTGATGGCGCGTCTTGAAACGCTGCGCGGTTTCACGCGAAATCCTGGACTCGCTGAAACGCTGTTCGGGAAACACGACCGTAAAGGTGCGCAGATCTTTTTGCGAACGGCTGGCCAATGCCACCAGGGCCGTGGAATCGAGTCCGCTGGAAAGAAAGACGCCCAGCGGAACGTCCGCGGCCAGATGATCGCTCACGGCTTCTTCCAGCAGCGGGCGCAACTGTTTTGCCGCGCCGGTAAAATCCTTGGGCTGCGGCCCGCCGGATTGCCGCGCCGCTTCGGAAAAATCCCAATAGCGCTGCGGCACGGGTTTCGAGGGCGGCGCGTCAGCGGAAAACGAAAGAAAATGGCCGGGAGGGAGCGAAAATACGCCTTCCACCAGGGTCGAGGGTTCGGCGACAGAGCCAAACAACAGATACGCTTCCAGCGAGTCCGGGGCCATGCGCGGGGCAACGCGGCCACTGGCGATCAGTGCGCGAACTTCGGAGGCAAACAGAAGCGCCCCGTCCACGCAGGCGTAATACAGCGGCTTGATCCCCAACCGGTCACGGGCAAGAAAAATTTGCGCGCGGCGCGCCGCGTCTCCCGACGCGCCGCAAGCGCGGGCGTCCCATATCGCGAACGCAAACATGCCACCCAGCTCGCCCAAACATTTTTCGCCCCACTCTTCATAAGCGTGAACTATCGTCTCAGTGTCCGAATGGGTGCGAAACACATGCCCGCGCCCTTCCAGTTTCCCGCGCAACTGCCTGAAATTATAGATTTCTCCGTTGAAGACAACTCCGACATTCCCTGCTTCGTTGAATACGGGCTGGTGTCCTCCGGGAAGATCGATAATGCTGAGGCGACGCATGCCGAGCGAGGCGAACGGAGCGGCCAGGAAACCGTCTTCATCCGGGCCGCGGTGCCACAGCGCATCCGTCATCCGGCGCGTAATCG
The DNA here is from genome assembly GCA_035533775.1 of Candidatus Dormiibacterota bacterium. Lineage (GTDB taxonomy): Bacteria > Acidobacteriota > Terriglobia > Acidiferrales > UBA7541 > Palsa-360. The sequence continues at coordinate 13,122 of DATLTA010000121.1, read as the reverse complement.
CTTCGCCCGCTTCAGAGCGCTCCATTCCGATGACACCGCAGATTCCACACATTCCCGGCTACTTTAGCGTGATCCTATCCGCAGTTCCACCCTTACCTGCAGAAGTAGGTGCGCACTGCGCAAAAGGATGTCCGTGCTCCTGAATTCCGAGGTTGCGGCTACTCGTATCAGTATGCGTGGCCGCATTGTCCCAAAGTAAAAACAAGGGTTTCAAGCCCGCGTTTTGGACATCCCATTAGTAATAAGTTGTTAGTTTTTAGCAGGATCCTTGAGTTCGTTTTGTAATTTTCGTTCCCTGCAAAGGCTCCCGCAGGCGCTTATAGGTCTCGCGAACTGCGGGCCGGTCAAGCAAGGATCAGACAAAATTCTCGCTCCACCAAGAGAGTGAGCTCTCAACGGAAGTATTCTACCCAAGATCATGAAAGCTATTTCAATCTGACCTTCAATGGCTGGGCGCGATGAACGGAAAACTGATCGAGAAGTATCGATGGCTGGGTAGACAAAGAGGTATCTACTCACTATAAACCTGTTCCAAAGGACGGGTAAGTTCCTAAGTAATATTAAACGCGGATTAAGCGCAAACTTATCCATGATGGCCTTCGTGGCTTTTCCTGATTTAATTGTCTTGCAGGCAGAAAGGTCATTGCTATGGTCAAATCTCAACCGGCAGAAGAAGGATTGACCCAAAACACCAATGAAATTCAGCGATTCTTGCACGAATTGGAACGGAAGGAATCGTGGCATTGGTGGAACGCCATTCTAGTGATCATGCTGCTCATGGGAGCAATTGGATCCTTTGCCCTCCCCGATATTATTAGTTCCAGTAGCTCCATATCCCAGCCAGAAGTTGCATTGACTGTCCGCGGATTATTCGGCCTGGTACTGATTTTCAACATCTATATGCTATACCAGCAACACATTCTCAGGGTGCTTCGAAGGCACCTTGCGACGCAATTACAAGTTGCCACGGAACAAAAGGTGCGAGCCGATACCCTCTATGAATTGGCGATTATCGATCCTCTCACCGGTTTATATAACCGGCGCTTTGGCGAGGCTTATCTGCGAACAGAGATCGCCCGATCAGAGAGAACTGGCTATCCCCTGGCCACACTGCTTCTAGACCTTAATGATTTCAAGAGTATTAATGACCGTCATGGCCACTTTGCCGGTGATTTGGCTTTGAAGGAATTTGCTCACCGTCTGAAGAAGGCAACACGCGGTTCAGATATAGCCGTGCGACTAGGCGGCGATGAGTTTCTGGTTATCCTCACGGATTGCCCCCCAGAAAAGATTGAGCTGGTTTTATCTCGTCTGATGAATGTTCAGGTCGAGTTTGGAAATGAGAAAATTGCAGTCTGCTACTCTAGCGGGTGGGCGCAATACCAGAGAAATGAGACGGCCGAAGAACTGATCAGGCGCGCCGATACCGAACTCTACGCTCACAAGGCAGCGTTTGCCGCCTAAATCGGGGATTCATCGTTAGCAGTTAAGACACAGAAAAACCAAAGTACTATCCGGCCTGCTGAAGTGGTCGGGCATTCTTTTAATGGCCCATCTTCAAATGTGAAATGGCGGCTCTTAAGAATCGGCAGCCTGGATAAGGAGATAGAGACCCTTGAAGGCTTCGATGTCAGGTACGAAATCTCGATTTGATGAAGCAACGGCCACTTCAGGTGAAGCTGTGCGGTTGAAAGTCACGGGTGTGGATGTAAAGGGCCAGATGTTCAGGCATTCCGCCACGGTGCTTATGCTCGATGGTTGCGATTGTGTGTTCCGATCCGAGTCCCAGCCCGAACTAGATGGTTCCGTACTCGTTGAATTTGATTACCCGAAGGCCGATCCACTGTGCCGTTTATCACAAGCACGTGTGAAATCAAACCAGGCTGAGATCGAGAGCGGTTTCTACAAAGTCGTCGTTGAATTGGAAGTTGCCCAGACCGTGAAAGTCGTGCCCGGGCAGGTTGAACCTCAGACCGTGATTAAGAAACCGGCGCTGCAAGCCGCACCCGCTAGTTCACTTGCCTCAGCAGAAGGTACGGGTGGTCCAGTTGTAGCGTCTCGTGAGCTTCCTCCAGTTCCCAAATCGAACGGTATTCCCCAGCCGCTTCCTGGCCCGAACCACGAGGGCAGCCCAACAATTAATTTGGTGAGCCGTGAACCACTCCCAAGGACGCAGGCCGAGAACCCAATCGCGGTACGCGAAGCGGTAAAATCGGCAGTCGCATCAGAAATCAAACAAGAGATAAACCTGCTTAGAAGCTGGATTTCTAGTGAGCTGGAAAGATCTCTGCCAGCGATCGTCTCCTCGAAGATGGAGAAGATGATCGGGGACGCTTTAGAGAAGCAGATCTCCGTCAATTACGAAGCTGCCATTCAGGCTCTCAATGCCGATGTGACCCGCCAAGTCGGAGATCGAATTGCCGAAAGCAAGGACCTGCGGTCCGCTCTCGAAGGTATGATGAAAAAGCTGTTCGAGGAGCAAGCAGAGCTTTCGCGAACTGCTGGGGTCAAGGTCGAGCAAGAGATAAGTACACGTGCGGCCACGACCATACGGTCCTTCGAAGAATCGGTCGCCGAAATGGAAGCAAGAATCAATACTGCGCGGGCCGATATGGAAGATGTGACCCGCCAATTCGGAGATCGAATTGCCGAAAGCAAGGACCTGCGCTCCGCTCTCGAAGGTATGGCGAAAACGCTGTTCGAGGAGCAAGCAGAGCTTTCGCGAACTGCTGGGGTCAAGGTCGAGCAAGAGATAAGTACACGTGCGGCCACGACCATACAGTCCTTCGAAGAATCGGTCGCCGAAATGGAAGCAAGAATCAATACTGCGCGGGCCGATATGGAAGATGTGCTGACCAAGTCGCAAATCTTCAAGCAGGAAATCAATGACGGCATGCATTCTCTTCACAAAGCTTTGGAGCAATTCAACAATACCAGAACAGCTGGAATAGAGAAATTGCAGGGTCAGGTAGCCTCGCAGCTAAGCACGTGTGCCACACAATTCGAGAACCAACTCAATAAGATTTCTACAGAGAAAGCAGTCCAATTCTCGATGGAAATGGAAAAACACCAGTCTCTTCATCAACAACGAGCCGATGAAACTGTGGAGAAGCTCGGGGCCATGCTCCAGCTATTGCAACGCACGGCGCGGGTGCAGCAGGAACGATTGACCGAACATTCGCTAACCACTACTGCTAACTTCGACAAAGAGATTCGAGCGGTCTTGCTTCGTCTTGCTGGTGGCGCATGACACTGAAGGCAACTGAAAGAAAAACTGTGGCGACACTTGATCTCCCTGAACGCGCGATGGCAAACCCGATTAGGACCGTAGACGAACAGGTACGCCAAATCAAAAATCGTCGCAGCACGCGAGTCGTGATTGATTTTCCTGTAACTATCTTCGGCCAAGATTTGGACGGCAAGATTTTTGTAGAGAAAACCAAGACTATGACTGTCAGCGCTCACGGCGCCCAGGTTCGCCTGGAAAAGGACATTGACCGCCAAAAACCAGCACTCCTGGTGAATACAAAGACCGGCACCGAAGTTCAGTGTCGCATTGTTTATCGGAAAGAAATCCCGAAACGCGGGTTCGAAGTTGGCATTGAGTTTGTAGATTCATATGTGAAGTTTTGGGGCATGAATTTCCCTCCTGAAGATTGGAACCCCGCAGACCGCAAGAAGGTTTGTATTGCACCCCGCTAATTTAGCCAAACACTTACATTACAGTTGATCTGCAAACATAAAAAGAATCGTGTTCGGCCTACTACGCAGAATGGCCGAGCGCTGCGGCGCTAACGAAGGTGATGGATCGTGGAACGTACCAACGCCTGGCTTGGAAACTTCCGACGCTTGGTCGTGCGTTACGACCGCTCGCTCACGATTTAAGGCGCGTTCTTTCATATCGCCTGCTTCATGATCGTCTTACGCAGAGTTGTGCAACGGCGTCTAATATTTATAGCGGTGGCCGCGCCGGATGAGAGGCTCCTCGAAGAACTTCCAGGACATCTTTGCGATGCCGTAGGTGATCAGCGCCGCGAGGATACTGACTGCGGCAGCCTTTTCGCCAGTGACGGCGGGCAGCGCATGCAGAAGCAGTTTTTGACAGAACAGGAATACTGCCGTGTGGATGATGTAAATGCAGTAAGAAACGCCGCCGACATCGCGGAGCCATCCGAACCGCGATACAACCGCCACCAGAGACCTCGGCCGCGACAACGTCAGAAGCATCGTGACCGCGAAGAACAGCGCCAGCCACGTATAGCCGACCGTCTGGGTGAGCAGAAGCAGCGGATCCGAATGCCACCTCCACAGATAGGCAACGCCTGCAAATAAGACGGCGAACGCGCCATATAGGTACGCGCCATGCGATGCGAGCCAAGCACGGAATTTTGGACTGTTCCAGGCCACCGCGGCAAGCATGCCAATCGCCAGCGAATCCGCGCGGCACGGCATGAGCCGGTACGCCCACTCCGGCCCCGAATCGAAGTAACTCCGCACGAACAGCCGCGCCAGTGGCGCGGCGACCGTGACCGCAATCAGAAATACCGTCAGCGCGCCCCTGGACAGGTACCGGACAACCAGCGGTGAAACCAGATAAAACTGCTCTTCCACGGCAAGCGACCATGTGACGTTCAACCACCAGAACGAAACCACAGCGCCGAGAGAACTGCGAAAATTCTGTAGGAAAAGGAACTGCGAAAGAATCGAGAAATCAACGCCCTCCACGCTTCCCACATGCGCCGCCAGGAATTGCCGGCCAAACGTGGCAAACAAAACGTAGAGCGCGATCCAGGCGTAGTAGAGGGGAATAATGCGGAAAAACCTGCGCGCGTAAAATGTCCGGAAATACCGGGGAGAGGAGCGAACTTGAAGAAGAATTCCGCCAATCAGAAAACCCGACAGGACGAAGAACAGATCGACCCCCGTCCAACCGAGGCGAAACCAGTAGCCATCCAGATAATGAACCGCTCCTTCGCCCGGAACGGCGAAGTAATGCCCGGTCCACACGAGCAGAATCGCGATCCCGCGGAGACCATCAAGCTCCAGGATGCGTCCCTGCGAAGTGCGTTCAGGCATGTGCGGGCACAAGCGACGTTAACAGCCACGCCCGGCAAGGGTCAAGCAGGCTGTCACGCAACGTGCATCCTCACGGCGCGTGATGGACCTCGCCTGCTTGCAATCCCGGTGGATGCGCGCGGAAGATCAGGGGACCGGCACACGAAGGTTGCAACAGGATTATTGGAAACTGCCGGCCAAAACATGTCCCGCGCGCCAAATCCGGTCGCGCAGCCGCACGCGAGCGATTCCCAGGCGGCGGGAGCAATACCAACCCAGCAGCAGCCGGGCGGCCAGAAAAAAAACAAACAGAAAACAGGAAACAACCAGCGCGGCGAACGATTCCCGCTCCAGCAGCAATGTCCAATTGATCGATACTTCCCATGAGGGCCAGATGAAATCCAAAGTGGAGCGCAGCAAGCCCCCGATTTCAGGCAGCCGGCTCAAATGAACATGCGCGGTGCGTTCGTACGTATAGCTTTGCGGATAGTTGGGAATGATTTTCGTGGCCGCGCGAAAAATCGCAGGGTCCCGAAGTTCCTTTCGCGTGAGCATCTGGCCGTCGGAAAGACGCGGTATGAAACGGTAGGACGGATCGACGATGATCCAGCGGCCACCGATCAAGACCTCCGCGACAACATGTTTGCTGGACCTTTCTTTGTTCAGCAGGAGCAGGCGCCGCACATGCAGCCCGCTGCTCTGCCCGAGATTCACGAAGGCATTGGTCGCTGTGCCGCACACTGCAAGGAGCTGCTGAGAATTCAGCGTATCTTCCGGGTCGCGCGTGGGAAGTGAGTCCGGATCGCTGGAGATGCTGCGCTCGGGACCCTTGGACATCCAGGCCAGAATGGCCTCCACTTTTTGTTCCGGATTCTTCGTGGAGGGGACGATGGCATCGGAAAAACCCTTCAAATAACTGCGCGTCGAATATTCCCACATGGCGCTGTAAAGGACCGCCACAAACGAAACGATCAGCAGCACGCTGATGGCATGCCAGCACACACGGATCCATGGATGCTCTTTCATGCGGGACGCCCCTCCAGAAGCACGTCTCGATACAGGGATTGCATTTCGGCAAGCGGCTCGGACCATCCCAGCGAATGCGCCACCGTTTCGCACCCCGCGCGCAATTGCGCGGCAAACGCGGGATCGTCCAGAATCTTTGCGAGACCCGCTTCCAGGGCAGCGCAATCGTGCGGCACGACAAGTCCGGAGCGCCGGTCCACGATGGGCGCAATTCCGCACCGGTCCGTGACCAGCACCGGGGTGCCGCACGCAACTGCCTCCGCGGCTGTATTTCCGAAATTCTCATTTTGTGACGGCAGGACGAACAAATCGGCGTCGCGATACGCGGCCCACTTCGCATCTCCGTAGAGCGGTCCGGTGAACAAAACTCCTTCGTTCAAGCCCATTCGCGCGGCCAATTTTTCCAGGCGCTGGCGGAAACCATCGCCTTCGTCAGGCCCCGCCACAACCAGCACCGAGCCCCGGGATTGCTTGCTGCGCCGGACCCACCGGGAAAATGCCTCCAGCAGCATGTCCGGGCTCTTCTTGGAAACCAACCGCCCCAGGAAAAGCACAATTTTCGCATCCGTGGATATGTCCCATTGGCTGCGAAATTTTCCGGAAGGAGGAAATTCTCCCGGAACATCGATTCCGTTCCGGCGAACGACAATCTTATTGTCCGGAATGCCACCGTCGAGTAATTCCTGGCGCTCCTGCTCGGAGGTTGCGATCACGCGGCTTGCTCCCTCGATCATGGCGCCCCCAAGCACGGCGTGATAGAGACGCTTCAACTGTATATTTCTTATGATTGGCTGAAACATCCCCATGGGCTCCAGGACGTATGGCCGCCCGATCCGGCGGCAGGCCCTGGCGACGCAAGGGCCAAGCAAGTCATAAAGTCCGTAAATGTGAACGAGATCATAACTGGCAAGGCGCTCGCGGCAGAATGCGGCAACCGCCGGATTCCAGGTAAGCGCGCGATATCGGGCACGAGTCCCAAGGTATATGGTTTCCACGCCATCTTCTTCGGCTTTATACCCGAAACGGCTCGAAATCGCAGCTAAAGTTTTCTTTTGTGCCGCGTCCAAACCATAGTCGGCCGTCAGAACCGTAACCGAATGCCCGAAAGACGCCATGCCTCGGGCCAACGCCCTTACTTTGACCGTGGGACCTCCCTTGTCCAGAAATGGATAGTACGATTGCGCGACCTTCAGTAGCCGCATGGCAAGAGGGTCCCGGGCCCCGATCGACTTGCGAAAAACTCCAAGAAAATTCCCCCTGTGGGTCCGGATTATACTCCGGCGCTCATTTCCGGCGTTCGACTTCCACGGACAATCCCGCCACGATTATTTCAGGGCAAGAACATCCTCCAGCATCCCGACAAGGCGCGCCTGGAACTGTTCGAAAGAAAATGTTCGTGCAACAAGGCCTTTACCCCGCGCCCCCATTTCTTTGGCGCGAGCTGGATCGGTCAGCAGCGATTCGAGAGCGCGGCAGAGGGCATCGACATCGCCATGAGGCACAAGCAGCCCCGTCACGCCATCTTCTATCACATCCGGGATGCCGCCGTGCGCGCCGCCGATCACCGGTTTGCCATGAGCCATGGCTTCCAGAAATACGAGGCCAAACCCTTCTCCACGGCTGGGCAGGGCGAAGACGTCGCACACCGCATAACACGCAAAAAGTTCCTCTTGCGTCAAGCTGCCCAAGAACCGCGTGCGGCCGGAAACTCCGGCATCGCGCGCAAGTTGTTCGAGCCTGGAACGATCTTCTCCCTCTCCGATGAGCACGAGAAAAGTATCCGGCGCCGATTGCAGCACGCGCGGTAAAGCAGCAATCAGGGTATCGGCCCCCTTGTATCGCTCCGCCGGATCCCACCTGCCTACCGTAAGAATGATTTTGCCATTTTCCGGAAAGCCGGAAGGCGGCGAGGGGTGCGTGTTTGCGTGCAGGCGGGCTTCAAATTCCGGGTCAAGCCCCCAGGGCAGGCGCTTCACTTTTTCGGGACGAATTCCCTGCCGGAAAATCAGGTGTTGCGCGGTGTCTTCGCTGGGAGCGACGGCCAGATCCGTCTGCCGGAGCGCGGCGCGGCGCAGCCACCCGAGCGGTTGCCACACCTCGATTCCGTGCGCAAACACAACCGATCGGAATTTCCGCGAGCGCACTCGCATCGCCCACACCACGGGAGCCAGATGCGGGTGCATGGCAATCACCAGCACAGGCTGGCGCCCCGCCGAACGCAGCGCGGCAAGCACAAAGTGGGATTTAGCGCGAGCGTAACCGGAAACCGAAAATTCGCTGGCCCCAACGCGCACGGTATGGAGCCCCTGCGGATCGTTCAGGCTCAGAAACCGGCAAGAAATCCCGCGATCGGAAGCGAACTTCTGGGTGACGGCGGCAACATGCCGGCTGGCGCGCTGTACTCCGCCAGTGGAAAGTATGCTCGTGAATAATCCAACGATTAAAGTCATCCCAATGGCGCAGTATACGGCTTCCGTGCCGCGAGACTGCTTTCGCGCGCCGGATGCACCGAGTGAGTTTACATCACGGCGGGGCCGTGTGAAATTCAGTTGTGGCGGATCAAGTCTTCGCGGGAAGACGGTCACCGATACATCAATCCCCTGCTCACATCGCAACCCCAATCTCTGGTCAGGCAGGCAATTTGCTGCTACGCTGGCGGATTCCTGTGGATCGGGAGAGAGGGGAAGACACGAGTGGGTGAAGATTCCAAACGCATATTGCTGACTGGAGGGGCGGGATTTATCGGTTCGCACGTGGCCGAGGCGCTGCTTCGCAACCATTTTCAATTGAGCATCGTGGACAATCTCGACGACTTCTATTCCCCCGCATGGAAGGAAGCGAACCTCGATTTAATTCGGGGCGTTGGAAATTTCGACTTCTATCAGCACGACGTTTGCTCATTGGACCGCATGAGCGAAACCGTTGCGCACGTGCGCCCGGATGCAATCATTCACCTGGCGGCGCGCGCCGGCGTACGTCCCTCGATCGAGCACCCTCGCCTCTATGAACATGTGAACGTGGCCGGCACGGTCAATCTGCTCGACCTCTGCAGGGAATTCAAGGTTTCCAGGCTGATTTTCGGTTCTTCCAGCTCCGTGTATGGAACCTCCAGCCATGCTCCTTTTTCCGAAAAGCAGTCTGACCTGCGCCCTATCTCCCCTTACGCCGCGACAAAACTGGCGGGAGAGCTGTTCTGCTACACGTATGCGCATCTTTATCAGCTGCCGGTGGTATGCCTGCGATTCTTCACTGCGTACGGCCCTCGCCAGCGCCCCGACCTGGCCATTCACAAATTCACCGCTCGTATCGAGCGGGGCGAGCCGATTCCAGTATTCGGAGACGGAGAAACGGGCAGGGATTACACCTACGTGGATGATATTGTCGCGGGCGTCGTCGAATCGCTCGACTACAAATTTTCCTCAGGCAACGCCGTGCCATTCGAAATTTTCAATCTCGGCAACTCGCACCCGGTGAAACTCAACGAACTGGTTCGCATGCTGGAAGAGGCAATCGGAAAAAAAGCAAACATCCAGCGCGAAGACATGCAGCAGGGCGACGTTCCTCTCACGTGGGCGGACATTTCCAAAGCGGAACGCCTGCTGCACTATCAGCCGAAAACAACGCTGGAGGAGGGCCTCAGGAAATTTGTCTCGTGGTACCGCGCCGCGGATCCCAGCCAGCGGGCTTGAGACTAGTAGAGTTTGATTGCAGTTGGCATTAGGTACTATTTTTTGAGGCTTACGCTAGGCTAAGCCCATCTGATGGACACCATCCAAAATTGCTAAGCCCTTAGCTTAGAGTAAGATCACCGAGTTCATTTTGTACTTTTTCATTCCCATGCGGAGACACACGCAAGCGCCAGCATTTGTCTTGCCTCAGCTGGAACTGGAGAGGGCGTTCTTCCGTTAAGATCGCGGAGAGGACGCATGGGAAAAAGAGCGAAAGCATTACACGGGAGAAGAGAAGGTTGCCATCCTGAGACGGCACTTGTTGGACAAAGTGCCGGTTTCCGATCTGTGTGAGGAACTGGGGTTGCAGCCAACGGTATTCTACCGCTGGCAAAAAGAGTTCTTTGAGAACGGCGCTGCCGCCTTTCAGGGCAAGGGCCGCCCGGACCACCAAGCCGAGCAACAGCGGATCGAGTTCCTGGAAAAGAAGATCCAGACCAAGGACGAGGTGTTGGCCGAGTTGATGGCCGAGCACATCGCTTTAAAAAAAAGTCTTGGGGAGCTCTGACCCAGGTGTGGGTGCCGCACGATGTGCGGGACCTGATCGTTGATTTCGTCCGGTGTTGGTCGGAAAAGACCGAGATCGGCGCCGGACGATTCATTCGTTGGCTGGGCGTGCGGGCCAGCAAGTTCTACGACTGGCGAGAGCGCTACGGGCGCGTGAATGAACACAACGGCTGGGTTCCCAGGGATTTCTGGCTCGCGCCGTGGGAGAAGCAGGCCATCATCGGATTCCACCAGGAGCATCCCCTGGAAGGCTATCGGCGATTGACGTTCATGATGCTGGACGCGGATGTGGTGGCCGTGAGCCCATCCAGCGTTTGGCGCGTACTCGGGCAGGCCGGATTGCTCTCGCGCTGGAAGGGCAAGCCGTCGCGCAAAGGCACAGGCTTCGAGCAGCCGCCCGAGCCGCATCAACACTGGCATATCGATATTTCCTACATCAACGTGAGCGGCACCTTCTACTATCTGTGCAGCGTTTTGGATGGCTACAGTCGTTCGATCGTGCATTGGGATTTGCGGGAATCGATGACCGAAGCGGAGATCGAAGTGATTCTGCAGCGAGCCAGAGAGAAATATCCCGAAGCGAAACCCCGGATCATCTCCGACAACGGACCACAGTTCATCGCCAGGGATTTTAAGGAATTCATTCGCATCGCGGGCATGACGCACGTGCGAACGTCGCCTTACTATCCGCAATCCAACGGCAAGCTGGAGCGCTGGCACAAATCCCTAAAATCGGAGTGCATCCGGCCCGGTACGCCGCTGACCCGGGAAGACGCGATGCGCTTGATTCAAACCTACGTGGATCACTACAACACCGTGCGCTTGCACAGCGCCATCGGCTATGTGACGCCGCACGATATGCTCGCCGGACGTCAGGCCGAGATTCACGCGGCACGCGATCGCAAGCTGGAACACGCGCGCAGCCAGCGGCAACTCCGGCGTGCGACAGGATCGCTTGCAGATTTTTTGAACACAGCTACAATGGCTTCGCCAGGGGAAACGGAAGCGGGCTCTGCAGGGATGCAACCATGCTGAGGGATAACCTGGTGGGACTCATCAAGTCGATGCAAATTAGCGCGGGAGTTGATTTTGTCGCGCTGACCATCCAGAAACAGGCATCGGACGATAGACCCTCATGCCTTGAAAATCCCCGCCCTGAAAGGGCGGAATCTTCACTAACGGAAAACGCCACCTCTCCATTTCAGGCTGAACCAGCACAGATGAACGCGACCGTACTTTTTGTGGCCGCGGAGTCACCTGACGTGACACCGTACTTCTCGGCCAACCTGATACCCGTCGCGCACGCCTCATAGAGCAAACGAAAGACGAATACCGTTCCTTCATCTTGATCTGCGCTTCCAGCCAAGACTTACGATTTCGCAAGCCACTGGTTCCCTTCCACCCAAAGCAACAACCACTGACAGATTCCAAGGGCTTTGGCCTAGCCCGTTTTGCAGAATTTATCTTCGTTCAAACCGGTCCAAAATGCGATGGATGTGTTTCGTCACCGTCGTTCCGTAGCGAAGCAGCAGTTCCGGATTCAGCATTTTTTGAACAAAGGCGATTTCCGTCCCGCTGTCGACGCATTCCGTAAAAACGTGAGGATTATCCTGGCCCAGCGCTGCGTGAATCTGTTCGAACATCCGAGGAGCGATTTGCGCATCGGCCTTATAGATGCGACTCAACCGCAGAAACTCAAACGCGAGAACTTCAACGAGCACTTGGTCGAGCGCGTTGGAAGGACGAATCTCTGTGCACAAGGCATTGAGCAGGTTCTTGTAGGCAGGAACAGATTCTCGGAACGGCTCGGCCGTGAGTACAAGGTCAGCGAAAATACCATGCTGAATCGCATTACACTTCGTTCGCCGTTTCCCTTCGGGAGTTCGCGGTCCTGTACTCATTGGCTTGAGATCTCCAGAAGATCCAAGAGATTGCATAGGCGATTTGGTCATGTGAGTTCTCCTCTTATCGCTGCTTTATCGCACAATCCACATTCCATCTGACTTCCACATGGTACGGAATCCACACATGGCCAGTTTTGACGCAACTCAGCATACCCAATGGCAATTTGAGAGTTCATACTCTAGCTATGCGACTTTTTGATCTTGTCGTCGACGTATTTTTTCATTTCCTCCTTCATTTCTTCCGTCCAGAGTATCTCCGGCAATGTGAATTTAAACAGATACGCCTTCTCAAGCATCGCATTCCTGCACAAAAGACGCGTCAATTCTCGGCGCAATTCTTCTGATGGATCCGGATACTTCCGCGCGTTGATTTTTGATATTTCCTCAAATGAAATCCGCGTTCTCATTCCCATGCATTCGCACAGACCACGGATTGCTTGATTGACCAGGCTAAGCAATTTTCCCTCATCCCTGCAAGCAAAACGAGCAGTCCGCATTGCGTTTTTCCAACTCGGGTCATTGGCTGTTTTGAGTTCGCGGGCTCGATCGAGATCCGACCTAACGTCGATGATGCGCTGCAAAGCGTCTAGACACAACGCGCTCATCGCAACGGAAATCGTCTCAATGTCGGTGCGCTTGCTGATGCTCTCAGCAACAGTTTGCAACGAGCGGTCAGGGTATTTACGAGGATTTTCGAAATGTGTGGTGGGCGGTACGCCCTTTGAAATTCCTGCTGCCGAAATTCGCATGCTGCCCCCTTTGTTGGTTGTTCAAACTTTCAACCAGCACGGAGCCCTACTCCAGCACACGAAATTCAAACATGAACATCGCAGGATTGCCCGCGTATGTCAAGGGGAAAAAAGCAAGCTGTCAAACCTCTTTTAAAATGTCCCCATCCTTAC
>DATLTA010000120.1:0-4193 GCA_035533775.1 Candidatus Dormiibacterota bacterium | reverse complement strand
TCCGCCTCTCTGATTTTCCACGCCCTGCTGGCGCTGGGACTTCTGGCGGCGTCGCCCGCATGGCTTCGCGCGCAAAATGATCCCGCCGAACCGCCGGGAGGCAAGCCGGCGGTGAAAGTAATCCCCGCGCCGGCGGGCGCGGTGTCTCGCCGGGAAGTGGACGAGAAATCGATGCGCGAGCTGATCGGAAAGATGGTGGGCTGCGGCACGCGCAATTCCCTGTCTTCGTGGAGCGATCCCGCGCGCGGCATCGGCTGCGCGCGGGATATCATCCTGGCGCGTTTGCGCGCCATTGCCAGGGATTCCGGCGGGAAGCTTTCCATCGTCGATGACGTGTTTCAGACTTCGGCCCCGCGCACCAATAACAAGCCCGTGCACATGGAAAATCTCTACGCCATTCTGCCCGGCTCCGATCCCGTCCTCTCGAAAACGGTTTTTATTATTTCCGGACATTTCGATAGCCGTGCTTCCGACGTCATGAACCCGAATCTGGACGCGCCGGGCGCGGATGATGACGGCTCGGGCGCGGCCGTGAGCGTGGAGTGCGCGCGCCTGCTGAGCCACGCGGGAGCCGGATCTCACGGGCCTTACCGCGCCACGCTGCTGTTTGCCACTGTGTCTGGGGAAGAACAGGGGTTGCTCGGCAGCACAAGAATGCTCGCGTGGATCAAAGAGCATGGCTACACGGTGGGCGGCATGCTCGATAACGATATCGTCGGCGCGGACCCCGCGCCGGGCGGGCCGCATCGCGTGCGCCTTTTTTCCGGAATGGGCGACGAGGAAGGCGGCGACTCTCCCTCCCGCGAACTGGCCCGCACGATTGAAGAAATCGATGGGCGCAGCAATATCCGCCTCATCTTCAATATCGACCGGCTCGGCCGCGGCGGCGACCACTATATTTTTTATCGCGCGGGCTATCCCGCCGTACGTTTCACCGAGCCGCGCGAGGATTACCGGCACCAGCATCAGACTCCCCGCATCGAAAACGGCGTCGATTACGGCGATCGGATGAAATATCTGGATTTCACTTTCATGGGCAACGTGGCGCGCGATAATGCCGAAGCCCTCCGTCAATTGGCCCTGGCGCCCGCGCCTCCCACCCGGGTGACGCTGGGCGGAGGGATCACGCCGAATGCCCGAATCCTCTCGGCCGCCGATGACGATCCGAGCCGCGCCGGCTTTGAAATTCTGTGGCGCGAGACCACCGATCCCCGTTGGCAGGTGTACGAATTTGTTCCCTCCGCGGGGGAAACCGAACTCACCGGCGTTTCCACCGACAATCACTTTTTCGCAGTGCGTTCGGTGGGAAAAAATGGCGCGCGTTCCATTGCCGTGCCCGCGGCCACGGGGAAAAGGCTTCCGCCAAGATCTGCAAGCGATCAGAGATAAAGATCGGCGGGATGAAAATCTTCGGTGAGGCCGTGAAGGGCTTTGTCGGTCGCGCCGCCGGCCCCTGAAGCTTTGAGCAATCACCATCCGAGAACATTTACACGATAGATTTTAGGAAGCGTTTCCCTCAAAAAATTCTTTTTCGATCATTTCGCAGAGGATGTGCCCGATCAGAATATGCTCTTCCTGAATGCGGGGGGTCTGATCGGACGGAATCCGCAAGCAATAATCGGCCGCGGCGGCCAGTTCCGCGCCGTTCTGGCCGGTCATGGCGACGGTGACGAGTCCCATGGTTTTTGCGGCGCGAATTGCGCTGACCACGTTGGGGGATTTACCGCTGGTGGAGATGCCTACGGCCACGTCGCCCGGCGCGCCCAGGGCTTCGATCTGCCGCGCAAACACCTTTTCGTAGGAGTAGTCGTTCGCCACGGAGGTGAGCGAGGAAGTGTTGGTCGTCAGCGCAATCGCGGCCAGGGCGCGACGCTCGCGGCTGAATCTTCCCACCAGTTCCGCTGCCAGGTGCTGCGCGTCGGCGGCGCTGCCGCCGTTTCCGAAGAAAAACAGTTTTCGGCGCGCGGCCAGCGCGCTCACCATTTTCTTTCCCACTTCGGCGAGTGTTTCGAGCAACTCCCTATCCGCTAAAACCGCCTGCCGCACGGCGAGGCTTTCGCGAATGCGCTTCTCGATCAACGGATCGTTTGCTTCCGACTGGCTCATGGACTGCCTTTTCTGCCGGCGTTGCGAAGGTGCGGCGCGTTTTAGAAAATGTTCCGGGCCGCACCCGTTGCCATTGTCCGCTTTCATTTCTTAACGAATTCACGCGATCGGCTGGCAGATTATACTTCCGGGACGCCTGGCGATTCTAGCGGTGCTTGCCGCCGCTGCCGCGCATCTCACCGGCTTATTTCTTGCCCCACTTATATCTTGCAAAGCCATCCGGCGCCGGAAACAATTGCGGCATGGAACCTCGCGACTGGGACCGGCGCTACCGCCTGCGCGAACATGCGGCTTCCGATCTGGAAGCCCCACCCACGCCACTGGTGATGGAAACCGCCGCTCGGTTATCGCCTGGCAAAGCGCTGGACCTTGCCTGCGGCGCGGGCCGCAACGCCCTCTGGCTTGCCGAACGCGGCTGGAGCGTTACCGCCGTGGACGCCGCGCCCACGGCCATCGAGATTTTGCGCGGCCGCGCCGATGAGCGCGGCCTGAAAATCGATGCTATCGTGGCCGATCTGGAAAAGGACGAATTTACGATTGCGCCTGCGCGCTGGGACTTGATTGCAATGTGCTACTACCTGCAGCCAAACCTGTTTGAACCCGCCAAGCGCGGGCTTGTGCCGGGAGGAATTCTGATCTCGATCGTGCACATTGCCGAGCCGGGCGAGGAGCCGTCGGGCCACCGCCTGCGCCCCGGTGAATTACAAAAATATTTTGGGGGCTGGGAAATTCTTCACCGTTTTGAGGGCATTGCCAGCGACGCGGGCCACCGCCGTCCCGTGTCCGAAATTGTCGCGCGAAAACCGCTCGCGTCACCCGCCTAATTTCCCGGCAATGGCTTTTCCGGTGATCTCGGTGGTGGCCTTGCCTCCTATATCGGGCGTGCGGGATTCGGGGCTGGCGAGGACCTCTTCAATCGCCTTTTCGATGGCGTCGGCCGCTTCCGCTTCCCCAAAATGGCGCAACATCATCGCTCCCGACCAGATTTGCCCGATGGGATTGGCGATGCCTTTTCCGGCGATGTCCGGGGCCGAACCGTGCACCGGCTCGAACATGGAGGGAAGTTTCCTTTCCGGGTTCAAGTTGGCGGACGGGGCAATGCCGATCGAGCCGGCAATCGCAGGTCCCAGGTCGGAAAGAATGTCGCCGAACAGGTTCGATCCCACGACCACGTCGAACCAGTCGGGATGGCGGACGAAATGGGCCGTCAGAATGTCGATGTGAAATTGATCGGTGCGCACGTCGGGAAATTCTTGGCCGATGGCCTGAAACCGTTCATCCCAGAACGGCATGGTATGAATGATGCCGTTGGATTTCGTGGCCGAGGTCACGTGTGATTTTCTGGTGCGCGCCAGCTCGAAGGCGTAGCGCAGGATCCGGTCCACGCCGCGCCGCGTGAAGACGGTTTCCTGCATGGCCATTTCGTCATCGGTGCCGCTAAAAATTCTGCCGCCCACGGTGGAGTATTCACCTTCGCTGTTCTCGCGCACGACGCAAAAATCAATCTGTTCCGGCTTCACGTTCTTGAGCGGCGATTCGATTCCCTGGAGCAGGCGCACCGGGCGCAGGTTCACGTATTGCTCGAAGCTGCGGCGGATCGGAATCAGCAGTCCCCACAGGGAAATGTGATCGGGAACGCCGGGGTAGCCGACCGCGCCCAGGAAAATCGCGTCGAAGGGACGCAACTGCTCGATCCCGTCGTCGGGCATCATTTTTCCGGTTCTGGCGTAGGTTTCGCAGCTCCAGTCAAAATGCTGGAAGGAATATTTCAGGCCGAAACGCCGCCCGGCCGCCTCCAGCACGCGCAAGCCTTCGGGCACAACCTCTTTTCCAATGCCATCGCCGGGAATGACTGCAATCTTGTAGGTTTTCATCGGAATGATTTTCGCGCTCCGTTCGCTGTTTTTTTAAACCAGAACTCTTCTCATCATTGTGCTTAGTGGTGCTTACCGGTGCTTAGCACTGCTTAGCGGTGCATTGTGGGTCGCGGCTACACCCGCGACATCAAACCCACAAAAAGAACCGGGCTTCAGCCCCTGAAGCGTGGAACAAGCGCCGCCTGCGTACATTTTGCAGACAGATTCCAG
>DATLTA010000119.1:0-12111 GCA_035533775.1 Candidatus Dormiibacterota bacterium | reverse complement strand
AAAATCGCTCTTGGCGTGGCTGGCCGCCTCGGCAGCTTCCTTGGCCTCGAGCAGCGCCGCCCCGGCGCGCTTGCGCTCGGTGATATCCAGGAACGTGACCACAACGCCGACAATCCTGCCCTCCTTGCAAATCGGATGCGCCCAATACTCCGCGGAAAAACTGCTGCCGTCGGCGCGCCAAAATACTTCTTCATCCGAATGGTTTCCTTCGCCCTCGATCAGCGAGCTGTGAATCAGGCAATCCTGCGCCGGGTAAGGGGTTCCATCGGCCCGCGTGTGGTGCATGGCACGATGCATGTTTCTGCCGAGAAGGTCTTCCGCCTTCTGATAGCCCAGCAAACGCAAGGTTGCGGGATTGCAGAACGTGCACAGCCCTTCGCGATCGACCCCGTAAATGGCTTCCGCCGTGGAATCCAGCAGCAGCCGGATTCTGCCTTCGCTTTCGCCGAGCGCTTCCTGAACGCGCTGCCGGTCGGCAATTTCCTGTTCCAGTTCGGCCGTGCGCTCCTCGACACGCTGCTCCAAATCCTCGCGGGCATGCTGCAATTCCGTGTCCCGATTTTGGATCTGCTCCAGCATTTGATTGAAGCCGTCGATGAGCACGCCCACTTCATCCTCACTGTGCTTGCCTGCCCGGATGGAATAATCCCTTGTGCCGGTCACCTTTTTTGCGATCCCCGCCAGTTCCAGGATGGGGTCGGAAATCGGGCCCTGCAATCGCGCCGCCGTACCGTAAGCCCCCACCGAGACCACAACGATAATCAGCCCAAAGAAGAGCAGATAACTCTCCAGCAGCTGGTGGTATTCGACGGTGTCCTCCTCAAGGAACACGCTTCCGATTGTTTCTTTGTCCAAAATAATTTTCTGAAAGATTAACACTCGATCCGCGGTCATTCGGCTGGAGTCTTTCTCCACCGGGGGCGGAGTGTAAGTCTGGTTTGGCGCGCCTCGATGATAGACGGCGAAAGGTTTGCCGTTTGCGTTGTAGATGCACGCCGAAAGGATATGCGGCTTCCCAGCAAGGGCCTGCAGGACGTCCCTGGCGGAATCGGGATCTTTGAACGCCAGCGCCGCCGCGCTGTTGGTCCCCATGACGTTCGCCAGCGCGTTCAGGTCCTGTATGTGCTGTTCCTTGAAGTGGTACACCCCATATTCCGCGAAGGCAATTCCCGCCACGCACAGCGCGACGAACGTGTTGATCATGATCACCAGAGTGATCTTGCGGCGCAGCGAAAGTTTTCGGGTCCATTGCATTTCAATCGCCCCCGCCATGTACGGCTGACGTAACCGTGCGGGCCAGCGACAGCAATTTCGAACTGACCTTCAGACGGGCGCGGTTTGTCGCGCCCACGTCAATCGCGAGCCGCACGCGGCTGTTATCCATCACAAACTGAATCATTCCGCCGGATTCGATAAAATTATCCATGTCCGCGACGGTCAGGACGCTGGAACCCTGCAAGGCCGCGAGAATGGACGGAAGATGCTTTTGTTCCGAGGAGCTGATGAACAGAATGTGGCAGCCGCGCGCATTTTCGGCGGTTTGGAATTTCTTTACCTGCAATCGGTGTCCCTGCACCGTCTTGTCTGACGCCAGCTGTATCAATTCGTCGCCGATGGGATTGTCTCCCAGGACTCCGATCACCCAGTATCCATGGGGATTTTTGGACGGGTCGTTGGGCCATTCCACAAATTTCAAGAAATTATACAGGTAAGCGGCCTTGACCTGATATTCCGTGGGCCCCTGCTGTGCATACATCATCCGCGGCGCCGGCATCCATGCTCCCGCCAGCAGCAGGACCGTGCAGGCAAACCGCGCGCGGGTGCGCCTCGACCCGCTTTTCTCCTCGCGCAAGGCCGTGATGCGTGGGGGCGTCAAATGGGAACCTTTTGCAGGATTTTCCATATGCTTTGCACTTCATCGCCACGAATATCCGCCGTTCTCCATCCATTCCTGTTTCGATTCATTCCCCTCCAGGCAGGCGCCCTGCGCCTACGCGGCGGGAACCACATCAGAAAACAAATGACGCGGATGCATGCCGGATCATTTCTTCACCCGGGAGCGAGCCATGCCGGGCTGAAGCCTGTTCCCCCACCTTCCACCTTCCTTCACGGCGTCCCGACCACGCGCGCCAAACTCAGCAACCGGGAACTTATTTTCAGATGGGCCTTGTTGGCCGCGTCCACGTTGATGGCGAATCGCACGTGGTTGTCCTCCGATAGAAATTCAATCATGCCTCCCTCCTCGACGAATCCGCTCATATCCGCAACCGTCAGCACGCTGGCCCCGCGCAGGCCTGCCAGAATTTGCCGGAGATATTTTTTCTCGGAGGTGTTGATGAACAGGATTTGAGCGCCGCGCAAGTTTTCGCCCTCGCGGTATTCACGAATGACCAGATCGCGCCCCTGGATGGTTTTCCCGATCACAACCTGCGGCAACGAGCTTCCGAAAGGGTCCCCGCCGACGATCCCGATCACAATCGGCGCAAGCGAATCCGCAAAGGTATGTTCCGGCCATTCGACGAACTTCAGAAAATTGTACAGGTAGGCGGCTTTGACCTCATATTCAGGCAGAGCGCCCTGCGCCAGTGCGCCCCGCGGCGCCGCAAGATTCATGCAGCCCAGCACAATCACAATTCCGGCGATCCGCCGCAAACGCAAGCGTATCGGACGATTTGCAATGCGCGCTACTTCGCAGTGGAGTTCAGTCCGCATGGCATTTGAACTATCTCCCCTCAACTTTGCGCAACCAGAATGATGGATTACGCCTTTTATCCCTATTCCGGGAGCTTCTGCTGCCGGCTCAAACAATAGAACTTTCTAAGAAAATCTCCTGCTCGGCGGTCGCCGAACGGGAGCATGTATGTCGAATGAAATCACGCAGCCCTGTGAACCGCCGGCCATCCCGGCTAGGGATTCCCTTGCACCTGGTCCGGGTTCGATTCCCATGTGAGTTTGAAGGTAACCGACCGGCGAATTTCTCCCCCGCTAAAATACTGTGGGATTGCTTCCAGGTGCCGGGCTTGTTGCAGATTTCTCCCCCAAACCGAGAATGTAAATCCACGGAACGTCGAAGAGACGCCCAGGTCCACGCGGTTGATGGGCGGGATCCCGCTCGGGGTCACATCGTAGTAGTAATAGGCGGCGTCGAAGTTCAGATGCCTGGTCAAATCAAGCCTGGACCGGAAGTTTACCTGATGGGCCGGATTGAAGGCTGCCGCCTGATAGGTGACTGCCGCCGCAGAGTTGCCGCGAAGTTCGGTAATTCCCGTTGACAATGTCCAGCGGCGGACGGGATTGTACTTCAGGGAAAGCTCCAGGCCATGGCTTTGCCCACCACCCACATTCCCTAATAGCACTGGCACGTCAACATAGAAGGGCGACGGATTGACGATTGGGACTCCCATGGCGTTGCCACCGAGCAGGTCTGTATACCGGTTGTAGTAGGCTGCGGCATCCAGCGAGAACTTCTCTTTCCACGCATACCGGAATCCCAATTCAGACGCAAGCACCACCTCGGATTTCATGTTCGGATTGCCTGTGACGAGAAGAAAAGTCGGCGGGGGAGGCGCCGGGTTGATCTGTGCAATGCGGAAGCGTGCATCGGATTCAATGCGCGTGGGGGTCCGCACAGCGCGCGAGAAAGCTGCCCAGAACGTGTACTGTTTCCCCGGCGTCCACACGACCCTGATCTGGGGTTGGTATTCAAATCCCGTGTAATCATTGTGTTCAAATTTCGATCCGGCAATCAATCGGACTTTCCCTGGAACTAAAGCAATGTCGTATTGCAGGAATCCGCTGTAGGTGGTGTCTCGCCGGACCGGGGGCGAGAAGCCAAGCGTAAAGTCATTGATCCATGTTTGTTCGGTTGTCATTACCGACCCACCCCAGGTCAGCGATTGACGGCCCGCGAACGAATAATTGTGCTGAAATTCGATGTCGCAGAGATTTCTGGATTCATTGGCCAGGTCCCCGCTTCGCGCCGTCCAGTCGCAGTACGCCAGAAGGTTCGCGTCGGAGCGATCGTTAAACGAGTGCTTCCACCGGCCCAGCAAATGGCCGCCCTTCACCACTCCGCTGGAACGCACGAGCGTGACAACGTCCGAGTCCGGCGCAACCATTCCGACAACGGTGCGAACTCGCCCTGAATAGCCTTGCCCATCAAACTCTACCGTGTCCTTCCCGGAAGCATTCCAATCGAATCGTGCCCCGCCCTGTGAAATGCTCCACGCATCGTAGTTTTCCGCCCCGCTTGCATTCACGGTTGGCCGCCAATCATTGCCGGTCCCATAGATGCGGTAGGCAAAGTTTTCTCCGATTTTTCCGCCATAGCGCACACGAGCCGCGTAGCCCTCATTCACTCCCGCGGAAGTGGCAACCAGCGCGCCCTGAGTATTCGCGGACTTTTTCGTGATGATGTTGATCACGCCGTTCACGGCGTTGGCGCCCCACAGCGTCCCGCCCGGCCCGCGAATCACCTCGATGCGATCGATATCCTCCAGGGGCGGGTCCTGCACATCCCAATACACGCCGCCGTATGTCGGCGTGTATACAAGCCTGCCGTCGATGAGCACCAGCATCTTGTCATTGTATGTGCCTGAAAATCCCCGCGCCGACACGATCCAGATATTTGCGCTCTGCTGGACTACGTATAGTCCCGGCACCGAGCGCAGCGCATCGGGAATCGACGAATACCCGCCACGCCGGATGTCCGCTCCGGTGATCACATAAATGGCCGCCGGGGCCGCGAACAGGTTTTCCTCCTTCTTCGACGCGGAAGTCACTTTGATGTTCATGAGATCTTCCAGCTTCATGGTGGTCAAATCCACGGACTGCGGCGCCTGCTTGCCGGGCTGCTGCGCCAACGCGCCAGCAGAGAAAACACAGATTCCGAACAAGCAAAGACATAGCTTCATGGTTTATTCCCGTCAGCACACTCGATCGAATTTGTTATTTCATAAGTGCGATACAGGGGGCCGACGAAGGCGGGAAATCATATCTACCCACACACACCGTTTATCGTTGGCCAGAAGGGGGAAGTATCTGTGGTTGATTATGCACCGGCCTGCAGGCGAAGCACGAATTATAACAAAGTAATGTTTCCATGGGGTTAGATCTGATCCAAAATGAAACGCCTCAGGGTCAAATGTGGCGCGGCCGCCCTGCAGGTCCTGACCGGTTTTGCGCCTCGCCCTTCGGCTCATCGCGTCCGGCCCGCTTGCGGACCGCTTCGAGCGATGCGGAAGCTCCAGCAATCACCTGTTCGGGCGACAAGGCGGTAAACCTGCCGGCGCGCTTCAAAATGCGGCCATCCACAACCACCGTATCCACGTTTGCCGGTTCGGCGGCTTCGACCAGCATGCGCGCGGCGTCGGTGACCACGCCCATGGTGATCACGTCGGTGCGCACGGCGATCAGGTCGGCGCGCTTGCCCGGCGTCAGCGAACCCACCAGATGGTCGATGCCCAGGGCGCGCGCCCCGTTGATCGTCGCGAATTCGAGGGCGCGCCGCGCGGAGAGCTTGAATTCACTGAAAGCTTTGGCGTTTTCCGCGTTCCGCAACAGCTTCAAGACTCCGAACAGGTGAGCATTCCCCGTGAGCGGCACGCTGTCCGCGGATACGCAGACGTTGACGCCGGCATCGAAAAAGTCGCAGGCCTTCGCCAGGCCGTATCCAATACGCATTTCCGATCCCGGCGAAACGCTGATCGATGTGCCTGCCGCAGCCACCATCTTCATTTCCGCGGGAGAAGCCGACAGAACATGGATGAGCAAAAGATCTTTTCCGAGAAAGTTTCCCCGAAAAAGAGCTTCGACCCATCCCGGCGGCGTGTTTTCCCCGGCGCTTAAATGCAGGGAGACGGGGATGCCCAGCCGGCGCGCCGTCTCAATTTCCATCCGGGCCGCCTCAAATTTTTCAGCAGAAACCGGCGCTGCGATGCTGCCGATGCCGCCCCAGATAAATCCCAGAGCGATCAGCCCGCCGTTTGAGTATTTCGGCCAATCCGCGCGCATTTTTTTTAAGTCCTCCAGATCGCGGGGCTGCTCCAGGGGCATTCCCCTGTACGCGCCGTAGGACCACCGTGCGCGCACGCCCACTTCGCGCAGCGCGCGGAGGTCCGCGACGGCGTAATCATGGCTGCGGACGTTGTGGCACTCATCGTTCACCGTCGTCGTCCCCGAGTAGATGGCCTCCGCCGCGGCCAGGCGCGTTGCGCGGTACATGTCCTCGGGACGCATGGCCTGGCCGTAGGCCGTCGTCACCGGAAAATATCCGTCTTCCGGCTTGTCACCGGCCATGCAGCGAAGATAGGAGGTCCACATATGCCAGTGGGTGTCGATCAGGCCGGGAAGCACGATCCTGCGGCGAGCGTCGATCACCTTGGCGCCGGGAGTTTTAAGATTTTTGCCGACGGCGATGATTTCGCCGTTTCTCACATGCACATCGCCCCCCGGAATGTCACCGAGCGACGGGTCCATGGTGAGGACGTAGCCGTTGCGCAATACGAATTCGCCACGCGTCGGCAATGCGCCCGCCGTGCCGTGTTCGGTCAAGTCTTTTGCGAATCTGCGCCTGGCGTTTCGTGCCCCCATGGGTCACTCCTGCTGAAATAAATCAGACCCGCGATTATGGCAACAGAGGCCGCCCGCGAGCAAACCATTCTGGAAGGGCTGGATGAAGCAGATAACGATGGGGCTCCGGCGCCCTGAACGGAAGGCGACGCGTTGGAGCATGTAGTGAAGCGGCGTTCTATCTCCTGCGGATACGAATCCGATGGCCAATGCGAATGCGCGTGCGGCGCCCCATCGAATTGGCAAGCTGGATGGCGCGTATCGAAGTATGGTAACGCCTGGCAAGCGAGCTGAGTGTATCGCCGCGGCGGACCCGATGCACTGCGTACCGGGGCTGGGGCGGAAGCTTCCGAATGCGGAGCACCATGCCGGGCTCCACGCGCTGGCTCCACAAGAAATTATCCCGCACGATCGTCCAGGGATCTACTCGCATCCGCTTGGCGATCGCCGGAAGGGTGTCCCTGGCAGTCACGCGGTAGTTTACAAATTTGGCGGATGCATTGATTGGGACCTCCAGCATCGTGCCGGGCGCCAGAGGCTCGAGCGGCTGAAGACTGTTAGCCTGGCGAAATGCGTCCAGTTTCACGCCCAGTGCGAACGCCAGACTGATGATGTTGTCTCCGAGCCGCGCCTGGTAATAGAGAGTATCGTCGTCACCGACCGCCAGCAGCCCCGGATTCGGATCGCGAGGGTAAACAATATGGTAGCCCGGCCTGAGGTTCCGTGCGGCCAGAAATGGGTTATAGAGCCGCAACTGCGCCAGCGGCATTTTCAGCCGCCGCGACAGGCGCCACCAGTTGTCGCCCCGCCGCACCGTTACGATGCCCAACTTTTTCGCATTTTTTCGGACCAGCGGTCCATACTTTTTCAGCACGGCCCTGTAATTCGCCACGCCCCTGACATATTGCTGCGTTTCCAGCGGCATCACCCGGCCGCGGGCCACCCGCGTCGGCCCTCCGTTGTATGCGGCAAGCACGCGCTCCTCGCCGTCGAAACGCCGCAGGAGATTTCCGAGATACTTAATGCCCGCCTCAATGTTCGATCGCACGCGCATCGAGCGGTAGGTGGTGGGCATGACCTGAAAATAGCCTCGTGCGCCGGCCATGGACCGCAGGTTGGCGTTGCCACCGGACTCGTACATGCATACGGCGCGAGCCAGGCTGAGGTCCACATCGTACTTGTGAGAATACGCTTCGATACTTCGCTCGATGAGCATCACTTTGCGGTACATGCCCAAAAAAGACGGCGACAACTCCTGGGCGGAAACAGTAGAGGCCGCACCGGACCGTTGTCCGGACTCCATAGCCAATGTCTCGCCTGAAGCAGGAGCGCCAATCAGCGCCACCGCCGTTACCATGAGAATAATGGTGCAAATGTTATGTTTCCTGGCAGCCGTGTTAATAGCCGTGTTAATCATGGCGTGCCCCTGCTTGCTGCCCTTGCCATGAGGCGCCGGTATGACATGGTTCCGACTGAAGACGCGCGTCACTTTGTTCGGAGCGTGGCTCCGAAAGGGGAAGCGTCCTAGGGTCGCTTGCGCACGACGAGATCCACGCACCAAGAAATTCACGGACGCCTTCCGGGGGCTTGACCCAGCAGTTCGCCGCCGTGTTCCGGATCACCGGGCTCACGAGAACGCCCAAATCCTGTGCGCGCAGAGCCTTGAATGCTTCTTCGTCCGGTTCGTCGTCTCCCAGATACGCAGCCACGCTGTTCGGAGTGGCCTCCTCGAAAGTGCGCAGCACTGCAGTGGCTTTCGTGTAGGTTGCCACTCGAAGCTCGAACCCGCCGTCGAATTTCACGACCCGCAACCCGTTCCGCCCTGCTTCGCCGGAAAAAACGCCGAGAACAGTTGCCGCGTCCCTGCTTGCCACGCTGGAGGGTAATCCCCGCCAATGCAGCGCCACCGAGCCGGGTTTCTGTTCCAGGCAACACTCGATATCCATTGTCTTGAGTCTTGCTTTCACGTGCGCCAATCTCTGCAGTTGCGCGATGCGCAAGGGCATCTGCTCGTAATCCCCGTCCGGACGCAGCCGCTCGATCCCCTGCGCGCCCCAAATCTCCGGAACAGGCCGGAGCGAAATCATGCGGCCCAGATTCCGCGCCCTGCGCCCCGTCACAAAGATCAATCTGGTGTTCGTCGCGTCCATCAGTTTTTGAAGCAGCTCGCTGATTTGTGGATAGGCAATGGCACGCGCCGATTCAGGATGGAAGGGCGCAATCGTACCGTCATAATCGAGAAACAAGAGCCGCTCCGAGGCGCGCGACAATCGGCTGAAAAAATCGACCGGCACTTTGTGGCGCTTCAGTATTGGCATCTTTCCTCTCCTGAGGCTTCTCGATCACTGTGGATTGGCGCAGAAATCTGCGGATTGGAAGCAATTGAAATGGCTTGTGGGAGGTCAGCAGAGACAAACGCAGTAAAGCGCCTGCGGATCGCTTTTCCGGTAGGCGTGATTCCATTGCAGGCGGGTCCATCCCGCGATGCCGTATTCGAGGCTAGTGATCGAGACAGTTCCGGCGACGACCGAAAGCCACAGACAGACGCAGGTCAGAACGGCCAGCGCCGCCCGGAATGCCTGCAGCGCGGAAGGCGCCAGACTGAGCGACGGGGCGACCGCCACGTAAAGTATGGACACCACCAGGATGACGGCCAGGAGCCAGCATATCCGGCGAAGCAATTTTTTCCTAGAACGTGTCATGGAACACCGTTGGACTGATATAATATCGTTTCACGATATAAATGGCCAGAGCGATTCGATAGGCCGTTTCACATCAGTCACGCAACGCGCCGGAGCGGTCTTCGAAGTGCCATCCGGCGGCAGGGCAACGCCGGAACCGGATCAAGGGATTCCGATTAGAGTGACGCCAATTAGGGAGGCGAAGAATGTCGATTGCCGAGTTCCTTGGGCTGCATAAGAAAACACATGAGCATTCCGGAACGAGCCCCGAATCAGAAACCGTCCGCAAGATCGTGGCGGCGCTGGACCAGATGGACCCCGACAAGGCCCGCTACATCGCTTCGTTCGCCTTCATCCTTTGCCGCGTGGCGCGCGCGGATTTGAACATCACCCAACCCGAATTGCGCGCCATTGAACGAATCCTGATGGAGCGCGGCAGCCTGACCGAGGAACAGGCCATTCTGGCTACGCAGATGGCTAAGACGCAAAGCATCTTCTTTGGCGGAACGGAAAATTTCCTGGTGACCCGGGAATTCAACCGCATCGCCACCCGGGAGCAGAAACTCGCGCTGCTGGACTGCCTGTTCTCAGTTTCAGCGGTGGACCAGATCTCTTCGATCGAAGAAACCGAAATCAGCAAGATCTGCTCGGAACTGCAGCTCAGCCACGATGATTATATTTCCACGCTATCCGCATACCGGGAATATCGCGCGGTCCTGAAAAAACCGGCCCAACCCGCCTCGTAAGTTTTTCCCCATTAGCAGAATCTGCCGATTGCGCATGAACAAGGCAGGACCGGTACCGTGTCCGGCCGTCCCCATCGCATACGCAAGCGAAGCTCGCGCGGCAATCAAAAATGGCCGCGGATTGACGCTGCCGGGGCGCGGAAAAATCCAGGTCACCGGACAGTAGAAAATGCAGTGGCAAATTTGGAGGCGCGGGTCGGATTTGAACCGACGAATGGAGGTTTTGCAGACCTCTCCCTTAGGCCTCTTGGGTACCGCGCCGGAGTTAAGCAGTATAGCGAAATTGCGGTCCACTTGTCAGTGGCCGAACCGGGTAATGCAGTTTTTCACCGGCCGCGCGCCGCGGCGCGATTTCCCGGATGTGCCCGGGAAGAAAACGGCAAGGCCCGGCTCTCATTGTGGGATCGGTTGCCAGGCGCCACCCCTGCGCTACGCCGTGAGCACCACTTGCGCATCGCGCATAAAACGGGCGGACTCCTCCGGGGGCGTGGGACAAATGTAGAAACCCGTGCCCCACTCGAATCCAGCCACTTTCGTGAGCTTCGGTATGATCTCGATGTGCCAGTGATAGTGCTCGTTGATCTCCTCGCCGATCGGCGAGGTGTGAATCATCATGTTATACGCCGGGCGGTCCAGCACCGCGTCCAGGCGCGCCAGGTTGTCCTTGAGAACCGCGGCAAGGCCCGCAAACACCGCGGCCTGATCATTTTCAAACGAAGAGGCGTGGCGCTTTGGCAGAATCCACATTTCAAAGGGAAACCGCGGCGCGTAAGGGGCCAGCGTCACAAACAGTTCGGTCTGGCCGATCACGCGCACGCCGGATGCGATTTCCTGCCGGATGATGTCACAGAAAATGCAGCGCTCCTTTTCAATGTAATAGTGGCGCGCGCTGTCCACTTCCTCGCGCACGCGCTTGGGAACGATCGGCAGGGCGATCAATTGCGAATGCGGATGCTCCAGGGAAGCCCCGGCCGCTTCTCCATGGTTCTTGAAAATCAGGATGTAGCGAAACCGTTTGTCGTTTTTCAGGTCGAGCATGCGTTCCCGAAACGCCCAAAGGACGGCCTCGATCTGCTGCGCCGTCATCGTCGCAAGCGTGGCGCCGTGGTCGGGCGTTTCGACGATCACTTCGTGTGCGCCGATGCCGTTCATCCGGTCGAAAAGGCCTATCCCTTCGCGGTCCAGATCCCCTTCGATCCCCAGGGCGGGAAACTTGTTTGGAACCACGCGCACTTGCCACCCCGGCGTATTTGGGCCGCTGCCGTTCCGCCCGTACTGCAGCAGTTCAGGCGGCGTTTTTGATTCATTTCCGTGATCAAACGGGCAGACGCCAATTCCCTTGATCACCACACTCTCGCGCAAAAAATCCGAAGGCCGCTTGGCTCGATCCGTCGAAATGATGACCCATCGTCCGATGATGGGGTCCTTCCTTAACTCGGGCAATGATTCCTCCTGGCACAGAAAACGCCATAAAAAATGCCAACGGTCCTCTAAAAGCAGGCTATTTTAATCCTGGGTGGGCCGGAAAGTCTTGAAAAACACGAACAATGTTCATTGTGCGGCAAATGCGCCCTTATGCAGACGCACGAGGGGGCGCCGGCCGGGCAAGGCTTCGATCGCAAGGATATCAAATCGGAAAGGAATTTCGGCGAAGCGGTATTCGCGAAGGAACTGCCGGGCCATTCGCGAAAGATGCCGCTGTTTGTCCGGCGTGACAGCGTCCTCGGGAGAGCCAAACTCATCCCGAACGGAGGTGCGCGTCTTCACTTCGATAAATGCGACCGTCGCGCCATCGTATCCCACCAGGTCAATTTCACCTTTCATGCCGCGACACCTAAAGTTTCGCGCGATCATGACGTACCCGATCCGGCGCAGATACCAGTACGCGTACGTCTCGCCGCGCACGCCGGTTCGCCGCGCGCGATGCCCGGCGGCGGCGCGCGTGGACGGCGCGGGCGAATCCGCCAGGCCATTTCGTGCGGCCCAGTTCACAAATCCAAACATCGCGCGCGCTACGATCGGCGTAACGCCTCCCTTTCCATCCGGCGCTGCATTGACGTCTTGCCAATGCAAATTTTCTCCCGGCTTTCTCCGTGTCCTCTGTGTCCTCTGTG